>NZ_JAMYLI010000002.1:0-316989 GCF_040317955.1 Mesorhizobium sp. M1342 | reverse complement strand
AAACTCCTGGTCATCCTCAATGCAAAAGCACGCGATGCGCGCAACGAGTTCGTAATTGCAACTTGACACCCCAGATAGTCGCTCTCCCCCACTCACGTGGGGGCGAGGAACCCAAGTCCTGAAAGTCGCCGCCAGTACCCCGTCTACTCTGCCGCCTCATACCCTGCGATGCCCTTGATCTCGAGGAAATCCTCGAGCCCGTATTCGGCATATTCGCGGCCATTGCCCGACTGCTTGTAGCCGCCGAACGGCAGGCCGGCGTCCCACTGCGGATAATTGATGTAGACATTACCGGTGCGCATGCGCGCCGCGACTTCGCGCGCCTTCTTCATGTCCTTGGCCTGGATGTAGGAAGCGAGGCCATAGACGGTGTCGTTGGCGGTCTCGACCACCTCGTCGACGCTGTCATAGGGCATGATCGCCAGCACCGGCCCAAAGATCTCCTCGCGCGCGATGCGCATGTCGTGGGCGACGTCCGCGAACACCGTCGGCCTGACATAGTAGCCGCGGTTAAGCTCGGCCGGCCGGCCTGGGCCGCCCGCTACCAGCGTCGCACCTTCATCGATGCCGGCCTGGATCAGGTCCTGGATCTTGTCGAACTGAACCTGGCTGACGACCGGGCCGAGCTTGGTGCCGGCGGCGTCAGCGGGGCCGACGGTGAACTTTTCCGCAGCCGCCTTGGCATAGCCGGCCGCCTCTTCATGGCGGTCGCGCGGCACGAACATGCGCGTCGGCGCGTTGCAGGACTGGCCGCTGTTGCTGAAGCAGCCGGCGACGCCCTTGCTGACGGCGCTTGCGAGGTCGACATCCCCGAACAGGATGTTGGCCGACTTGCCGCCAAGCTCCTGGTGCACGCGCTTGACCGTATCGGCGGCGGCCTTGGCCACCAGGATGCCGGCGCGGGTCGAGCCGGTGAACGACACCATGTCGATGTCGGGATGGCTGGACAGCGCCTGGCCGACGCCCGGTCCGTCGCCATTGACGAGGTTGAAGACGCCCTTCGGCACGCCGGCCTCGTCCAGGATTTCGGCGAAGATGATGGCGTCGAGCGGCGCGATCTCGGAGGGCTTCAGCACCATCGTGCAGCCAGCAGCAAGCGCCGGACCGACCTTGCAGGTGATCTGGTTGAGCGGCCAGTTCCACGGCGTGATCAGCCCGACGACGCCGATCGGCTCCTTGACCACCAGATGGTTGCCCTTGACGTGGCGGAATTCGAAAGTCTTCAGCGTCTCGGCCATTTTGGTCAGATGCGCCAGCCCAATGCCGACCTGGCTGTCCAACGCCATCTGGCGCGGCGCGCCCATCTCGCGTGACACAGCGACGGCAAGATCGCCACTGCGCTTCTTGTAGACCGCGATGATGCGGTTCAGCAGGTCGAGCCGCTCACCAACCTCTGTAAAACCAAAGCTGTTGAAGGCGCGCTTGGCGGCAGCCACCGCCTTGTCGACATCGGCCTTGGAGCCGAGCGAAATCTGCGCAAAGGCGTCCTCATTCGAGGGATCGATGACGTCCAATGTATTGGGCACAACAGGATCGACCCACGCGCCTTCGATATAGAATTGCAGATTGTGTGACATGGTTTTCTCCTTGGCCGCATGGCCGCGCCGGGCCGTCATATCTGGCTGGAGATAACGATGCACAAACGCCGCTGTCAAACGCAACCCCCGAAGTCGTTGAGCCAGTGCGGCAGTGATTGAGCCAGAGCGGTTGGGCCAGCGAGTAGTGGTGGGGATGGACTACAGCAAGATATGCCCGGCCTCGACCAGAAACCGCCTCGCGGCGGCCTGATCCGTCGCTTTCACCAACAGATGGTCACCATCGAAAGTGGACACCAGGAAGATGCCCAACCCGTTTTCCGACAACGGCCTGATAACCGACAGCACGATACCGGTTTCATCGAAGGCAAACGGGCCCTCGAGTTTGAAGGCCACCCAGTCGATATCCTGCTTGACGGCATGCGGCACGCGGTCCTGCAAGCAAACGATCGAAAGCTCGTCGTCAGTCCTTGTGATGCTGACGAAGCCTGGCCCGTCCGCCCAACCGGGAATGATCTCGCCCGCCTCCAGCCGGGAAACCGCGTAAAGCCCTAGGAGTTGCTTAAGCCTGACCCTGGCAGCCATTATCGAACTCCTTCGTCAGATTGCCGGTAATCCCGCGAGCCTCTTGCTCATATAGACCGTCATGCCGCCCATGAACGGCTCTTCCCGATCGATGACATAGCCCTGCCTCTTGTAGAGCGACACATTCGCCTCGAAGGCGCCATTGGTCAGCAGGCGAAGCTCGGCACGTCCTGCTTCGATTGCCTTGCGCTCGGCCAGCTCCAGCAACAGCCGGCCAATCCCTCTCCCCTGCGCATCCGGTGCCACGCAGACATTCTCGATCCAGAGGTGATCTGCGGCCAGGATGGTTTCGATCATCCCGACAATGCCGCCATCCTCGACGGCGAGATCGAACGGATGCTCGGCAACAGCCTTGTCGTAGTCGGCGCGCATAGGCAGCGGCTCGCGGCCGATCACCGGCACCCATTTGACATAGGCGGCACGAACGATATCCCGGATCGCGGTGGCGTCAGCGGGCTCGGCGGGCCGAAGCCGGATAGAAGAATTGTTGGTCATCAAAGTGCTCCAGATATGAAAACCCCCGCCGGCGGTGTCGCGGGCGGGGCTGGAAACGAACGAACCGGATCTATCCTGCCGGTCTTTGTCGTCGCGCAATCAGTCTGCCGCTCCGCACTGTGCAGGGGCGGCGTCGCTTGGTGTTGGTGGGCGCGAGGACGAACATGGCGCCAAGCTGGAGCATGATGCGTGGCGCTGTCAAGGCAGCTGCTCGATCGGTAATGTCTCATGTCATGGAATCGCTGCAGGCCTTGCGATAAACGGCAATTGATCGATGGACAAAATATGACCGGAACGCTGAACAAGGCGGTGCGGATGGTTGCCATCCTGAACCTGGCCTATTTCGGGATCGAGTTTGCCGTAGCCGTCTGGATCGGATCGGTATCGCTGTTCGCGGACAGCATCGATTTTCTGGAGGACGCATCCGACAATCACCGCCGCTGACGGCCCGGCTTTCGCCGTCGAGATGCAGGGACCACGCGGCAAGCAACAATTACTGGGCCGGTTTCTCTCTCCCCGCGCAACACAGCTTGACCGCGCCTTCGGGAATCGTTGCCCCGGCGGCCGGTGGGCGGCGCAATGCCCGGCCGATGGAACACCCTCCATCGCCGTCGCCGATATCCACACAAATCCGGCGGACCCGGCCCGGCCTTGGCGGCGGACGGCGCGGACGGGAATCTATCAGCCGCATCTGGTGGACGACGACCAGCGGAGCAACGACCGCGGCATGTTCTAGGCGGCGCGCCGGCAGGCGATGTCGCATCTGGACTGCACCCGCAGTCGTTCTATCTTTTTGCTCGACCCAGACCAAGCACCGGAGCCATCGCCGTGACCGTTACCGACCTCTATCGAGGCTACATCGCCTGCCTCAACAATCAGGATTGGCAAAATCTGCATCGCTTCGTCCATGACGAGGTCCACTACAATGGCGACCGCGTCAGGCTGGCGGGGTACCGCGAAATGCTGGAGCGCGATTTTCGGGAGATCCCAGACCTCTATTTCGACATCCAACTGCAAATCGCCGAACCGCCGTTCATAGCCAGCCGGCTCCAGTTCAACTGCACGCCGAAGGGAACCTTCTTCGGCCTGCCCATCAACGGCCGGAAGATCTCCTTCAGTGAGAACGTCTTCTATGAATTCCTCGACGACACAATCAGGAACGTCTGGTCGGTGATCGACAAGGCGGCGATCGAAGCGCAGCTTTAATCCAGGTCGGCCAGAAGATGACGCACAGCCAATGCCCGACCGATCGTTCGTAAAAACCGATCATTATGACGAAAATAATTCGTTGGAAAGATTATTTGAGGAATGACATTCTCCCCGCGTACTCGCCTGGAGCATTGCATTGTCTTCCGTTTCCCACTTCGCGAACGATATTCCGAAAAGCGCTTTTCCTGCTGATCTGACACCAAGGCGGAAATCCCTCAACTGGAATGGCATCGTCCCCGGCGTCGTCCTTGTCACGATGATCACGGCTGTTGCCTTCTCGGCCCGCAATGTCTCCGGCGTCGCCTTGTTCAGCCCGATGATCCTGGCCGTCGTTGCCGGCATGATCCACTCCAACGTGCTCGGCACACCGGTGCACGCCAAAGCCGGTATCGCATTCTCGCAAAAGCGCCTGTTGCGCTTCGCCATCGTGCTGCTCGGCTTCCAGCTGACGCTCGGCCAAGTCGTCTCGATCGGCGCCGGCGGCGTCGGCATTGTCGCGGCCACGCTTGGTGCCACCTTCGTTTTCACCATCACGCTCGGTCGGCTGATCGGCGTCGACGCCAAGCTGGCGCAGCTGATCGCCGCCGGCACCTCGATCTGCGGCGCCTCGGCTATCGTCGCCACCAACATCGTCACCGATGCGCGCGACGAGGACGTCACCTACGCCGTCGCCTCGATCACCTTGTTCGGCACCGTCGCCATGCTCGGCTTCCCGCTCATGGCGCCCATGCTCGGCCTCGACCAGCACGCTTTCGGCCTGTGGGCAGGCGCCTCGATCCATGAAGTGGCGCAAGTCATCGGCGCCGGCTTCCAGAACGGCACCCAGTCCGGCGAGATCGCCACCGTCGCCAAGCTGACCCGCGTCGCCATGCTGGCGCCGATGGTCGTCGCGCTCGGCCTGATGGCGCGCCGCAGGAGCAGCAGTGAGGTGGCGGCGCGGCCGCCCATGCCGTGGTTCGTCGCCGCCTTCGTCGCCATCGTGGCGCTGAACAGCCTCGTCACCGTGCCGGCCGAGGTGAAATCGGCAATGGCGCTCGCCACCACCATCATGCTGACCATGGGGCTGGCCGCCATGGGCCTGCAGGCCGACATCTCGCAGTTGCGCTCACGCGGCCTGCGCCCCTTGGCGCTCGCCTTCTCGGCCTTCCTGTTCATCGGCTGCTTCAGCCTGCTGCTGGTGAAATTCGCCTAGTCTAAACCGGGCCTAGTCCTCGAACGAACTCGCCGCGGCATAGATCGCCGCCAGCGTCTCGATGCCGGCCTGGTCGGCCTTGTCGAAGCGGCCGGGCAGCGGGCTGTCGAGATCGAGCACGCCGAAGACGCCTTCATCGTCCTCGAGCAGCACCACCAGTTCCGAGCGCGAGTCGGCATCGCAGGCGATGTGGCCGGGAAAATCATGCACGTCCTTGATCAGCATCGAGGTGCCGAGTTCGACCGCCGTTCCGCACACGCCCTTGCCGACGGCGATGCGCATACAGGCCGGCTTGCCCTGGAACGGCCCGAGCACCATTTCCTCGTCCGACTGCAGGAAATAGAACCCGGCCCAGTTGAGGTCCGGCACCATCTGGAAGATGAGTGCTGCGGTGTTGGCGGCGTTGGCGATCGAATCGCGCTCGCCGTCGAGCAGCGCCTTAAGCTGAGTGGCGAGGTCGCGGTAGAACGCGGCCTTGTCTGAGGTGTCGATGGCCTTGGCCGCAAACATGAACGTGTCTCCGTATCGAGGATAGCTGTTCGTCCGATCGCTTGCCAAAGTCGGCGAGCTCCGCGACCAGACGGCCGCCCGCACAGTCTAGCGTGGATTGCGTCCCCTCCGAAAGCCGCAAGATCAGGGGTGCCTCCCGGCGCTGAGCCGGACGGCAAGGCAGCTATGCGTAAACTTTGCGATCATCTTGAGAATCATGACGGCCCCGATCGGGGCCGTCATTCACCTCTCAAAGAGATCGGACAAGTCCCGGGTTTTAGTAGCCGCCCATACCGCCGCCGCCCGCCGGGGCAGCGTCTTTCGGCGGGATGTCGGTGATCATCGCTTCGGCGGTGATCAGAAGGGCTGCGATCGAACCGGCATCCTGCAGTGCGGTGCGCACCACTTTCGCCGGATCGACGATGCCTGCCTTGATCATGTCGACATAGACCTCGTTCTGGGCGTCAAAACCCTGATTGTGGTCCTTGCTGTCGGTGAGCTTGCCGACGACGATCGAGCCTTCAACGCCGGAATTCTCGGCGATCTGGCGGATCGGCGCTTCGAGCGCCCGCAGCACGATCGTGATGCCGGCCGTGACATCGGCATTGGCGCCGGTCAGGCCGCCAAGCACCGAGCGGGCACGCAGCAGAGCCACGCCGCCGCCGGGCACGATGCCTTCTTCAACCGCCGCGCGGGTGGCGTTCAGCGCATCGTCGATGCGGTCCTTCTTTTCCTTGACTTCCGACTCGGTGACGCCGCCGACGCGGATGACGGCAACGCCGCCGGCGAGCTTGGCCAGTCGCTCCTGCAGCTTCTCCTTGTCGTAGTCGGAGGTCGTCTCTTCGATCTGGCCCTTGATCTGGGCGACACGCGCCTGGATCGTCGCCTTGGTGCCGGCACCGTCGATGATCGTGGTGGTGTCTTTCTCGATCAGCACACGCTTGGCGCGGCCGAGCATCTCGATGGTGACGTTTTCAAGCTTGATGCCGAGGTCCTCGGAGATCATCTGGCCTGATGTCAGCACGGCGATGTCTTCCAGCATCGCCTTGCGGCGATCGCCGAAGCCCGGCGCCTTGACGGCCGCGACCTTGAGGCCGCCGCGCAGCTTGTTGACGACCAGCGTCGCCAGAGCCTCGCCCTCGACGTCCTCGGAGATGATCAGCAGCGGCCTGCCGCTCTGCACCACCGCTTCGAGGATCGGCAGCATCGCCTGCAGATTGCCGAGCTTCTTCTCGTGGATGAGGATGTAGGGCTCTTCCAGCTCGACGCGCATCTTGTCGGCATTGGTGACGAAATAGGGCGAGAGATAGCCGCGGTCGAACTGCATGCCTTCGACGACGTCGAGTTCGGTCTCTGCGGTCTTGGCTTCCTCGACTGTGATGACGCCGTCATTGCCGACCTTGTCCATCGCCTTGGCGATCATCTCGCCGACGCTGGCATCGCCATTGGCGGCGATGGTGCCGACCTGTGCGATCTCGGCCGACGACTTGACCTTCTTGGCGCGCGCCTGGATTTCCTTGACCACGGCGGAAACCGCCTGGTCGATGCCGCGCTTCAAATCCATGGGGTTCATGCCGGCGGCGACCAGCTTGGCGCCTTCGCGCAGGATCGAGGCGGCCAGCACCGTGGCGGTGGTGGTGCCGTCACCGGCGAGGTCGTTGGTCTTCGAGGCCACTTCGCGCACCATCTGGGCGCCCATGTTCTCGAACTTGTCGGCAAGCTCGATTTCCTTGGCGACGGTGACGCCGTCCTTGGTGATGCGCGGCGCGCCATAGGCCTTGTCGATGATGACGTTGCGGCCCTTGGGGCCGAGCGTGACCTTCACCGCATTGGTGAGGATCTCGACGCCGCGTAGCATGCGGTCGCGCGCATCGGTGGAGAATTTGATTTCCTTGGCAGACATGATTTTTATCCAGTTCGTTCGGAGAAAATGAGGTCAGGCAGCTTTCTTGGCGGCCACGGTCTTGTCGGTTGCAGCCGTCTCGCCCTTGTCGATGATCCCGGTCTCGCTCTTGTCGATGACGCCCATGATGTCGGCTTCCTTCATGATCAGAAGGTCCTCGCCGTCGATCTTGACCTCGGTGCCCGACCATTTGCCGAACAGGATGAAGTCGCCGGCTTTGACGTCGAGCGGAACAAGCGCGCCGTTTTCGTCGCGTGCGCCAGGCCCGACGGCGATGACTTCGCCCTCCTGCGGCTTTTCCTTGGCAGTGTCGGGGATGATGATCCCGCCCTTGGATTTGATATCGCCTTCGGCGCGACGAATGACGACGCGGTCGTGGAGTGGCCGAAATTTCATGGGAACTTTCTTTCTGGGGCCGGCACAGGCGGCCACGCCCCTCCTCTATAGACGCGTTGGCACTCGATAGATAGGAGTGCCAAAAATTATTCGCGGACCATATTAAATATTCAAAAGTATTATTTCAGCTGGCCGTTTCGTGATATCCGCAGAATGTCAAATAATTCAAAAGATTGAATTTTGCCGATCGAGTGCCTATTTATCGGACAAGTTCACTTTCACGATTTCAGGCACAAGGGAGATTTCTTCGATGGCCGAAGGCAATCAGACGATCATGGAAAAAGCTGAAGCCCGCTTTGTCGACAAGCAGAAGAAGACAGCGGAGAAAAACAAGGCGACCGCCGAATATATGTCCGAGGCAAGAGCCAGGGAAATCAAGACGGCAAGGCTGAGGGAGCTTCGGCTGGCCAAGGAAGAGGCCGATCGTGTCGCCGAGGCCCTCAATCCGACGCCGAAGAAGAAGCGGGTGACCAAGAAAGCCACGGAGGCCAAGACATGAGCCTCACCTTTCCCAACCGCAGCCGCAGCTATGACGAAGCGGGCCAGCGCATTCGTTTCGTTGGCCATGACGGCATGTTCCAGATCTCGTTTTCCGTCGCTGCCGACGCCATGGCCAAGATGCGGCCGGGCACAGCTGCCGACGAAGCCGGTTATCTCCAGACATTCGACACCGAGAGCAGCGCCATCCGCGAGGTGGCGTCGAAGGCCTATGACCGCACCCGCAAGAGCATGTATGTGCTGACGGCGGCCGATTTCGGCTGAAATGGCGGCGAGTTGGCGCTGACCGCGATCAGGTCTTGCGCTCGGCCCTTTCGCGGCGTCTGACGTCGCGGACATTCATCTGCACGACCATGTCCTCGGCCTCGCGCGGCCCCATCCCGACCATCACCTTTTGCCGGACAACCGCAGGCTGGCCGGTGAAGACATCGATGATGCTCCAGCTCTGGGGAAGCTCCATGCGCAGCGTGTAGCGGTTGGCCATGGCGGTCAGCCTTGCATCGTGAAAAACACGGCGCCCAGGATCAGCACCGTCCAGGCGACGACCGACAGTTTCAGCACCATGCCGCCATGCACGGCCAGAAGCTTCCGCAGGTGCGGCACACCTGCCGACGAGACCGGTGCCGCCGCCAAGGCGACAGGGGCCTTGAGGCCAAGTTTTCCAAAGACGGGCAGCAGCGACGGTTCACGCACGAAAGGCCTCGAATGTCAGGGAAAAGCGAAGCAAGAACGCTCGCACCCCTTCCATAGCACTTTTTTCGCGAGCGCCTGCATGCCAAATTCAAGACAGGACTGCTTTGACGGCCAGTCCCTACTGCATTCGCAACACACAATCTATTCGTGGGAACTGACTGCGCCCGGGGCAGATTGGGACGCCAAATTTTGGAGGCCTCGCCTCGGGATCGAACCGAGGCTTCAGAGATTTGCCGTCTCCAGCGTAGCCGCTCCGCCACGAGGCCATGGCTGTGAAGTAGCGGCCAAATATTTACGGAAAGGTTAATCCCGAGGGATTGTTCAGAATTTTCGGGGTCGAGTTTCAGAGCGTTCGCCAGCCAACCTTGCCGGGTCTCGCTTCCGGCGCAGAGTTGAAATCCTTCACGCCCCAAGCGGCAGCCCGCCCCGTCTCGACCGAGGGCCTCCAGCACTGCGACTGACGTTCTTCCCCTGAGCTACGCGCTTCCGAGGCTGCTTTTACCCCGCGTTGCATTTCGGAGGAGAGGAGCGGAGGCCAACCAACTTTTCCCCTTGAACAGCGATTCGATCTGGCTTAGCTTCATCTGAGAAAAGGTTTTCTCAAACAATCGTCGTCGGGCTCGGCCACCTGCCGGGCCTTATCCGGCTCGGCAAGAGAAAACCTTTTCCCAACCAAGGATCTCGGCGCGATGCCATCGGACGATCTGCCTGTTCCGGTCTTTTCCAAGCCAGTCACCTTGCGTGACGTGGCCGCCCAGGCCGGAGTCAGCGTCGCCACCGCATCCAAGGCGCTCAACGGCCAGGGCCGGATGACAGCCGAGACGCGCGAACGCATTCGCGAGACCGCCCGGCGGCTTGGCTTCCGACCCAACAGCCTGGCGCAAAGCCTGCTCCGGCGCCGTAGCTTCACCGTCGGCCTGCTCACCAACGATACCTATGGCCGCTTCTCGCTGCCGTTGATGTCGGGCATTTCGGACGCGCTGGTCGACAATGGCGTCTCGGTGTTCCTGTGCAATGTCGAGGAGGATCCGCGGCTGGGCCAGATGCATGTCGACGCCATGCTCGACAAGCGCGTGGACGGCATCATCGCCACCGGCAAGCGCATCGATCGCCATCTCCCCGTCGACCTCTCCAATCTGCGCGTCCCGGTGATCTATGCCTTCACGCAGCCAGATCCCGACGCCGTCGCTTTCGTCTCGGACGATGTTGGCGGCGCCCGGCTGGCCGTCGAGCATTTCTGCCGGCTGGGCCGCAAGCGCATCGCCCACGTCACCGGGCCGGCGAGCTTTGCCGTGGTGCACGCGCGCGTCCAGGCTTACCGCGACGTGCTCGTCGAAAACGGCCTGACGGTCAGCGAGCCGCTGCTCGGCTCCTGGTCGGAAGCCTGGGGTCACCAGGCGGTTGCGCAACTGTTCGACGGCAAAAGCGAAAGGCCGGACGCGGTCTTCTGCGGCAACGACCAGATCGCGCGCGGCGTCATTGATGCTCTGCGCGAACGCGGCCTCGACGTACCCGGCGATGTCGGCGTCATCGGTTTCGACAATTGGGAGATCGTGGCCGAGGCGACGCGTCCGCCGCTGACCTCCATCGACATGAACCTGGTTGCTCTCGGGCGCGAGGCCGGGCTGACCCTGCTTTCGCTGGTCGGCGGCAAGCCCGCCGCGCCGGGCATTCGAAAACTGCCGTGCCGGCTGGTGGTGCGGCAGTCATGCGGCCATCCGCTGGATGGCTGAAACCAAGCGCCGCGCAATCGGCGCCAAGCCGCGGAGCGCGGCCAACCCTGGAGGAGGAGAACATGAGGAACCTTATTGCCAAACTGGCCCTGGCCGCTGCCGTTCTGGGTGGCGGCATCGGTGCCGCGGCCGCCGAGACGGCCAACATCTGGGTGCGCGCCGACGGCTCGAATTTCATGCCGAGGATCGTCGACGCCTACAACAAGGCGCACACCAACCAGGTCAAGCTCGACATCATCCCCAATGCCGAGATCATCCCGAAATATGGTGCCTCCGCGGCCGGCGGCACCGCGCCCGACGCGCTGTCGCTCGACCTGATCTACACGCCCTCCTTCGCCGCCGCCGGCCAGCTGGAGGACATCACCGACTGGGCCAAGTCCCTGCCCTATTTCTCGAGCCTGTCGCCTGCGCATGTGAAGACCGGCACCTACAAGGACCACATTTACGGGCTGCCGTTCTCCGCCGACGCCTCGGTGCTGATCTGGAACAAGAAACTGTTCAAGCAGGCTGGCCTCGACCCTGAAAAAGGCCCTGCCAACTGGGCCGAGATCGCGACCGACGCCGAGAAAGTCAACGCGCTCGGCGGCAACATCAAGGGCTTCTACTTCTCCGGCAATTGCGGCGGCTGCAACATCTTCACCTTCACGCCGCTGATCTGGGCGTCGGGTGGCGACATCCTCTCGGAGGACGGCTCGAAAGCGACGCTGGACAGCCCGCAGCTGCGCGGCGCCATCGATCTCTACCGCTCGATGGTCAAGAAAGACCTGGTCCCGGCAGGTGCGCAGACCGACACCGGCGCCAACTTCTTTGCCGCCTTCGCCGCCGGCAATATCGGCATCTCGCCGTCCGGCGCCTTCGCCATCGGCGCGCTCAACACCCAGTATCCCGATGTCGACTACGGCGTCACCTTCCTGCCGGGCAAGGACAGCGGCTGGTCGTCCTTTGCCGGCGGCGACAATTTCGTCGTCACCAAGGGCACCACGAAACTGCCCGTGGTGAAGGAGTTCCTCGATTTCGCCTATTCGCTCGAGGGCCAGACCATCCTCGCCAAATACGGCAGCCTGCCGGTGCGCGGCGACATCGCCAAGGAGGCACTGAAGGACCTCGATCCACGCTATCAGATCGCCGCCGAGGCTATGGCCAAGGGCAAGACACCCTATTCGGTGGTGTTCAACGACCTGATCAACTCCGCCAACGGGCCGTGGACGCAGATGATCAACGAGGTCTTCTTCGGCGACGATGTCGATGGCGCCATAGCCAACGCACAAGAGACGATACAGTCGATCATCGACCAGGCGCCGCAAAAATAGCGGCGGCCTACCCGGCCACCCGCCCGTCTCCCTGGGCGGGTGGCCGGCGCGTTCTTTACCCTCCCTCTTGTGGCGAGGGTCGCTGCAAAGCAGCGGGGTGGGGGCAGCGCCAGTACCCCCACCCGGACCTTCGGTCCGACCTCCCCACAAGGGGGAGGTGGGGCGGCCAACTGTATCCGACGGAAGAACAGGCACGGCATGAGCTCTATCACAACCGCAGCAACCCCTGCCCCGCCCCGCGCCCGCAGGGTCGCCAGCCGCCAACAATGGATCGGCCTGCTCTATGTCGCGCCGGCTGTCGCGCTGGTCGTCGTCTTCTTCCTGATCCCGCTCGGCATGACGGCGTGGATGTCGCTGCACAATTGGCCGCTGATGGGCGAGCACAGTTATATCGGCCTCGGCAACTACGTCGCCATCCTACGCGACACCAGGTTCTGGAACGCGCTGCGCTTCACCGCCTACTACACCGTGATCGTCACCATCGCGATCTTCGTGGTGGCCTTTCCGCTGGCGCTGTTCGTCGAAAGGCCGCGGCCGCTGACCAATCTCTACCGCACCATGTTCTTCATGCCGGCGGTTGTCGGTTTCGCCTCGGCCAGCCTGCTCTGGTCGTGGCTGTTGAACGTCGATTCCGGCCTGTTCAGCCCGGCCGCCTATGACCTCGGCCTGATCGACAGGAAGTTCAACCTTCTGGCCACCTTCCAGCCGGCCTTCTGGTCGATCATCGCCATGGTCGTCTGGAAGGTCGCCGGCTTCACCATGATCATCCTGATGGCCGGCCTGCAATCGATCCCGCAGGATCTGCAGGAGGCCGCAGTCATTGACGGTGCCGGTCCGTTCGCCAGGTTCCGGGCGATCACCTTGCCGCTGATGCGTCGTACGCTGGCGCTGGCGCTGATCCTGTCGGTCGCCGGCTCGATCCTCGCCTTCGACCAGTTCTACATCATCCTGCGCGGCGGCCCGCGCAACCAGACGCTGACGGCGGTCTATTGGATCTTCAACCAGTCCTTCGTGTCGTTCAAGCTCGGCTATGGCGCGGCACTTTCCATGGTGCTGCTGGTCATCCTGGTGGCGCTCAGCCTCGTCCAGCTATGGTTGTTGCGCAAACCCGAGGGTCTCGACTGATGGCGCAGGCCGCCTCCCGTAGCCGCCGGCTCCTGAGCCGCGTCGCAGAGCATTCGACCGGCATCATCGCCTCGGTGCTGTTTGCCGCGCCGATCGTCTGGGCGGTGCTGTCGGCGTTCAAGCCGGCGGCCGAAGCGCGCCTGCCGCCGCTGCCGCCCTGGCCGACGACAGGCTTCTCGCTGGAGAACTACGCCACGCTCAACAGCTTCGGCGACGGGCTGTGGGTCTCGGCGCAAAACAGCATCTATGTCTCGGTGATGACGGTGGTGCTGTCGGTCGCCGTCAGCGTGCTGGCCGGCTACGGCTTTTCGCGGTTCCGGTTTCCGTTCAAGGACCTGTTCTTCATCCTCATCCTGTCGACGATCATGATCCCGTTCCAGTCGATCCTGACGCCGATCTTCCTGGTGCTGACCAAGCTTGGCCTGCACAACACCCTGACCGGCCTGGTCGGCGTCTATGTGACGCTGCAACTGCCGTTCTCGATCTTCATGATGCGCAACGCCTTCGACGCCGTGCCGCGCGAAATCGAGGAGGCCGCCCGCATGGACGGTGCCAGCAATCTCACAATGCTTTTGAAGGTGATGCTGCCGCTGGTCTGGCCGGGCGTCGTCACCATCGCCCTGTTTGCCTTCCTCGGCGCCTGGAACGAATTCCTCGCCGCCCTCGTGCTGATGACCGACCAATCCAAGTTCACGCTGCCGGTGATGATGACCGCACTGCAGTCGGGCCGCTTCGGCGCCATCGACTGGGGCGCGGTGCAGGCTGGCGTCACCGTGATGATGGTGCCGTGCCTGATCCTGTTCCTGGCGCTGCAGCGCTTCTACATCCGCGGCCTGATGGCCGGGGCCGTCAAATAGACAGACCGAATGGAGTAAGTTTCATGACCGCATCGCCATCCGCAAAAACCGGAAAACCGAAGCTCGCCTTCCGCCCGCTGCCGGTGCCGCAGGTCGACGTGCACGGCTTCTGGGGCGACCGCGCCGACGCTGTCGCCACACGCACCGCCGACATCCTCTACGAGCGCTGCGTCGAGGCCCGCATGCTGGAGCAGATCGATCCGGACCGCCCCTCGCCCGGCATAGTCATCCCCTTTCACTCGCCCTCTCCCGACGAAGCCGATCGCCAGGGCGCGGAATTCACCGGATCGACGGTGACCACGCAGATGTTCTGGGATTCCGATCTCGGCAAGACGATCGAGACCGCGGCCTATTCGCTTTACCGGCGCAAGAACCCCGAACTGGAGAAGAAGATCGATGCCGTCATCGACATGTATGGCAAGCTGCAGCAGGAGGACGGCTATCTCTCGAGCTGGTATCAGCGCATCCAGCCCGGCAAGCGCTGGACCAATCTGCGCGACTGCCACGAGCTCTATTGCGCCGGCCACCTGATCGAGGGCGCGGTCGCCTATTACCAGGCGACGGGAAAACGCAAGCTGCTCGACATCATGTGCCGCTATGCCGACCATATCGCGTCGGTGCTCGGCCCCGAGCCCGGCAAGAAGAAGGGCTATTGCGGTCATGAGGAGATCGAGCTGGCACTGGTCAAGCTGGCGCGGGTGACCGGCGAGCGGAAATACATGGAGCTGGCCAAATACTTCATCGACCAGCGCGGGCAGCAGCCACATTATTTCGACGAGGAGGCCCGCGCCCGCGGCGCCGACCCGAAGGCCTATCATTTCAAGACCTATGAATACAGCCAGTCACACATCCCGGTGCGCGAACAGGACAAGGTCGTCGGCCATGCGGTCAGAGCGATGTACCTCTATTCGGGCATGGCCGACATCGCCACCGAATATGGCGACGACACGCTGCGGTCGACACTCGACCTTCTGTGGGACGATCTCACCACCAAGAGCCTCTATATCACTGGCGGACTGGGACCATCGGCGCACAATGAGGGGTTCACCAGCGACTACGACCTGCCCAACGAGAGCGCCTATGCCGAGACCTGTGCAGCGGTGGGCCTGGTGTTCTGGGCCAGCCGCATGCTTGGCATGGGGCCGAACGCGCGCTACGCCGACATGATGGAACGCGCCCTCTACAACGGTTCGATCTCGGGCCTGTCGCTCGACGGCTCGCTGTTTTTCTACGAGAATCCATTGGAAAGCCGGGGCAAGCACAACAGGTGGAAATGGCACCGCTGCCCGTGCTGCCCACCCAATATCGGGCGCATGGTCGCCTCGATCGGCAGCTATTTCTACAGCCTGGCCGACGATGCGTTGGCCATCCACCTCTATGGCGACTCGACCGCCCGTTTCGACATATCGGGCGTCCCGGTCAGCCTGACGCAGACGAGCAGGTATCCCTGGGACGGCGCCGTCGAGATCGCGCTCGAACCGCAGGCGCCGGTCGAATTCACCTTGCACCTGCGCATTCCCGCCTGGAGCGCCAGTGCCCAGTTGAAGGTGAACCGCGAAGCCATCAAGCTGGCTGAAATCACCAGCGACGGCTACGCCGCGATCAAGCGGACATGGAAAAAGGGCGACAATGTCCGGCTCGATCTCGAAATGCCGATCGAGCGGCTCTATGCCAACCCGCAGGTGCGCCAGGATGCGGGCCGCGTCGCGCTGTCGCGCGGTCCGCTGATTTATTGCGTCGAGGCATCAGACAATGACAGCCAGCCGCATCGCCTGACGCTGCCGCGGACGGCCACCATCGAAGCGCAGCACCGGCCGGAACTTCTCGGCGGTGTGGTGACGCTGTCGACCGCGGCACTTGCCGATGTCCCCGACGGCTGGCAGGACGGGCTCTACAGGCCCGAGCCGCCGACCACCGCCGAGACGCGCCTGACCGCCATTCCCTATTTCGCCTGGGACAACCGCGAGCCCGGCGAAATGCTGGTGTGGCTCAGGGACGGCTGAACGAGGTCGGTCTATGGGCGATGACCGATCCAAGCTCAGCCGCGGTCGATGCCGCAGTTTCGGGCTTTCGGTCCATATAGCGCAGACGCAGGCGCAGGAATGGCGCCTCGACGCAGGTGTAGCTGAGATAGCCGATCGGGATCGTCGCCACGAAGCACAATGCGGACCAGAGGCATGCGACGTAGAAATTGCTGATGCTCATGACATTCGTGTCTATGAACGCCGCCAATTGCATGACGAAGAACAGGTGCAGAAGATAGATCGAATAGCTGTAGGCCCCCGCCTTCTCCAGTATCCTGAACGGCGGGCTTGTTCGCTTTTTCGAAAAGCTCGTGTCGTAGTAGGCGATGCCGAATGAATAGGCTGCCGCCTCCAGGGTCGGCAGGATGATCCATATCCAATGAGGCGACGGATAGCGGCCCAGTTGGTAAAATCCGCCGGCTGCATCGAACCACCAGAAGAACCCCGAAAAAGCCATGAGAACGGCCAGCGCCAGCCAGTGTTGGTTCTTCGCGTGGGCACGCAGGTGGAAGGCAAGAATGCCGGCCAGGAACTGATCCGCATGGCCTATGATGGTTACGGACGCCGCCGACTGCACTTCGCCGATCTGCACATACAGGACGGACCTCAGCACAATGGCTGCCGCGATGAACAGCAAGGGCGCGAACACAAACCGCCTGGATGCCATCAGCAAGAACGGCAGCAACAGGTAGAAGTGCGCTTCGATCGTTACCGACCAGCCGCCATTCGGGAGGGTGGGAAAAAGAAACCCCAATCCGACGCCCGTGAAATACCCGTCGAGGGACTGTCCGGCCAGGTACCTGCGGCAAGCCTCGATACATATCACGACCAGCAGAAGCGGAAGCAGCCTGAGGGCCCTGTTGGCAAAGAAGGGCAGATAGTTGATCTGCTTTCCATCGAGCAGCTTGGCGAACAGGTACCCGGAAAGCGCCATGAACAGGGAAACGCCAGTATGCCCTTCATCCAGAACGCTGAAGAGGGGAAGAGCCGGCACGAAGTCATAAGGCACCGGGCCTTCAGGAGACGCATGAAGGAAATGCCAGGAAAAGACAAGAAAGGCCGCCAGGCCACGAACATGATCCAGCGCTGGGTAATGCTCTCCGGTCGAGGATTTCATGATTTGCCCACGCGCACCGTTTCCTGCGCCGGTGTTCAGGTCATCGTTGGGCCAGAACTGGTTTTCAATTCATTAAACCCTCACTGCGGAGACTTCCAAAATCAGAGATTTGCTTCGAAAAGTGCTGTGGCCTGCAAACATCCGGGGCCAAACACGACTGAAGCGTGCCGCGTCTGAGCGGATCACTTCTGGGCGGATCACTTCTGGGCGATGGTCAGCCCGATCTCCACGGCCACCAATTCCTGCAACCGCCACAGATTGCGGTCGCGGATGCCGCAGGCTTCGAGGTGGCGGATCGTCTCGAAAAGATATTGCGCGCCCGAGCCCCAATGACCGGCGGCTGTCACCAGCGTCGCCGCGATCGCCTGCTTGTCGAGCTTGCCGGCATAACGCGGATTGGCGGGATCGACGACGAAGCCGAGCGCGCGACATGGGCCGCCTTCGGTCCTGACCTGCAGCCAGCGCGGCACGTTGACGGCGGGCAGGATGGTCATTTCGCGGCGCAGCAGCGCTTCGAGGTTAGCCGCCAGCGGCTCCGCGATCTCGAACACCATGCCCTGGCACTGGCCGCCGCGATCGAGCGCCATCATCAGGCCGGGCTGCTCGACCGTGCCGCGAAAACGCTGCACCGTGAAGCAGAACGAACGATGCCAGCCGCTGGCCACCGCGCGTTCTCCGCCCCTCACCTCGCCGGCGGGCTTCCACAACAGCGAGCCATAGGCAAATAGTTTCAGCGGCCCGGCCGGAGCGCCGGCCAGCACCTCGTCGCGGATGCGCGCATAGTCGGCATCGATCATGTGAACCATGCCCGGCGTCGGCCCGGCATCCTCGACAGCACGCATGGTGCGCGCGATGAGATCCTCGGTCAGAGCCATCGGCGCCTTGCGCGGGACCCTCGATGATGCGGTGGAAATAGCCTTGCTCATCTTCGCGCTCCCAGCCCTACCGCCATGTTGCCGAAGGCTGAAGGATTCTCAAGGGCCGTGCAGCCGAGATAGATCACGAGTGGCCGATGCCGCTCTTGCGTGACGCGTCTTGGAACGATGTTGCCGGCAAACTGTTCTGTTCCTTGCCGGAGGATGCCATGAACGACGCGTCGGCAAAGCCCGCTGGCCCCGTCCTTTCATCGGCGGAGCGCGTCAACACGCTGTCCCATTTCCACCGCGCCGAGATCGCTCGCATGGCAGGATGGCGCGACCGGCTGGACAGGACAACCAACTGGGCAATCACGGTGGTGGCGGCGCTGCTTTCGGTATCGCTGTCGACGGCCAGTGCGCATCACGGCGTGCTGCTGTTCGCCATGCTGCTGATCCTGCTGCTGCTGTGGATCGAGGCGCGCCGCTATCGGTTCTTCGATTTCTATCGGGCGCGCGTACGCCAGTTCGAACGCCACTATTTCGCCCAGATCTTTTCCCCACAGCCCGACTTCGCCTCGGACTGGCTGCTCATCGTCGGCGAAGGCCTGCGCGCGCCGAAATTCCTGCTGTCGCAACGTGTCGCGCTGGCGCGCCGCCTGCGGCGAAATTATCTCTATCTCTTCCTGATCCTGCTGCTGGCCTGGGTGCTGAAGATATCGACCCCCAGCCTTCAGTCCGCAGGTGTCAGGACCGGCTTTGTCGGCTCGCTTCGCGAGGCCGTAGACAGCGCCGCCCTTGGCCCGATTCCCGGTGTGGCGATCGTGGTCTTTGTGGCGGCTTTCTATGTCGGGCTGCTCGCCTTCGCCTTCTTCGCGGCCGGCGACGACGGCGAACTTTCCTTCGGCGACGTCCATGTTTGACGTTGATGTCCGGCGACACGCCGCTGCAATGTCAACGGCGCCCCGCGGCGTTGACATGGTTGGTCCGCCGGGACGTTTGGGGAACGGAAGACCCTGTCTTCGCGGCTAGATGCCGAAGAACTGCTTGCCAATCATGTAGCCCAGTGCCGCCACGACCAGCGGAAAAAGTGCCGGCGCGGCTTTGCCTAGAAGGGAGACCTGCTGGTCCTTCGCTGGCGTATGACGTGCATTGCCGAGATTCTTGGTCATTGCTTGCCTCAGGTTCGGAGGATTTATTAGCAAATGCTTATTAAAAGCATGGCCGCATTAACGGCCTGATAGGAAATCAACTCTGATCAGATGCAAATTCTAATGATCGGCACATGGACGGCAAAGACGCGCTGCCCTATTTAGCGCGTTCGAAGCATTGGCCGGGACGCGCGGCCGTTCGCGCCAATCGGCAAAACCGCGCCTGAACAACAAGATGGCTCAGGAACCCGATTTAGCAGGTGAACGCCAGCTCCAGAGCCGGTGCAGTTCGTCCGCCGCCTCGCCCGACAGGCGCGGGGTCGAACGGCATGCCTGTGGGTACGCAGGCCGTGCGCCTCAAAAAATTCGCAAACCCAAAAAATTCGCAAACCAATGTCGGACTGGCTAGCCTTCGTCCGTCCTTGGGGTATCGAACAGGCATTCATGAAAGGATCCAGCAATGCCCGGCACCGTACGTTTGCACCGCGTTCTGACGACCAGCCCGGAAAAGGTCTATCGCGCCTTCGTTGAAGCGGACGCGCTGGCCAAGTGGCTTCCGCCAAACGGCTTCACCTGCACGGTCCATAATTTCGAGGCAAAGGTCGGAGGCACGTTCAAGATGTCGTTCCGCAATTTCACCACCGGCGACAGCCACTCCTTCGGCGGCGAATATCTCGAACTCGTTCCGGGCGAGCGCCTGCTTTACACCGACAGGTTCGACGATCCCAACCTGCCCGGCGAGATACGAGTGACCGTGGTCTTGAAAAAAGTGTCGGTCGGCACTGAAATCGACATCACCCAGGCGGGCATTCCGGACGTCATTCCGGTCGAGGCCTGCTATCTCGGCTGGCAGGAGTCGCTCAGAAATCTGGCAAAGCTCGTCGAGCCCGAGATCAATCAATAGGCTGAGAGTGGCTGGGAGAACGGTCGTTTCTGGCCTGCCGAAGCCCGAAACTTGGACTGTGGCGGGAACTGCCCTTTATCGCTAGCAATTCAACATTGCGTTTGACACCCCCTGTGACTGGACGTGTCAATGAAATGAAGAGTGCAGCGGAGGCTGAAAAAGCATGACTTTGACCAATCGAGACATTGTCGAACTAACCGAATGGCGGCGCAAGCTGCATCAGCAACCGGAAATCTCGAATGAAGAGGAGAAGACCGCAAAAGAGGTCGTCGCCTTCCTCGCCGATACGGGGCCGGACAAGGTGCTGACACAGCTCGGCGGGCACGGCGTCGCGGCCATATATGACAGCGGCAAAGCGGGGCCGACGGTGCTGTTCCGTTCGGAACTCGATGCCTTGCCTATCGAAGAACTTTCAGGCGTGCCGCATTCGTCGCGCGTGCCGGGCAAGTCGCATATGTGCGGCCATGACGGACACACCGCGATCCTGGCATCCCTCGGCCGTCAGTTGGGGCGCGAGAGGCCTGCAAGCGGCCGCGTCGTGCTGATGTTCCAGCCGGCGGAGGAAACCGGCAATGGCGCGGCCGGCGTCGTCGCCGATCCGCGCTTCGGCGAGATCGTGCCGGATTTCGCTTTCTCATTGCACAACCTGCCCGGCGTGCCGTTCGGCGAGGTGCGGCTCAAAGCCGGCGTGGTCAACTGTGCATCACGCGGCATGCGCATCGTGCTGGAAGGCAAGACCGCCCATTCGTCCATGCCGGAGACCGGCATCTCGCCGATGCTGGCGATCAGTGAGTTGATGCCGGCGCTGCCGGCGCTCGGGCGCGGAACCTTCGCCGATGACGATTTCTCCATGCTGACGGTCACCCATGCCGCGATGGGCGAAGCCGTGTTCGGCATCGCGCCGGCTCACGCCGAGGTGTGGGCAACGCTGCGCACCCGGCGTGACGAGCGCATGGCAAACCTGTGCGCTGCTGCCGAAGCACTGGTCGCCAGGATCGCGGGCGAGCATCGCCTTTCCGTCCGCTGGGACTATCACGAGATCTTCGTCGCCAGCGTCAACGCGCCGGACGCGGTGGAGCATCTGCGGCGCGCGCTCGATGAAGAGGGCGTCGCGCACGGCGAAGAAGCCCTGCCGATGCGCGCCTCTGAAGATTTCGGCCTGTTCGGCCATAGTGCCAAGTCGGCGATGTTCTTCCTCGGTGCAGGCGAGCGGCACCCTGCCTTGCACAATCCCGACTATGACTTTCCCGACGACCTGATCCCGATCGGGTCAAGGATCTTCATGCGCACGGCACGTAATTTGCTGGGCTGACCTCCGCCAACTCTAACACCGAAAGGAACACGCAATGCCAACGATGCCAAAGAACACGATTTGCCTCTGGTTCGACAAGGACGCCGAGGCTGCGGCTCGCTTCTACGCGGAGACCTTTCCCGACACCAGGGTGGCGCCGTTCACCGTGCGCCGAGCGACTTTCCGTCCGGCAAGAAAGGCGACGTGTTGACGGTCGATTTTACCGTTGCCGGCATTCCCTGCATCGGATTGAACGGCGGCTCCACATTCAAGCAGAGCGAGGCCTTCTCGTTCCAGATCGCCACCGACGATCAGCAGGAAACCGACCGCTACTGGAATGCCATCGTCGGCAATGGCGGCCAGGAGAGCGCGTGCGGCTGGTGCAAGGACAAATGGGGCGTGTCCTGGCAAATCACGCCGCGCACGTTGACCGAGGCCATGGCGGCCGGCGGCGAGGAAGCCAAACGCGCCTTTGATGCGATGATGGAGATGACGAAGATCGACGTCGCGGCGATCGATGCAGCCCGGCGCGGCTGACCTCGATCGCAGCTGAGTTGCTATCGGACCTTGATGACGACCTTGCCCTTGGCGCGTCCTGTTTCGACATAGGCCAGCGCCTCGTTGGCGGCTTCGAAGGGAAAGACCCGGTCGACAACCGGGCGGATCGCACCGGCTTCGATGAGCGATGCGATCTTGCTCAATTGCTCGCCCTGCGCCCACATGAAGAGAAACGAGAACGTCACGCCAAGGCGCTTGGCTCTCGCTCGAATACCGCGGCTCAGCAGGCGAAGCACCAGCTTCAGCACCATGTTCAGTCCCTTTTCCCTGGCGAAGTCGGGATCCGGTGGGCCGGAGATGGAGATGAGCTTGCCTCCCGGTTTCAGCACATTCAGTGACTTTTCAAGTGTCTTTGTGTCCTGGCTGTTCAAGACGACGTCGTAGCCCGACAGCACTTTTTCGAAATCGTCTTTCTTGTAGTCGACGACGACATCGGCGCCGAGCCCCTTGACCAGACCGGCACTCGCCGCGCTGGCGGTGGTCGCAACGGTCGCGCCGAGATGCTTTGCCAGTTGGATGGCGAATGTCCCCACGCCGCCGGATCCGGCTTGAATGAAGACCTTCTGTCCCCTCTTCAGGTTGGCCCTTTCGATGAGCGCCTGCCAGGCGGTCAGGCCGACCAGCGGGATCGAGGCCGCCTCTTCCATGCTGAGGTTCCCGGGCTTCAGGGCTACATCGGCCTCATCCATGGCTATGAACTCGGCGAATGTCCCGATCCGGCCATCGCGCGGCCTCGCATAGACGTCGTCGCCGAGTTTGAACTTGCGGACTGTCGATCCCACGCGGACAACCCTCCCGGCCACGTCGTGACCCAGGATGAACGGCCGGCGATAGGGTAGGATCAGCTTGAACTCTCCGGTTTTGACCTTGGAATCGAGCAGGTTCACCGCCGCGGCGTGGACCTCGACCAGGACATCGCTGTCCCCGAGTTTCGGCTCCGGCATTTCGGCCAGCCGCAGCGTGCCTTTCTTGCTATACTGGTCGACGACGAATGCCTTCATGGCAGTGACTTTCTGAGAGTATTTTTGGCTAGTCGCATGTGCGTGAAATCCTCTGCTCGCTGTCGTTCAGACCGGCAGGCGGAACTGTTTGCGCAGGCTCTTGTCGAATATCCCCGCGGGAGCAAAGCGACGCAGGCTGACTTGGCGCGCTGCCTTGCCGGCGGTGTAGCGCCGTTGCGGACGGGCATCGGTCGCTGCTTTGACGACCACCTGCGCCACCACTTCGGGCCGATCGGCGACAGGCATCACATCGCGAAGCAGCGCTTCCAGCGTAGCTCGAGCCTGATCGTATTCCTGCAAAGGCGAATCCGGCTGGATCCCGTTCTGGTCGAAGACAGTACGAACGAATGCCGGCTCGATGACCGAGACGCGAATATTGAAGGCACGAACCTCATGGTCGAGCGATTCCGAATAGCCCTCGAGCGCGTGCTTGACTGCCGAATAATGCGCTGAATACGGCGCCGGCACTAGTCCCAGCACAGAGCCGATATTGACAATGCGCCCCTCGCCGCGCCGCCGCATCGACGGCAGCACAGCATTGGTCATGCGGATGACGCCGAACAGATTGACGTCGAACAAGGCCTGCACCTGTGCAATCGAGAATTCCTCGGCGCCTCCAAGCTGGCCAACGCCGGCATTGTTGACCAGGAGGTCGATCCGGCCGGTCTGCGACAGCACCGTCGAAACGAGTGCGGCAACGGCTTCACCGTCGGTCACGTCGCAAACCAGCATGGTCACCCCATCCGGGCCGTCGTCGGCCTTGCGCCGGCTGGTTCCGAAGACCGTGAACCCCGCCCTTGCCAGAGCCTCGGCACTGGCGAGGCCAATGCCCGAAGAGGCTCCGGTCACAACAGCGGTTTTTCCGGAATTCGCATTCATTTCGTGCTCCAAAATCATGAGGGCTAGCTTTTTTGCACCCTTTGAATTACAGTCGTAATATCAGATTACGTTCATAATGCAATAGCAGAAAGGAATGGCAGCTATGCGCTACGAAAAGGGCCGGAAGGACGCCTCGCGCGGACGGATCATGGAGGTCGCAGCGGAACGCTTTCGCGGCGACGGCATAGCTGCGTCCGGACTGGCGACCATCATGAGCGACGCCGGGCTGACGAACGGCGCCTTCTATCCACACTTTCAATCCAAGGCGCAGCTTGTCCGCGAAAGCGTGGCGGCGGCGATGGAGCTTCAGGCGCAGCAACTGGCGGAAGCATTGGCTTCGGGCGTGGAGATGGCCATCGACACGTATCTGTCGGCCGAGCACCGGGACAACCCCGGAAAGGGCTGCGCGTCAGCTGCGCTGCTGCCGGAACTCGCCCGTCAGCCGCCTGAAACGCGTGAAGCCTATACAGACCACCTGCTGGCTTTGGTGCGCCAGTTGGCGGAAGCGCTACCGCAGGCCAAGAATCCGGAGGGCGTGGCGCTGGCTGTCTTCGCAACGCTCCTCGGCACGCTGCAAATGGCCCGCGCCGTGGGCGGAACGGAATTGTCCGATCGCATCCTCTCGGCGGGGAAAGACGCGGCGAAGACGCTGATCGAGCAGCGTTAGCGCTCCAGGAAAGATCGTAACGGCGTTGCCGGCCATATGGCTGACATCGGGTGATCGCGAAGGAAGCTGATCGTGAGGAATATGCCGGGCGTTGACGGATAGCCGATCCGTCAGATCTTCCGGCTGGCCAGCAGCCTTGTCAGCCAGTCCGGATTCATTTCCGGAACAGAGGACAATAGCCGTTCGGTATAGGCCGCGTGCGGTGGCGTGAGAACTTCGCTCTTCAATCCTTGCTCGACGACTTTGCCGCGGTGCATGACGACGATTTCGTCGGCTATCGCGCGCACGGTAGCAATGTCATGGGTAATGAAGATGTAGCTCATTCCGAGTTCACGTTGGAGACGTATGAGGAGCTTGAGAATTTCCTCTTGGACGATCTGGTCGAGCGCGGACGTGATCTCGTCGCAGATGATAAGCTCCGGATCGGCAGCCAACGCCCGAGCAATGCAGACGCGCTGTTTTTGGCCACCCGACAGCTCACCAGGCAGGCGTTCCAGAAAATCTTCGCTCATCTCGACCATGTGCATAAGTTCGCCGATCCGGCGATCCCTCCGCGCGCCCTTAAGGCCTAGGTAGAATTCGAGCGGCCGAGCTATGACCTCTTCGACCGTTTGGCGCGGATTCAGGGCGTTGTCGGGCATTTGATAAATCATCTGTATGCGGCGCAGGACCTCCTTCGGCCGCGTCTTCAGGCTCGAGGAAAGAAGCTGGCCGGCAAAAGAAATCGAACCTGAAATTGGCGGCAAAAGGCCGGTGACGACTCGAGCGAGCGTCGATTTCCCCGAACCGGATTCGCCAACCACAGCCACGGTTCTTCCGCGCGGAACCTTGATGGAGACATCCTGGAGCACCTTGACCTTTCCTGCATAGGCCGCGGTAACGTTGTCTATAGTCAGCAGATAGTCATCGGCTGGAACTTCGGGCTTGGCGAGCTTGCGTACGGCCCAGAGCGTTTTTGTATATTCCTGGCTGGGCGAGGCCAGCATCTGGCGCGTGTCAGCCTCCTCCACGGTTCGTCCGTGGCGCAGAACTATGATGCGATCCGCCATTTGCGCCACCACCGCCAGGTCATGCGTCACGTAGATTGCAGCGGTGCTGAATTCCTCCACGATGTTGCGAATGGAAGCTAGAACTTCAACCTGCGTGGTTACGTCGAGCGCCGTTGTTGGCTCGTCGAATATTATAAGGTCCGGACGACAAGCCATTGCCATCGCTGTCATTGCCCGTTGCAACTGCCCGCCGGAGACCTGATGAGGATAGCGAAAGCCTATGGTCTCCGGTTCTGGGAGTTGAAGGCGTCGATAAAGATCGACGGCGCTCCGGTTCGCCTCTTCCCGGCCGGCAATTCCATGTGCCACTGCGGTTTCGACGGTTTGTTCCAAGAGCCGATGTGCCGGATTGAAAGAGGCAGCCGCGCTTTGCGCGACATAGGCAATGCGGGAGCCCCTGAGGCGACGGCGCCCTTTTTCATTGACTGCCAGAAGATCAATCCCGTCGAACAGGACCGAGCCTTGCGTGATCCGGCAGCCCGGCTTGGCATAACCCATTGCGGCAAGGCCAATGGTGGACTTGCCGGCGCCTGACTCTCCGATCAGCCCAAGAACCTGGCCCCGCTTCAGCGTCAGATCGACCCCGTGGACAATGGGATGCCACCGCTCATCCGAGAACCCCTCCACATGCAGATTGCGGATTTGAAGCAGATCCTTTCCTTTTTCGCGTGGGCCTGGACCGCTACTTTTCATCCCGCAACCCGCTTGTTGCTTGCAGGAACCAATCCACCACGAAATTCACGGACACGGTAAGGAGAGCAATCGCGCCGGCCGGAAGTAGCGGGGTGACATCGCCGTAGGTGATCAGGGTCGCGTTCTCGCGCACCATTGATCCCCAATCGGCCGTCGGCGGCTGAATACCGACGCCGAGAAACGACAGCGCCGCAACTGTCAGGAACACGAAGCAGAATCGCAAGCCGAACTCGGCGACCAGTGGCGGCATGACATTGGGAAGGATTTCCTTGGCGATGATCCATTTCGGTCCCTCGCCGCGTAATCGTGCCACCTCGACATATTCCATCACCGCCACGTTAAGCCCGACGGCGCGAGAAAGCCGAAAGACCCGGGTGGAATCCAGAAGCGCAATGATGACAATCAGGCTGGTGATCGACGAGCCGAAGATCGTCAGCAGCACCAGCGCGAAGATCAGACTCGGGATCGACATCAGCACGTCCACCGCACGCGACAAGATCTGGTCGAGCCACCCCCTGTACAATGCGGCAAGAAGGCCGAGCGAGACGCCGACCGCGAAGGACAGCAACGTGGTCGCGGCCGCGATAGCGATGGTGTTGCGCGCACCGTAGATCAAGCGGGTAAGCATGTCGCGGCCGAGCTGATCGGTTCCCAGTTTGAACTCCTGGCTCCACGGCGCGAAGGCTTCGCTGAAAACCTGCGTCTCGCCATATGGGGCTATCCAGTGTGCGAAGACCGCAACAAAGACGTAGCCGAGGATCACGACGATGCCGAACCACGCGCTGAACGGTGCCTTCTTCAGCGCAGTTTTCGCCCGGGTAGAACGCGAGCGCCTCAGCCTTTGAACCGCCGCGACAGATTCGGATCTGGTCATCGTGGGTGCAAGAGCCTGGGATTGGTGGCGATGGAAATAACGTCGGCTAGCAGGTTGAGAAGGATGTAAGTCGCGGCGAAAATCAGGGCGCAGGCCTGGACAACCGGAACATCCCTGGATTTTACCGCGTCAACCATCAGCTGGCCGATGCCGGGGTAGACGAACACGACCTCGACCACGACCACTCCGACGATGAGATACGCCAGATTGAACGCCACCACAGTGACGATCGGAGCCCAGGCATTGGGCAGGGCATGCCTCAGCACGATCACCATTGGGGACATTCCCTTGAGGCGCGCCATATCGATGTAGGGGCTTGCCAGCATGTTGATGATGGCCGCTCGGGTCATGCGCATCATGTGGGCCACGATTACGAGCGTAAGGGTGATTGCCGGCAGGGCCACTTTCCAGAGATGCTCCCAAAATGGCGTCTGATCGTTCACATTCGACAATGTCGGAAATTTGGGAACCGCATTGAGCGCCCAGTTCAGCGAGACAGTGAGCCAATGAGGCAGCGTTTGAGCGAAATCGGATCCGATGAACGTGTCGCGCGAGATCACCAGGTAGGCGAGCATATAGGCGACGAAAAATTCCGGGAATGAAATGGTTGTCAGTGTCGCGACATTCACCAGCCGGTCGAACCAGCCGTTGCGGTACAGCGCAGCCAGAATGCCAAGCCCCAAGGCCAGAGGAACAGCTATCAGCGCAGTCACCGCTGCAAGGAACATCGTGTTGTAGAGGCGTGGTGCGATGATCTCGGCCACGGTACGCCGATATCCGGTGCGGCTCGCAAACGAAGAGCCGAAATCGCCATGGAGCATCTGGGCGACCCAAACGAAGTAGCGCTCGACAGGCGGACGATCGATGCCGATTTCCCGCTGGAACGCGGCGACCGTTTCGGGCGTCGCCGATTGCCCTAGCGTGGCCTTGGCGAAGTCGCCTGGAAGCATCGCGATCGCAGAGAAGATGATGATGGACACGATGAACAAAGTGACCAGGCCGAGGCCAAGGCGCTGCAGGACCGTTCTTGCGACGGGGTTCATGTGCGTGGCGTTTCCCTTTGGGCGGCAGCCCTGCACTCGGAGTAAGCCGGCCGGACCCTCAAAACCATCGCGGCTCCGGCCCGCCATCTCATGCCGTGGCGATCCACCAGCGTTCGGCCATTTTCAGTCCATCGTTCTCCCAGTTGGGCGCCACATCACCGTGTGCGAGCTTTTTGGATTGCGCGCTTACGAAATTGTTGAAGACCAGCACGATGCTGCCGCCGTCATCGTGGGTTAACTGCTGCATCTCGGCATACATCGCCGCTCGCTTGGCCTCGTCCGTCTCGGCGCGCGCCTGGACAAGCAATTCGTTGAAGTGGGGATTTTTCCAGAAAGACTCATTCCAACTGGAGTCGGCGGCGAAGGCTTGCGTGAACATCCAGTCGGCCGTGGCCCGACCGCTCCAATAGGAAGCGCACCAGGGTTTCTTCAGCCAGACATTGTCCCAATAAGCGTCCTCGGCCTCACGCACGACATTGACGTCGATGCCGCATTGGGCTGCCGTTTCGCGAATGAGCGAAGCCGCGTCCACGGCGCCGGCAAAAGCCGCATCGGCGACCGAGAGATCCACTTTCAGGTTCTCCATTCCGGCCTTTTTCAGGTAGTGCTTTGCTTTTTCCGGATCGAAGCTGTGTTGCGGTTGCGGATCTTTGGCGAATTTGATGGCCGGCGCGATGGGGTTGTCGTTGGCCACAGTAGCGTGGCCAAGAAAAATCTTGTCGACGATTTCTTGGCGATTGATCGCCCATTTCAATGCCATGCGCACGTCCGGATTATCAAACGGCGCCATCGTGACATTCATCGGCAAGGTATAGTGCCCGTAGCCAGTGACTTCGACGATTTCCACCTTGGGATTGCGTTTCAACATGCCGAGGGTCTTCAGGTCGGCGCGGCCGATATAGTCCACCTCCCCCGTGGACAGCGCCGCCATGCGGGCGGCAAGATCCGTGATTGCGATGAACTCCACCTCGTCGAGATAGGGCTTGCCGTTCTTGAAGTAGTTTGGATTGCGCTTGAGCTTGGCCGAAACGCCGGGCTGGAAATTCTCGAGGGCGAAAGCACCGGTGCGAACGCCTGAAGCCCAATCCGCCTTGCCGTCCTTGGCCGGCATGATGACCAGATGGTAGTCACTCATGATGTAAGGGAAATCGGCGTTGCCGTTTTTGAGCGTGAAGACCACCGTTTCCGGGCCGTCCGCCTTGACGTCGGCGACGGAGTCCAACAGCGATTTCGCCGCCGATTTGGTGTCCTTGCCCATGTGATATTGCAAGGAGGTCACGACGTCATCCGCCGTCACGGTTTTGCCGTTATGAAAGGTTGCGCCTTTGCGCAGCTTGAAGGCCCAGGTTTTGGCCCCATCCGAAGTTTCAAAGCTCTCGGCGAGGTCCGGTTGGACATTGCCTTTGGCGTCGACCTCAGTGAGGCTGTTGGACAGCGAGCCCGAAAATGCGGTTTGTGTGAACGTGTCGGGGTAGCCGGCCGGATCGATCGAATCCGTCGTCGCGCCATGAGCCATGCCGAGCTTGGCGAAGCCGCCCTGCATCGGTTCGGCCCGCGCCGTGCTCACGAACAGCCGGTCGGCGGCGGCAACGGTCAGGCCCGCGGCCAGCCCAAGATGAATGAAGTCGCGGCGGGAAACCTTGCCGCCTCCGATCAGGCTTTGCGCGATACCAAGCTTGTATTCAGATTCTGACATTTGACTCTCCCATTGCGGAGTTCTCCGCGTTATTTCTCGTCAAGCACCGGCGAACAAATCTGCTTATTGGCTCCCGCCACCTTTCCTTCGAATTTTTCCAATCCCAATCGGCTTGCGCCAATCAGGCCGTCACGTAGATGCCGCCGGCTTCGACGGTGACTGGAAATGTGCGCGCGCGAACGGAGGGATCGACCAAGGCCGCGCCTGACTTGATGTCGAACTCCCAGCCGTGCCAGGCGCATCGAACGATCTCGTTTTCGCGATGATAGATGAATTGCGCCTGTTCAACGGGCGCGGTTGTGCCGCATTGCGGCCCCTCGCAAAGCGGAGCGCCGCGGTGCGGACAGACATTGAGCAGCGCGTGGAATGAATCTCCGATGCGGAAAATCCCGACCGAAAGGCTGCGGATCTTGGCGATGAACGGAGACCCTGTTTCGATCTCGTCGACGCGGCAGATATAGGTCTTCTCGGGCATCGTATGCTTCCTCAGGCGGCATTCGCGGCTTGCGCGCGGGGGATGCGTTTGTAGACTTCCAGCGCGTTCAGTCCCATGATCTTGCTCTTCCAGGCAGGAGGGATTTGCAGCGTGTTGGCATCGTCGTAATCCCAGTGCGGATAGTCCGATGCAAACATCAGCGTGTTTTCGCCGTCCATCGCTTCGAGCGTGGACCAGAGATGTTGGATGTTTGCAGGCTGCTCCAGCGGCTGCGTGGAAAAGCGGATGTTGCGCCGGCAATATTCAGACGGCAGCATCTTCAGCCATGGCGTCTCCTTGCGCAGCGCTTTGTAGTCGGCGTCCAAGCGCCAAAGGACCGACGGAACCCAGGCGACGCCGCACTCGATGATCACGAAGTAGAGGTCCGGCCATTTCTCGAAGACGCCATGGGCGATCATGCTTGCCACGTGCGACATCGCCGACATGTGCAGAATGGCATGCGTTTCCCAGAAGAATGTCGTCGGGGCAGGAGCAATGGCAGTTGAATTCACGCCCCCATGCCCGCCCAGATGAATGGCGAATGGCAACCCCACTTCCGCGCAGGCTTCGTAGATCGGGTGGTAAAACGGGTCGCCATACGGCTTGACGGACCCCTGGGAGGCGAGAACCTGGACCATGCGCGGATGACTGCCAAGACGGCGTATCTCGGCGGCAGCGAGCTTCGGATCCTGTGGCGCGATGATGATCGAGCCCATGAAACGATCGTCTTTCGGCAACCACTGATCGATCTGATAATCGTTGTAGGCGCTGACCAGAGCGCTGGCATAGTAAGGGTTAGCCAGGGTCGACGCCTCGATAGGCTCATCGCCGGTCAGGATCGCCACGTCGACTTTGTATTTGTCGAGGTGCTTCTCTTTCATGATGAGATAGTTGTCGGCTTCCGTTTTCGGACGGATGTCCTTGCGGGAAAAGTCCTGCGGGTGGAACCAAGGCCGATGACCATGCGGAAAGGCGCCAACGGGACCTGTTTTCTCGCCCTCGATGAACATGTCTTTCCACAAGCCGGAGAGATAGGGCTCCAACACGGTGGCGCTTGACCAGTAATTATGACAGTCGCAGTCGACTATGAACACTTCTTCCGCTCCGTATCCGTGTCTCGTCCCGGCGGCGCTGCCGGCCGCTGATCTGCTGCAGCTTCCGCCTTGAGTATTGTTTGATCAAGCTTATGATACGTGGAATATGATCGAGTTTTTCGATTGGATATTTCATGCAACTTGATCACATCGAGACCTTTCTCGACATTATCGAATCGAGAAACTTCAATCGCACCGCGGATCGGCTAGGGTTGACTCAGTCGACGATCAGCACCCGCATTAAGAACCTCGAGAGCGCAATCGGGTCCGAACTGTTCCAGCGCGGACGCGCCGGGGCGGAGCCGACCGCCGCAGGGCGCCGGTTCGAAGCTTATGCAAGATCCTTGCTGTCCACATGGTCGCAGGCTCGCCACGATGTCCGGGCGTTCAATCGTTTCGAAGGCACCTTGCGCGTCGCCGCGCAGGTCGGGATGACCCGCTCGGTTTTGCCGGGTTGGGTCGAGACGCTGTGTCAGGCTCTTCCCAAATCGTCGATCCATGTCGAGTCGGATTATTCAAACCAGATGGTCAGCGACCTAAGCATGGGAAATCTCGACATCGCAGTGCTTTACGCTCCGCGATACCTACCCGAAATCTCCTATGAGCATTTGATGGTTGAGGAATATGTGATGGTTTCCACGGTGGCCAGAACCCTCTCGGAGGTCGATCCCGAAACCTACATTCGTCCGGGCTATACGGTCCTGCTGGAGAAGGCCCATGCCGAATTGCTCGGCGAGTTGGCGATCTGTCGCCTTTCCATGGGATCGGAAACCTTGGCGGAAATGATGCTACGGCGCACGGGCGGCACCTGCTATATGAGAAGTGACGATGCGCGCCGGTTCGCCCTCGAACGCCCATCGTTCATCGTCGAAGGCGCTCCGACGCTGCATCAGCCGGTACACACGGCCATCCTGGCGCGCCGCAAACACGAACCGATCATCCGCAAGGGAATCCGCGCCCTTCACGTTGCCGTGATGTCACTGGATATGTAATCGAAATAATCGATCATAACTTGGGAGGGATGCTTCTGTTGCGGGGGGCCTGGAACTGGCATCTTGGCTCGACTTCAAACCGAGATGAATGATGAACGCACACGTTTCCTTTGGGGCCCCCGACCTCCTCCCGATGAGGCGTCATCGGCAATGGGCACAAACCACATCGCAGCTTGTACTCTGCCGTCGTGTAATCGAGGAAACGCCCGATGTGAAAACCTTCGTTTTCACATCCCCGACGGATCGGATGTTCTGCTTCAGCGCGGGCCAGTATGTGCTCGTGCACCTTAAGATCGAGGGTGCCGCGGTGACGCGCTCCTACTCTGTTTCGTCACCACCGACGCGACCGCTCGACCTGCAGATCACGGTGAAGCGAACACCGGGCGGCCTGGTTTCGAATTGGCTCCACGACAATTTGGGGGCGGGCGACGAGATCGAGATCGAAGGGCCGCTCGGCTCATTCAATCTCGATGACCTGCCATATGAAAAGCCGCTCTTCCTTTCGGGCGGCAGCGGGATAACGCCGGTGATGTCCATGCTGCGTGCGCTTACCGACCGCGCGGCCGACCAGGATATCTCATTCGTTCATAGTGCCAGAACGCCTGGTGACATAATCTTTCGAGGGGAATTGGACGCACTTGCCTCTCGCTTTCCCAACGTAAAAGTAACGTGCGTTTGTAGCCAGGAAGATCCCACCTGGAGGGGGCCGACTGGCAGAATAGACAGCCAGATGCTGCTGACCCTCGTTCCCGATCTCCACAACCGCACTATCTTTGCCTGTGGCCCTGAAGCGTACATGAAAGCCGCACGTGCCTGCCTGGATGCGATTGGCGTGGCTCCGTCGCGGTACCACCAGGAGAGCTTCGGCGGCGTCAGCAGCCCTCAGTTGGAACCGGCCTCGACAATACCATCTTCGGTCCGTTTCGTCCGCTCCGGGATCGTGCATAACTGCTTGCCCGGAGAGACGCTGCTGGAGGCGGCACGCCAATGTGGCGTCTACGTCCCAACCGCCTGCCAGCAGGGAGTTTGCGGCACATGCCGCATCGCCAAGTTGTCCGGCGAAGTCGCCATGGAGGATCTCGGCGGTCTGGCCCCTGAAGAGAAGTCGGCCGGCTATGTCCTGGCATGTTGCAGCCGCCCGCAAGGAACGGTTTTGCTCGATCTTTAACCCCGGGTGCTTGGTTCAGCATTGAAGCCGGCGCAGTAGTGTTGAACTGCCGGTGAAGGCGTTGCCGGCGTAGCGGACTGATGCCCATCGACCCCAGCCGATATTGCTCAGAAGTCGAGAGCGACCATCATGCCGCGGACTTCGGCCATTTCCAGCAGCAGGTCTTGCAGTCTTTCGTCCAGCGCGGCACCGGTCAGCGCCAGAAGCTCGGTGATGCTCTCTCTCATCGATATGACGGCGGCCCCTGTCTTCTCGGCGAGCAGCCGACCGATGGCAGCTCGGATCAGGTCGTCCTGATCAGACATCGCTTCACCTCCCGACGCACTGCAACCTCCCCTTGCTTTCCATGCCTCACCGCCGCTTTCGACAACAGGGCGTGATTTCCCATACGGTATGATTTTCGATGCGACATCGGGCAGCTTTGCTCATGCCAGCAGATCGTCTCGATGGGCCCGCCAGTCATTCAACACCGACAATGAGGGCAGCAGCGAAAAATGGCCGGGCTGGACCGTTTCAACCGCTGCAAGCAGCGCCAGCGGCACTTTGTGCCGATAAAGCCCAATGCACGCGCCCCCTTCGACCGCTGCCGGCAATTCCGTGATTGTGTCGAAAGTCGAAAACGTACCCGTTGGCTCTTCCACGATTTCGAAACGCCCCACCCGAAACCTCCCTCTGCACAAAAGTAGCGACCAACGCGGACATCCCCCAACTGGTTCCCTGAGGCCGGCACTTTTTTCGCGCCTTGGTTGTAGCGCATGCCAGCAGGACAGTCATGCCCCAAGGGCGCACAGTCAAAATCGCTACGCACATTTTAAATCTTGACGCGTGTCAATTTTTTATAAAACATGCGCAAACGCCGGCATGGCATCGACCGGCGCTCTGGGAGGAGCAATGCCTGACGTCGAAAGTGCCCGAACCTGGGCTGCAGTCCGCACATCCCAAGCGGGCAGCATTCTGTTGCGAGACCATCGCGCCGGGCGCCGGGCTCGCGCCCCGTCGGACATTGCAGTCGCCGGCCAGCGACATTGATGCAGCCCATAAAACAATCAGGAGGAGGAAAAACCATGCGTATGTTCAATTGCCTGAAGCTTGGCACGAACCTGCTTGGCGCAGGCATGCTTGCAGCCATCATCGCAGCGCCCGCCCATGCCGAGGATGCGGCGAAAGTCGCGGCCATCGTCAAAGGCCTCGACAATCCGTTCTTCCAGACCATGCAGAAGGGCATCGAGGAGCAGGCCAAGGCAAACGGCGTGAATGTCAGCGTCCAGGCCGCCGCCAACATGGGTGACGCCACCGGCCAGGCCGACCGCCTGACCGCCATGGCCATGCAGGATTTCGATTGCTACCTGGTCAACCCGATCAGCGTCTCCAATCTCGTCCAGGCGCTGGTGCCGGTCGCCCAGAAGAAGAAGCCGATCGTCAACATCGACTCGACCATCGACCCCGAGCAGGCCAAGGCCGCCGGCTTTGCCGTCTCGACCTATATCGGCACCGACAATGTCGCCGCCGGCGCGTTGGCCGGCGAAGAGATGCTGAAGCTGGTGCCGAAGGGCTCCAAGGTCGCGCTGGTCGCCGGCATCGTCGGCGATGTCGGCTCCAACGCCCGCATCAAGGGCTTCAAGCAGGCGGTGGAAGGTAAACTCGACATCGTGGTGATGGTCAGCGCCGACTGGGATCGCGAAAAGGCGCTGACCGCCGCAACCGATATCCTCGCTGCCCATCCGGACCTCGCCGGCTTCTTCGCCGCCAACGACATCATGGCACTCGGCGTCGAGCGCGCCGTGCGGACCTCGGGCAAGGACGTCAAGGTGATCGGCCTCGACGGCATCGTCGACGCGCTGAAGTCGATCGCATCAGGCGAACTCACCGCCACCGTCGCCCAATATCCCTATGTCGTCGGCGCCATGGGCCTCGAGGCCTGTGCAGTGGCCGCCAAGGGCAAGGAACTGCCGGCCAACGTGCCAGCACCGGTGCTGTTGATCAACAAGGACAATGCCGAAGCCTCGCTGAAGAATTTTCCGCGTCCGGGCGGCGACTATCCCGATCCCTTCCGCGAGATGCTGAAGTGAGCACACCTGCAGACAACGCGCCCGCCGCCCATTCGGCGGGTGCGGAGGAGAGCCGTCCCTCCCTGGCGGCTCTCCTCCTCGATCCCTCCTTCTGGGCCGACTGGGCATCCGTCGTCGGCCTGGTCGGCCTCGTCATCGTCTTCGGCATCGCCCAGCCGGTCTTTCTCAGCGTCGCCAATCTGCAGGCGCTGTTGCTGGCGGCTGCGATCCTGGTCGTGCTGTCGATCGGCCAGACCTTCGTCATCGCCACCTCGGGCATCGACCTGTCGCTGGCGGCCGCCGTCATGCTCGGCGCCATCATCCTCGGCCTCGTCAATGCCGCCGACTACGGCATCTTCATCGCCTGCATGCTCGCGGTTCTCGCCACCAGCGCCGTCGGCTTCCTCAACGGGCTGATCATTACGGCAGGCAAGATCCCCGACTTCGTGGTGACGCTCGGCACGCTGTCGGGCATCACCGGGCTTGGGCTCATCCTGTCGGGCGGCGAACCGACCATGGTCGGCTCGACCTTCCTGCTCAGGCTCGCCTCGGGCTCGTTCGGACCGTTCGGCTATCCGGTCTGGGTAGCGATCGCAGCCGTCATCGTCGCCCATATCGCGCTCTACCACACGCGCTTCGGCGTGCATCTGCTGGCGACCGGCGGCCAGGCTGAAAGTGCCGGCGCGCTGGGCATCCGCACCAACCGGGTCAAGATCGCCGCCTATACGATTTCCGGTCTCTGCGCCGGCATCGCGGCCATTCTCCTGGTCGCCCGCATCGGCTCGGCCGAACCGCAGATCAACACCAGCCTGCTCTTGAATTCGGTGGCGGCGGTGGTGCTGGGCGGCGTCAGCCTGTTCGGCGGCCGCGCCAGCATTCTGGGACCGGCGATCGGCGCGCTGATGCTCACAGCACTCGTCAACGGCCTGACCTTGCTCAACGTCTCGGCTTTCTACCAACCGCTTGCCGTGGGGGCCATCGTGGTGCTGGCGGCGCTGATCATGCGGTATCAGAAATGAGCGCTCCCCATCATATCCCCGCCACTGAGGCGATCATCGCCTGCGAAGGGCTGAGCAAGCATTTCGGCGGCATCCGCGCCTTCACCGACGTCGCCTTCCAGGCCCGTCGCGGCGAGGTCACCGCCGTCATCGGCGACAATGGCGCCGGCAAGTCGACGCTGATCCGCAGCCTGGTCGGCGTGCATCAGCCGGACACCGGCAATTTGTTCTTCGACGGACGGGCGCGGCCCTTCGCCAATCCCGACGAGGCACGCAAGGCCGGCATCGAGACCGTGCACCAGAACCTGGCGCTGATCGACGAACTGACGGTCGCGCAGAACCTGTTCCTCAACCGCGAGATCGTGCGCCGCATCGGCCCGTTCGCTTTCCTCGACCGCAAGGCGATGAAGCGCGAGGCCCGCTTAATGCTGTCGCGGCTGTCGATCAACGTGCCGTCGATCAACCAGCGTGTGCGGCGTCTGTCGGGCGGCCAGCGGCAGGCGATCTCGATCTGCCGCGCTGTCGGCTCCGGCGCCAAGCTGGTGGTGATGGACGAACCGACGGCGGCGCTCGGCGTGCAGGAGACGGCCAATGTCGAGGCGCTGATCCGGCGCCTGCGCGAGCAATCCGTCAGCGTCATCCTGGTCAGCCACAATTTCGATCAGGTCCGCCGCCTGTCCGACCAGATCTGGGTGATGCGGGCGGGAAAGATGGCGGCGACCGTGCGCGCTTCCGAAACGTCCGGAAATGAGCTCGTCGCGCTGGTAACCGGCGCGGCATAGTCCTGCAGCATCAGACTTGAAATCAAAGGGAGTTCGCCTGTGGCACCAATTCGTGTCGGACTGATAGGTCTTGGAGAGGTCGCGCAGTCGATCCATCTGCCTGTGCTGGGCGATCAGCGCGACCGCTGGGTGATCGCGGGCGTGTACGACGTGTCGCCCAGCCTGGTGTCACTCGTCACCTCCGAATTTGCGACGGCAAAGGCCTTCGACACGGCCGAGGCGCTGATTAATTCGCCCGACATCGACGCTGTGTTCGTGCTGTCATCCGACGATACCCACAGCCGCTTCGTGCGGGCGGCGATTGCTGCCAACAAACATATCCTGCTGGAAAAGCCCGCTTGCCTCACGGTGCGCGAAATCGACGATCTGCTGGCGCTGATGCCGGGCTACGACAAGACCCTGTTCGTCGGCTATATGCGCCGCTATGCGCCCGCCTATCTGGCCGCCAGGGACGAGCTGCCCGCCTTCGCCGACATCACCCATGTCCGCATCTTCGACCTGATCTCGGAGGGCCGGCATTTCCTCAAGAAGAGCCAGAACGTCCTTTACCCCCAGGACATCGACCCTGCCCTGCTGGCGCGTGGCGCAAGCGAACGCGACGCGCTGATCCGCGAGGTGGTGGGCGCCGACGCGCCGGCCGATGTGGTGCGCGCCTATCGCGGGCTGACGGCACTTTCCTCGCACCACATTTCGGCGATGCGTGGGCTGATCGGCGAGCCGACGCGCGTGCTGGCCGCGCACCGCACCAACGGCGGCGCCAACACATCAGTCACCTTCGACTACGGCCATTTCGCCTGTCTCTACGACGCGGTGGTCGACGATCTCGGCTTATTCGACGCCATGATCGAGGTGCGCTCGAACAACAGGCGGGTGCGCATCATCTACGACACGCCCTACATCCGCAGCCTGCCGACGCGGCTGGAGGTCACCGATGCCGGCCCGTTCGGCCCGGTGACGAAAACCCTCGGGCCTCTCTACGGCGATGCTTTCTCGAAAGAACTCGAGACTTTCCACCGCCACATCACCGAAGGCACAAAGCCGCTGACCGACCTCGCCGATTCCCGCCGCGACCTGGCGCTGATGGCCGAGATCATCGAGCGGATGAAGGAGAGTGGCGGGCGCTGAGGCGCTGCCTGCCGCCTACTTCCCACAGTGATGATCGTTGATCTTGTTCAACGCATTCGCGTCGGGTCCGACGCGATGATAGGAGCACGCGCCGGCTGCTGTCGTGACCAACTGCTGATCGTAGTAGCGCGGGCCGCCGAACAGGATGTCGATGAGATCGCCTTCGGCGGGAACGTAGCGTTCGGAGTGGACCCGGCGGTCGTGATACCGGTCGCCAGCGAAAGCCGGGGCGCAAACGCTTGAGCCCATGGCGACAGCGAGAGCTAGGATCGCAACGCATTTCGTGGTCATCGCCAATACCCTCCTGGCCATTTCCGGAATCACACCATACATCCAAAACCGCCAGCCGGACAAAAGTTCCGGAGATGACCGCGATAGGCTCTTGCCGAAGCCAGCTGCCTCGCTCATCCATGGTGCGTGGAAATGTGGGACCCGTGATGACCGATGCCGGCTTTCATCTCGTCGAAGCGACGATCGACCAATTGCGCCGCGCGCTCGATGACGGCACCGTCACCAGCGTCGAACTGGTCGGGGCGTATCTCAGGCGCATCGCGCATTTCGACCGGCACGGCATCAGCCTCAATGCCGTCCCGTTGCTCAACCCTGGCATGTTCGAGGAGGCTGCCGCCTCCGACCAGCGCCGCCGCAACGGCACCGTGCTCGGGCCACTCGACGGCATCCCCTACACCGCCAAGGACAGCTACAAGGTATCAGGCCTGACGGTCGCCGCCGGCTCGCCGGCCTTCGAGCATCTCATTGCCAATGAGGACGCCTTCACCATCGCCCGGCTGCGGGCCGGCGGCGCGGTGCTGATCGGGCTGACCAACATGCCGCCGATGGCCAATGGCGGCATGCAGCGCGGCGTCTATGGCCGCGCCGAAAGTCCGTACAATGGCGACTATCTCACCGCCGCCTTCGCATCGGGCTCATCCAATGGCTCCGGCACAGCGACAGCGGCCAGCTTCTGCGCCTTCGGGCTTGGCGAGGAAACCTGGTCGTCCGGCCGCGCGCCGGCCACCAACAATGCGCTGGTCGCCTATACGCCGTCGCGCGGTGTCATTTCGGTGCGCGGCAACTGGCCGCTGGTCCCGACCATGGATGTCGTCGCGCCGCACACGCGCAGCGTCCCCGACATGCTCGAACTGCTCGACGTGATTGTCGCCGACGACCCCGAGACGCACGGCGATTTCTGGCGCGCGCAGCCCTGGGTCAAGCTGCCGAAAAGCTCCGACGTGCGGCCGCCGCGCTATACCGACCTCACACTGGCGGGGTCGTTGAAAGGCATGCGGCTTGGCGTGCCCAGAATGTATATCGGCCGCGACACCGAGGCCGACAAGCCGATCGAAACCCGCGCCTCGGTACTTGCCCTGTGGGAGCAGGCGGCGGCCGATCTGAGGCGGCTTGGCGCCGAGGTGATCGAGGTCGATTTTCCCGTCGTCTCCAACTATGAACGCGACCGTCCCGGCGCGCGCAGCATGGTCGAGCGCGGGCTGGTGCCCCCAGAGTTCGCCGAGCGCGAGCTCTGGGACCTCTGCATCTGGAGCTGGGACGACTTTTTGCGCGCCAATGCCGATCCGGCGCTTCCCGATCTCGTCTCGGTCGATGGCCCAAAGATCTTCCCGCAACCGCCCGGCACGCTGTCCGACCGATACGAAGGCGGCTTCGACCTGAGGGTATATGTCGAGCGGGCACGGTCCGGCGTCACGCCCCTCGTGGACATTCCAACGCTGGAAGAGGGACTGAAGGGACTGGAAGCGACAAGGCGGATCGATTTCGAGGACTGGCTGGACGCGCAAGGCATCGACGCCGTGGTGCTGCCCGCCGCTGCCGATGTCGGGCCGGCCGATGCAGACATCGACGAGGCGTCCGCCGCCTTTGCCTGGCGCAATGGCACCTGGGTCGCCAACGGCAATCTGGTCTGGCGCCATTTCGGCATCCCCACCGTCACCGTGCCGATGGGTACGATGGCCGATATCGGTATGCCGGTCGGCCTGACTTTCGCCGGCAAGGCCTATGACGACGAAAGGCTGCTGCGCATGGCCGGCGATTTCGAACGCTCCACGCAGCGCCGCACCCGCCCGCCGCGCACGCCAGAACTTGCCGCCGATGTGTTTTCAGGCCGCCCCGCCCGAGCCGACGACAGCAAGGCGTCAGCGTTCGCCATCACGCTTGCCGCCGAGACGCGGCCTTTCGGCGATCAGGACGAGATCGTCATCACGCTCGACCTGCCAAATGAGGTGTCTGGGACGGCCTGCCTCAAGGTACATGTCAACGGAGAGGCCGTCGCGCTGCAGCGAAGCGGTGCGCGCTTCAGCGGGCACGCGCTCATTCCGGCCGCCGAGCATCAGCGCTTCCACAGCGTCTGGCGTGGCTCCTACGGTTCGATCGTCACAGCGGTGGTGTGGCTGGAGGATGGGCGCAGCGCCGGCGCCTATCTGGTTACGGGCGGGATTGGGTGAGGTTGCGCAATTCGTGCCTTAAGCCTCCCCGAATTCGTCATCCTAGGGCGGAGCAAGGAGCGAAGCGACGCGGCGCAGACCCTAGGATCCATGCCAGGACTGTGACCGAAGAATGCATCGGTCCAGAGCAATTGAGGTCAACTTTTCTTTCCAGATGCAGCGATTGCGACTGAAAGTTCTCCACCGTCGCACCGCACGGAAGTCGCGGCATGGATCCTAGGGTCTTCGCCACGTCGCTTCGCGACTGCTACGCCCTAGGATGACGAAGCGTGGGGTTCGCAAAAGTGTCGTCAATCAACGATCGCCAACCTCTCGCAGTTCTGGCAGCGCCGTTCCCCTCGTCATCCACTTGCAAAGCGACTCTCGACATAGGCCAGGTCCCGCTGAATGACATCCCGCTTGTCTTGCGACAGACCGCCAAGCAGCTTTTCATCGAGATATCCTGCTCGAATAAGCTGCGCGAACACGAAGAGAAGCTGCGAATAGCGATAGTCGAATGTGCGATCGATTTCCCGTCGCTGTTCACGCAAATAGCCTTCGAGCTCCCACATCTCGGAGGGCTGCGTCACCGCACTCGCCTTGCTTTTGAAGTCGGCCATCGTCTTTGCGAGCGCCGCCTCAAGAGCGGTATCGAAGGCATGGCGCGCGAGCTTCTTTTCGGATCCGGACCACTCGAAATCACTCATTTGATATCTCCATGGATGCCCTGTGAATTCAACCCAGGTTTTCACGAAAACGTGCCTGCTGCTACCCCCGCGCCGCCCAAAGCAAACCCCGCTCCACCATCAGCGCCATTTCCGGCACCGCGAACTCATCCGCCGTGTGACCAAGGGAACTGTAGAAAACCTTCCCCGCCCCATAGCGCCGTTTCCAGACGACCGGCATGACGACGCCGCCTATCCCCGGAAAATGCGCGTCGGTGAAGGTGGTGGTCGCCAGCACCTCGTTGCTTGGGTCGACATGCATGTAATATTGCTCCGACCGGTAGGCGAAATCGCTGATACCTTTTGTGATCGGATCGTCCGGCCGGGTGATGGCGACGTGATAGTCGATGATGTTGCCGGGATGCGCGACCCATTGACCGCCGGTCATGAACTGATAGTCGGGCTCGTTGCGGAAACTGTCGCCCATCGTCCCGTGGAAACCGCCGAGTCCGCTCCCCCCGAGAACCGCATGCGTCAGGTTCTGCAGTTCGGTCTTCTCGATCGTCGACATGGTGATGACGGGCACGATGAGATCGAATGACGACAGCTCCGGATCGGCGAACATCGCCGTGCCCTCGCCCAACGTGACGTCGAAGCCGTTTCGCTCAAGCAAGGTGCGAACGATCTTCGCGCTCTGCTCCGGCGTATGGCCCTCCCAGCCGCCCCAGGCGATCAAGGCCTTCTTTGGCATGGTGTACCTCCCTTGGAGCACTCCGCTTCGATCGATCCGGCGTCAGCGCCAGCCCAGAGCCGGCGCGACATGGGTCAGGATCGCCTCGATGACATGCGCATTATAGTCGACGCCGAGCTGGTTCGGAACGGTGAGCAGCAGCGTGTCGGCCTCGGCGATCGCCTCGTCCTGCGCCAATTCCTTGATCAGCACATCCGGCTCAGCCGCATAGCTGCGCCCGAAGATCGCCTTGGTGTTCTCCTCGATGAAGCCGATCTGGTCGCGGCTTTCGTTGCCGCGGCCGAAATAGGCACGGTCGTGATCGTCGACCAGCGCGAAGATGCTGCGGCTGACCGAGACGCGCGGCTCGCGCTTGTGGCCGGCCGCCTTCCAGGCCTCGCGATAGATGCGGATCTGCTCGGCCTGCTGGATGTGGAACGGCTTGCCGCTCTCGTCGAATTTGAGCGTCGAGCTCTGCAGGTTCATGCCGAGCTTGGCCGCCCATTCCGACGTGGCGTTGGTAGCCGCACCCCACCAGATCCGCTCGCGCAAACCCTCCGAATGCGGCTCGAGGCGCAAGAGGCCGGGCGGATTGGGGAACATCGGCCGCGGATTGGGCTGGGCGAACCCCTCGCCCCGCAGCGTCTCGAGGAATACCTCGGCATGATGCCGCGCCATGTCGGCGTCGCTTTTGCCTTCCGGTGGCGCGTAGCCAAAATGGCGCCAGCCATCGATCACCTGCTCGGGCGAGCCACGGCTGATGCCAAGCTGCAGGCGGCCGCCGGCGATGATGTCGGCGGCACCGGCATCTTCCGCCATGTAGAGCGGATTCTCATAGCGCATGTCGATTACTGCAGTGCCAATCTCGATGCGGCTGGTCTTGGCGCCGACGGCTGCCAGCAGCGGGAACGGCGACGCGAGCTGGCGGGCGAAGTGATGCACGCGAAAATACGCGCCGTCCGCGCCCAGCTGCTCGGCGGCGACAGCCAGCTCGATGGATTGCAAAAGCGCGTCCGAAGCCGAGCGCACTTGCGATTGCGACGAGGGCGTCCAGTGCCCGAACGACAGGAAACCAATTTTCTTCATAGCCATGCGATATAAGGATGCGCGTCAGGCTTCAATGCAAAAGAGATTTCCGGGACGTCTGGATCAAAACTCATGCATCGCTGTTTTCGAAGGCACCGATGCCTTGTGCGATCAGGTTGGTCGCCATGACCAGCGAGACGATTGCCGCGGAATTGAAGACGACCACCCACCATTTGCCGCCAGTCAGGAAGCCGTAGCCGTCGGCGACGGCCAGTCCCCAGTCGGCCGATGGCGGCTGGATGCCGAGGCCGAGAAAGCTCAGCGTCGCGATCGAAAAGAACGCGTAGCCCAGCCTTGTGACCAGCTCGATCAAGATCGTTTCCCTGATGTTGGGCAGTATCTCCAGAAACATGATGGCGAGCGGGCCCTCGCCGCCAAGCCGCGCAGCGCTGACATAGTCGCGCTCCTTCTGCTCGCGCACGGCGGCGCGGACGGTGCGAGCCACCAGCGGCGCGTAGGCGATGCCGATCACCAGGATGACGGTCAGGTTCGACGGGCCGATCGCCACCAGCGTCATGGTGACGAGAACAATGAACGGAAACGCCATCAGCGTATCGAGCAGCCGCGCGCCGATGGCATCGACCAGGCCGTCGAAATAGCCGAGCACCAGACCGATGATGCTGCCGGCGGCAACGCCGGCCAGCGTCGCCAGCGGCGCAACCAGCAGGATATCGCGCGATCCGACGACTATGCGGGACAGCACGTCGCGGCCGAGATGATCGGTGCCGAACCAGTGCAGCGCATCGGGCGGCGTCAGCATCGCCAGAAAATCCTCGGCATAGGGATCGTAGGGAACGAAGAGGTTGCCGAACAGTGCGCAAACGACCCAGAACAGAAGCAGCAGCGATCCGACCACGACCGACGGGGCCAGTCCGGAGAAAACACTGCGGATCCTGCGCACTGCCGGAAAGCCGGCCACCGCGCGCCGTGGTGCGGGAAACTCCGCCAGATCCGTCATGGCGAGGTCCGGCGGCGTTGCCGCGGATCGAGCAGCGCCAGCACGAGGTCGCCGGCCGCCGCCGACAGCACGAAGATTGCCGCCATCACCAGCACGCCGGCCTCGAGCATCGGGAAATCGCGTGCCTTGGCCGCATTCAGAACCAGATTGCCAAGCCCCTGGATGCCGAACAGCGCCTCGATCACCACCAGCCCGCCAAGCATGTAGCCGGTCTGCGTCGCCAGCACCGCGATGGTCGGCGTCAGCGCGTTGCGCAGCACGTGCCGAAAGATGATCTCGCGCCGCTCCAGCCCTTTCAGGACGGCGGTGCGCGTATAGTCGGCGGCCATTGCCTCGATCACCCCTGCCCGCGTCATCCGGGCGATGTAGCCGGCAAGGTTCAGCACCAGCGGCAGCGCCGGCAGGATCAGATAATAGCCATGCGTCCAGAAGCCCGCGCCATCGGGCGCAACGCCGGAGATCGGGAACCAGTTCAGCCACAGGCCGAAGAGGATAAGGAGCATCAGCCCGGAAACGAAATCAGGCACGATGCCGAAGGAAACGCCCGCCATCACGATCAGCCGGTCGATCAGGCGGCCGGCATTGAGACCCGCGATGACGCCGGCCCCTACACCAAGCGGCACGAGAAAAATCAGAATAATGCCGGCAAGGGCAGCAGAGCGCTTGAGGCTTTCGAGCACGAACGGCGCCACCGGCCCGCGCATAGACAACGAGGTGCCGAAGTCACCGGTCACGGCCTTGCTGAACCATAGCCAGTACTGGACGAGAATCGGCTGGTCGGCGCCGAGCCGCTTGTTCAGTTCCGCCACCGCCTGCGCGTCGGCAAACGGACCGAGCATCACGCGGCCGACATCGCCGGGCAGGACCTGCCCGGCGAAGAACACCAGGATGCTGACCAGCCACAGCGTGAGGACAAGTGTGCCCACACGCGTTGACAAAGTGCGGCCCGTCAGCATGTCTCGATCATGCCTGGACGAAGGAAACGCGGTCGAGCAGCAGATGCGAGATCGCCGTGAAGCGCACGCCCTCGACCTTGGAGCTGACGATTCGGCTGTATTGCGAGAAGTAGCTGATGATCGCCGGCGTTTCGTCGAGCAGCAAGGTCTGGATCTTGCCGGCAACGAGGCGCTGTGCCTGCAGATCACGCGCCTTCGAGTAATCGAGCAGCAGCGCATCATAGGCCGGGTTGTTGAAATGCGCCGCGTTCCAGGCTCCCGAACTCTTCAGCGTGGCGTTGAGGAAGATGTCGGGAGTGCCGCGATGGCCGTAGTCGGTGATGCCGAGCACCGAATCCAGCCATGGCGAGCTGCCGAAGGTCGCCGAGCCGTAATAGGCGTCCTGCGGCAGGACATTGAGCTTGATGTCGATGCCGGCCTTCCTGGCGAAGTTCTGGATGATCACCGCATAGTCGGGAATGTCATAGGCGCGTTCGGTGGTCAGCGTCACCTCGAAGCCGTTGGGCACGCCCGCCTCGCCAAGCAGGCGCTTGGCCTCGGCAATGTCTTGCTTGCGCTGCGGCACCGATGGATCGGCCGATGGGAAGATCGGCGCGAACGGGGTGTCGTTGCCGACGATGGCGCGGCCCTTCAGCAGGCCCTTGACGATCGCCTCGCGATCGAGCGTGAGCGCCAGCGCGCGGCGGACCCGCTTGTCGGTGAACGGAGCCTGGTCGGTTCTGAGATGCACCTGGTCATGCGAGCTTGCCTGCACGCTGAGCAGCTTGAAGTTGGGATTGCCTTCGATCGCGAGTTCCAGGCGCGTCGTGCTCGGGATGACGTCGAGCTGGCCGGCCTGCAGCGCCAGCACCTGCGCCTGCTCGTCGTCGAAAAACTTGATCTCGACCCGGTCGGGCAGCGCCTTGTCGCCCCAGTAGTCCTCATTGCGCACGAAGCTGGCGCCTTGCTTGGGACGGAAGGATTCCAGCTTGAACGGACCCGTGCCGTTGAAATTCTTCTCGAAATCGCCGGCATAGTCGGCCGGCAGGATCACGGCATTGTAGACGTCTGAGGAGACATAGAAGGGGAAGTTGCTGTTGGGACCGTCGAGATCGAAGGCGACGGTTTCGTCGTCGACCAGCTTGGCGCCGCCCTTGGACAGGATGCCCTTGTAGGCCGACAACGCCGACGAGCCGCTGGCCGGATCGACCAGCCGCTCGAAGCTCGCCACAACATCCCTAGCGGTGACCGCGCGACCATCGTGGAATTTCACCCCTGGCCGCAATTTGAAGGTCCAGCGGCTGGCCGTCTCGTTTGCCTCCCAGGACAGAGCGAGCTTCGGCTGCAGACCGTCCTTCGGATCGTCGAGGATCAGATATTCGCCGACCTGGCTGAGCACCCCGATGCTGGCCGGATCGGTCACTGAAACCGGATCGATCGCCTTGGTCGGCTGGCCGAGCCCGACGCGAACCGTGCCGCCGGCAGCAGTCGCGGCGCGCGCGCCTCCAAGCCCCTGCGAGGCGGCAAAGCCGGTCAGGCCGAGCAGTGCGGCGTATTTCAGGAGATCGCGGCGCTTGAGAAAGCCGCCCTGGTATTCGTCGACGGCGACATTCCAGATGTCCCCCGACAGGTTGCGAACTGCGTCGATATCTCTGCGTTTGGTCATGTTAAACCCCTGCTCTGAAATGAAGATTGAAATGCTATGCGACGGGTTCGCCGTCGAGATGGATGCGGTCTACGGCCTGCGGATAGAAGGCGATGAGCCCTTTGATCTTCGGCATTTCCTCTATCGGATCCCGGTAGCTCCAGGCGATGTCCGGGCGCACCGTTCCGTCGCTCAGCAGGCCGGACCAGTAGGAGGCGATGCCCTTGTAAGGACATCGCGTCGTTGTGACGGACGCCGTCAGCCGCTCCAGCCGGATGTCTTCCGCCGGCAGATAGAAACGCGTCGGCAGATGCGTCTCGAACAGCAGAACCGGACGGTGGCTGTCGGCGATTGGCTCGCCGTCGAACCAGATTTGCACATGGCTGGAGCTCTGCAGCACATCGATGCGCGCATACGGGTCTCGAGCGTGGACGAAGACTTCTTCATCCTCCTCGAACCACTGGTCGACGGCCTTCCAGGTGAAGGCGATGCGGCCAGCCAGCGGCGACAGGTTTTCATCCGGCGGCGAAACGAACGCCAGGCCGCGTTGGCGCTGCGCCTGTCACCGGTATCAATATCCCAATAGGCTGTCTCGCCACCGACCGGATGCGGTTCGCGATGCAATGAGGGTCTCAGCACCGACGGGTCGACCGCTGACGGCGGGAAGAAATAGATCGGCAGGAAATGGTTGGAGCGCAACACCAGCACGTTGCGGCTGTCGGCGATGGTGCGGCCGCCGAATTTGACACGCACGCGCTTGGGGCTGTGCAGGACATTGACGAGCTGCGGCGCGGTGGCTTCGCGGGGCTGCAATCTTGGTGCAACGGTCATGATCGTTCTCCCGGCCTGACGTCAGGACACCGCGCGCGCATTGTCGCGCTGTTCGGCGAAGCGATTGGCTGGTCGCGCCAGGCCGAAGCGGTCGCGCAACGTTCCCGGCGCGTATTCGAGGGGGAATACGCCGCGCCGCTGCAGCTCCGGAACCACCTGTTCGGCGAAATTCACCCAGTCCTCGGGCAGCAGCGGGAACATCAGGTTGAAGCCATCGGCGGCACCCGAAACGAACCAGTCCTGCAATTGGTCGGCGATCTGTACCGGCGTGCCGGCGACGGTCGGCACCGAACCGCTGTTGGCAAGCTTGCGGGCGATCTCGCGCAGGCTGAGATTCTGCTTCGCCCACTGCTTGACCCGGTTGAGCGACGTGCGTCCGCCATTGAACGTGCTCTCGTCCGGCAGAGGCGGCAATGGCCCGTCCGGCGGGAACAGCGACAGGTCCAACCCGCTCCAGCTGGACAGAAGGTCGATGCCGACCTGATCGGGAAGCAAGGTCTGCAGATATTCCTGCTTTTCCCGGCCTTCCGCCTCGGAGGCGGCGACAACAGGCAGGATGCCGGGCAGGATCTTGAAGCTCTCCGGCCGCCTGCCGTGGCGGGCCAGCCGCTCGTTGATATCCTGACGGTATTTGATGCCATCCTCCTTGGTGCTGTAGATGGCGAAGTGCGCATCGGCCTGGGCGGTGGCGAAGTTCTTGCCGTCTTCGGAGGATCCGGCCTGGACGATCAGCGGATGACCTTGCGGCGGCCGCGAGACGTTGAGCGGCCCGCGCACCTTGAAATGCTTGCCCTTATGGTCGATGGGGTGGACCTTGTCGGGATCGGCGAAATAGCCCGACGCCTTGTCGATCAGCAGCGCCTCGTCTTCCCAACTGTCCCACAGCGCTTTGACGATATCGAGGAATTCGGCCGCGCGCTCATAGCGGAATGCATGTTCGATATTGCCGTCGCGGCCGAAATTGCGCGCCTCCTCGTCCATAGCCGAGGTGACGACGTTCCAAGACGCCCTGCCCTTGCTGATATGGTCGAGCGACGCGAACATGCGCGCCACATTGTAGGGCTCGCTGTAGGAGCTCGACGCCGTGGTGATCAGGCCGATATGCTTGGTCACGCCGGCTAGCGCCGACAACAGCGTCAGCGGTTCGAGGCGGGCATTGGCATAGTGGGCAACGCCGCTCTTGACCGAATCCCAGATCGACACGTGGTCGGCGACGAAGATGGTGTCGATCCTGGCGCGCTCGGCCGCCTGCACGAGATCGCGGTAGAACTCGAAGTCCAGCACTTCCCGGCCCGGTGCCCGCGGATGGCGCCACGACATTCGATGATCGCCCTGCGGGTTGAAGAAGAATGCGCTGAGGATCATGTGGTCTCGAGCCATGCCGGCCTCCTTCCAGATCTGCTCCGGAGACCGTCGCGCTGCTTCGGCAGGCGGCGACAATCTCTGCTGATCCGAGAAAGGTAGATTGCGCTCCGGCTTAATCCGAGTAATTTTATAGAGATAATGCGTTGCGAAAGCGGAAGCGATTGCCCTCGATCGCAGCCCGCGAAGAAAGTGGTTTCAAGTCCCCATGTCCTCCTCGGTTCTGAACGTCGACCAGCTGTCCATCGCCTATGACGGGCACAAGGGATCGCATCCCGCCGTCAGCGGCGTGTCGCTGCATATAGGCGAAGGCGAAGCGCTCGGCCTGGTCGGCGAGTCGGGATCTGGGAAAAGCTCGGTGGCGCTCGCCATCCTGCGCTATCTGCCGAAGAATGCCCGCATGGCGGTGTCAGCGCTCGAATTCCAGGGCCGGGAAATCCGCGACCTCTCCGCCGAGCAGCTGCGCCAGCTCCGGGGAAATCACATCGCCGCCGTCTACCAGCATCCGGGCGCGGCCCTCAATCCGAGCATGACGATCGGCCGGCAGATCACCGAAACGATCATGCGGCACCGCCCGGTTCGCCCCGACGAGGCGCGCGAGCGTGCCGCGGAACTGCTCGGACGGGTCCGCGTCAGCCATCCGGAGCGTGTGCTGGATCTCTATCCGCACGAATTGTCCGGTGGCATGCAGCAGCGCGCCAACATCGCCATTGCGATTGCGCTCGATCCGTCGCTGCTGGTGCTGGACGAGCCAACGACGGCGCTCGATGCCAGCGTCCAGTCCGAGATCATCGCCATCCTGCATGACCTTCGCAAGGATCACAAAACCAGCATCCTGCTGATCAGCCACGACATCCATATGATCCGCTGCTCCTGCGACCGTGTGGCGGTAATGCAGGAGGGCACGGTGGTCGAGAGCGGCGCCGTCGGCGATGTATTCGACAACCCCTCTCATGCCTACACAAAGGCGCTCATCGCCTCGATCCCGGCGCTCAACTACACCAAGCGGGACGGAAGACTGGCGGAGACGGACGGCATGCCAGCGCACCCCACAGCCCAAGGCGAAGACGCCGGCTTGCCAAAAGAACGCCGGATCGCGATCGCCTGCAAAGGCATCAGTCATGCCTTCGGCAGCCAGCCAGTGCTGCACGGCATCGATCTCGACATCGGCCAAGGCGAAACCTTCGGGCTGATCGGCGAGTCCGGTTCCGGCAAGTCGACCCTGGCACGCATCGTCACCGGCCTGCAGACGCCCAGCGCCGGATCGGTCGAGCTGTTCGGCAGAACGGTCGCGCCGCGCGTCGAGAAGAGAAACCTTGCCGAACGCCGCGACGTGCAGATGGTCTTCCAGTCGCCGGATCGCACGCTCAACCCGCGCCAGCGGATCGGCAGGATCCTTGGCCGCCCGTTGCGGCGGCTCGCCGGGCTGCGCGGCAGTGAGGTGAGAGCGCGCGTCAGCGACCTGCTGCAATCGGTCCGCCTCGCCGGCGCCACGGCCGAGCAGAAATCGCGGTCGCTTTCCGGCGGACAACGGCAACGGGCGGCGATCGCGCGCGCCTTCGCCGGCGTGCCGAAGGTCGTCGTGCTCGACGAACCCACCTCCGCACTCGACGTCTCGGTCCAGGCGACAGTGCTCAACCTGCTCAACGACCTGCAGCGCGACAAGGACACCACCTATCTGTTCATCAGCCACGACCTCAGGGTGGTGCGCTACATGGCCGACAGAATTGGCGTGCTCTATCGCGGCCGCTTGGTCGAGACAGGCTCATCCGACCAGATCTTTCGCGGCCCGAACCACCCCTACACCGCACTGCTTCTGGCGGCATCTTCCGATGAGGCCGCGCCAAAGCTTTCCGCTTCGGTCGAGACAGAGGCCACCGGCATCCCGAACACGGGATGCTCCTTCGCCGACCGCTGCCCGCTGGTCCTGCCCGACTGCAGAAAGGCAGAGTCGCCCGCTAACGAGGTCGCGCACGGCCACCGGATCGCCTGCTGGCGGCACAGCCAGGGTTTTTGAGCGGCTCAACAGCAGCCCGAAGGCCCGCGGCAGCTCGGTTTTAGCGGCAGGCGCGATGCGATGCCGGGATTGTCGCAGCATTGGAATCCAGCTTGCAAAAGCCATCTTTTGAGGCCAGCCTAGACGGATGATGGCACGCCGGTCGCCAAAACATATTCTTGTCATGCTGCTCGCGGTATTCCTGACCGCCGGGTTCAGCCTGTCTGCCGCTCAGGCGAGCGTCATGTCGGCGAAGATGATGATGACGACTGGCAGCGGCATGCCTGCCGGCACCGGCATGGCCAGGATGGCCGACACCGCCATGAATGGCGATTGTAGCGCGTGCCTCAAGGGCGCCGCCGACAGTGGCAAATCGATGCATTGTCCGCCGACCTGCGTCGCACCGGTGCTCGCGGTGTTGCCGCTCGAGTTCGCGGCGATGACTTTGACCCGGGCATCGCTGCCGTCGGCACTGCCGACCCCGTTCCTTCATGGGCGAAGTTCCTTGCCCGACCCATTCCCTCCCAAATCCACCGATCTCGTCTGACGCAGTTTCAGCCGCCTCGCGGCTGACTTCTGGCGTTTGATTACCGCTGGCGCTTTGCGCCGGCGAGCACACGGCAACTCGACGTCGAGAGGCTCGCCGTCGATCGAGATCGCAAAGGGCTTGAGAGTGAGTATCGATTTCAGTCATTCCATTTCACGCCGCAGGTTTGTCCTCGCGGCGGCGGGCGTTGCGGCGGCCACCGTAGTGCGCCCCGTATCGTCGATGGCATCCGCCGTCGATGAGCGCCGCATAAGGATGGCGCCGGGCCAGGCCATGTTCACCGGCGCTAGCGGTCCGCTTACGCCTGTCTGGACCTATGATGGGACGGTCCCAGGCCCGGTGCTGCGCTTACGCCAAGGCCAGCCCGCCCGTATCGTCGTCGAGAACGGATTGAACGAGGACACGACAGTCCACTGGCATGGCATCCGCCTGCAAAACGCCATGGACGGCGTGCCCGGCCTGACACAGCCGCCGATCAAGCCGGGGACAGATTGCGTCTATGAATTCACGCCGCCCGACGCCGGCACCTTCTGGTACCATCCGCATGCCAACAGCCTCGTGCAGCTCGGCCGCGGGCTGGCCGGCGTCCTCGTTGTCGAGGAGACCGAACCTGTCGCCGTCGACCGCGACCTCCTGTGGTTGCTGCAGGACTGGCGGCTTGCCGACGACGGGCAGATGGCCCTCGGCTTCGGCAGCGCGATGGACGCGGCGATGTCCGGCCGCGTCGGCAACGTCGTCACCATCAACGGCACGGCGCCGGCCGACCAGAGCGCAAGGGCGGGCGAACGCGTCAGGCTGCGGCTGGCCAATGCCTCGCTCGCCCGCATCATGGCGTTGCGCTTCGAAGGCCACCGCCCGGTCGTCGTGGCGATCGACGGCCAGCCCTGTGATCCGCACGAACCGGATGACGGCCGTCTTGTTCTGGCACCCGCCATGCGCATCGATGTCATGATCGACACGCAGGGCGACCCGGGCAAGCGTTACGCGGTGATCGACGACTTCTATGACGGTCTCGCCTATACGCTGACCACGCTTGCCTATGACAGCGCATCGCCGCTTCGGACCCATCCTCTCGACACGCCGCTTGGCCTGCCGCGCAACCCGTTGCAGCAACCCGATCTCGCAAGCGCCGAACGTCAGGAGATCGTCCTGCAGGGCGGCATGATGGGTGGCGGCAAGCTCGCCGGCGTCGGCGGCATGATGGGCATGGCGACACCCGGCATGAAGGGTGGCGCGGCCTGGGCGATCAACGGCATGTCGATGACCGGTGACGGCCACGCCGGCATGGCGCCGCAGTTCACCTTGCCGCGCGGCGCAACCTGTCATCTCACCATGCGCAACGAAACCGCCTGGTGGCACCCGATGCACATCCACGGCTTCAGCATGCTGGTGCTTGCGCGCAACGGTTCGCCGGTGACGCACCGGCAATGGCAGGACACGGTGCTGCTCGCCCCCAAGGACACGATCGAATGCGCTTTCGTCGCCGACAATCCAGGCGACTGGATGCTGCACTGCCATGTCGCCGACCACCAGATGGCCGGCCTCATGACGGTGTTTCGAGTGACCTGATTTTCTCGTCAAACAACGTCAAGACAACAAGGAGAACTGCGATGAAACTGACTTACTCCCTCGCCGCCTTAGCGGTCGCGATCGCCATGCCGCTGCCAGCTGTCGCGGCGACCATCAACGCGGTGATGTACAAGAACCCGCAATGCAGCTGCTGCGAATCCTATGCCAACTATCTGGAACACAACGGCTTCAAGGTCGACATCAAGCCGGTCAACAACCTGTCCCAGATCAGCAGCGATGCCGGCGTGCCGGCCGACCTCGAAGGCTGCCACACGCTGATGGTCGACGGCTATGTCGTCGATGGCTTGGTGCCGGTCGATATCGTCAAGAAACTGCTGACGGAGCGGCCCGCCATCACCGGCATCACGCTAGCCGGCATGCCGACCGGCGCTCCCGGCATGGGTGGCGAGAAGGCCGGCCCGTTCATCGTCTACGCCTTCACCAAGGACGGCAAGGCGCCCACCGTCTACGCGACGGACTGAAAGGCAACCGCGATGTCTGCCGATATGTCGGATTGCCCTGCCCGAACCTGGCTCGCCATGATGTTCCGGTCCTTCGCACGGCCTCGTGTCCTGCTTTTGCGCCATTTCGCATACAAGGACATGAGTTTGTGCTAATATACAATGGCCATGCACCTTCGTGCGTGACCAACCAATGGGAGGATGCAATGAAAACCATAAATCGCAGGTCTGCAATTGCTCTCGGTGTGACGGCCGCCGCGATTACGCCTCTGTTCACCCTGGCGGCATCCGCGAAGGTCAAGAAATACGGCCCGAAGGAAGGCAAGGAGATTGCGCCCGGTGTAAGGGTGGTGGAGGTCGGCACCGGCGACTCCGACATCGCCGCTTACAAGAGCATCGCGATCGTCGATGTGGTGTTTCAGCCCGGAGCGCACGCTTCCGCGATGATGATGGACAACGACATGGTATGCACCATCACTTCAGGCGCGTTCACCATCAAGAAGGCAGACAAGGAATTCAAGCTCAAGACGGGTGACATGTACACCTGCGCCAAGGGCAAGACCGACGAGGCGACGAATACAAGCAAAGAGGTCGGCGTGCATCGTATCGCCGTCCTGATACCTGCGTAGCGTTGGAGTTCCGGCCGGACAGGCGGCTTGCATGCTGTCCGGCCGTCGTTTGCGTATCGCCGGGTGCTAGCCTCGTCCGGCATGATTGGGCCTACCACAAGCGCCTACGCCATTTCGGGGCGTTTTGAACCCTCGCGGATGGCCTTGTGCACGCCGCGCTGCAGATCCATGAATGCAGGGCTTTCCATCACCTCTTCGCGGCGCGGGCGCTCGATATCGACGTTGAAGGTCTGGGTGATGCGGCCCGGGCCGATGCCCATGACGACGATGCGGTCCGACAGATAGACGGCCTCCTCCACATCATGGGTGACAAACAGGACGGTCAACCTGTGTTCCTCCCAGATCTGGGTGAGCAGTTCCTGCATCTGGTGCCGGGTCAAGGCATCGAGCGCGCCGAAGGGCTCGTCCATCAACAGCATCTTGGGCCGGTAGGAAAGCGCGCGCGCAATGGCGACGCGCTGTTTCATGCCGCCCGAGAGTTCGGCCGGGTAGCGGTCGGCGCTGTCGGACAGCTTGACGAGTTCGAGATGCTCCAGCGCGATCCTGCGGCAGGTCGGGCGATCGTAGCCGGCGGCCTTGAGGGCAAACTCGATGTTCTGCCGCGCCGTCAGCCAGGGAAGCAGCGTGTAGGACTGGAAGACGACGCCACGGTCGAGACCCGGCTGCAGGATCGGCGCGCCGTCGATGCTGAGATCGCCCGCGTCGAAGTCCTGCAGTCCGGCAACGATCGACAGCAGCGTGCTCTTGCCGCAGCCCGACGTACCGACCAGGGACACAAACTCGTTGTCGGCAAGATCGAGGTTGATATCGCGCAGCACTTCCGTGCGCCGTTCGCCCGTGCCGAAGCTCTTGCGGAGGCCGGCGATCCGCAATTTGGGGAAACTCATCGGCTGGACCTCATTGCGAGCGGCCCTCTTGCTTGAACAGCACCTTCTCCAGCGCCTTCATCACCTGGTCGGTGATGAGGCCAAGCAGGCCAAGCAGCAGGATGTAGCCGATGATCGTGTTGGTCTGGAAATAGCGCTGCGACACGGTGATGCGATAGCCGAGCCCCGAAGTCGCGGCGACAAGTTCGGCCAGCACCAGCCAGGTCCATGCCCAGCCCAGGCTGATGCGCAGCGTATCCCAGATACCCGGCAAGGCGCTGGGGACGACGATGCGCGTCAGGATCTTGCGATCCGGCAGGCCGAGTGTGCGCCCAAGGCCGATGAAATCGGTGGGAACCCGTTTGACGTTGTCCATGATCATAAGGACCTGCTGGAAGAAGGTGCCGATGAAGATGATCAGGAACTTCTGCGAATCTCCGGTGCCGGCCCAAAGAATGGAGAGCGGCACGAAAGCGACGACCGGCATGTAGCGGATGAAATCAACCAGCGGCTCGATGGCCGCTTCCCAAGAACGGAAACTGCCAATCAGAACGCCGATCGGTATCGACAGTACCGAGGCGATGAGGAAGCCGATGGAGATGCGATACATCGAGGCTTTGAGGTCCAGCCACAACGTGCCGTCGGCAGCGAGCTTGGCGATCTGCGTCGCGACGCTGCCCGGCGAAGGCAGGAAGATCGGCTTTACCAACCCCAGTCCGGTCGCCGCCCACCAGGCAAGGCCCAGCCCAACGAACACGGCCACCGCGATGATCAGAAAGCGCGACCTGGCGATGGGCACGCCGATCCCGGAGGATCGGCGGCGCCTCGCCTGTTTCGCGATCGGTCCTGGCGCCGGTCGCTCCCCGGGCATCTGTGTCACCACCGCGATCCGGCCTTGATCATTCCGCCGCCTTGACGAAGGACGGGTCGATCATCTGCTCCGGCGTCACATCGGCCTGCAGCAGCTTGGCGTTCTTGGCGGCGGCTTCGACATCGGCGAAGGTCTTGGTGGTGAAGTCGCCGGTGAGCGCCGTCTTGTTTTCGGCCAGCGAGTAGTAGCGCACGCCGTCAAAGGCGGTGTTGAGGTCCTTGACGTCCGAACCGACAGCCTTGGCGATGATGGCGCGGCCGCCGGGCGTATCAGCATTGTAGTCCTTGAGCGCTGCGTCCCAGCTCTTGATCATGGCCAGCACCTGGCCGGGCCGCGACTTGATCACCTCGTCACGCACCACCAGCACGTCGCTGATCAGGCCGGGATCCTCGCCGGCGGTGAACAGAAGCTTGAGGTCCTTGTTCTGCGCCATGGCGACGGTGAGGTACGGTTCATAAGTCACCGCGACCGGCACCTGACCGGCGATCAAGGCGCTGCCGGCATCGGACGCCGGCATCGGGACCGGCTTCACATCGTCGATCGACATGCCGTTCCTGGCGAGCGCGTATTTGAGCAGGATGTCGCTCGTCGTGCCTTCCTCGAAGGCGACCTGCTTGCCCTTAAGGTCCGCGATGGAGGTGACGTCCTTGCCGGCGATGATGGCGTCGGCGGTCATGGAGACGTCGAGCAGCAGCACGATCTTCACCGGCAGGCCGGCCGCAACCATGCCCATCGCCGTGTGGGTGGCGATGTTGGCGGCGTCGAGCTGGCCGCTTGCAAGTGCTGCATTGATGTCCTTGTCCTCGGCGAAGTTGACGATCTGGACGTCGCTCAGCCCGTTTGTCTTGAACAGACCCTTGGCCTCGGCGACATGCCACTGGCCATAGCCGAGCCAGGGCTCGATGCCGATCTTGAACGCTCCTGCCTCGGGCGTGGTGGGAATGGCCGCATCGGCCGCGTAGGCTGCCGGGGCGGCGGCGAGTCCGATGGCGGCGGCCATCACGAGCGCGCGAAACTGTCCTGTTAGGTTACGCATCATCTTTGTTCCCCTTGATGATCAGACCGCTTTTTCTAGCTGAGGTAGCCGGTCTGGTGAGACTGCGGGTTTCTGCTCTTGCGGCACTGTGCCTCGGCGTCTTACCTGCCACTTCATGGTGAAGTGCGAGGATATTTCAGCGTCAGCGGGAGCGGATGTCAAGGCTAAAATACATACATGCATATACAAGTTGGAAAGACTCAATTTCCCACCTTGGCCGGATCGATCCGGTCGAGGAAACCTGTCACCCGATCGGCTCCGGCAACGGGTTCGCTGCCGACCATGACCGCGACTGAGAAGGCAATGAGGGAGGAGACCGGCGTGTGGCTGCGCGCGCCAGCCCGCAGGTTCATAACCAGCGTCGGCGACAGGAAAAGACCGGCTCGCAGCACCGCGCGCCAATCGGCCGGCAGCATGCCGCGCCGTTTGAGCTCCAGCAGCAATGGCCGCCACAGCGCTGTCGCCTTGACCTCCAGCAGGTCGCGGCGGACGAGGCTCAGGTCCCAGTCCGTGTCGACATGGAGCAGATTTCCGTCCAGCCGCGCCTGGGCGCGAAAAGCCTCTGTCGCGGTCGCCGGATCATAGAGCCAGAACGGGTGGGCGAAGATGTTGTGGAACGTCGCCTTCACCTCGGCCAGCAGCGTCGGGATGTGCGAGCCGGCAAAGGCGGGATCGAAGAAGGACAGCTCCGCCCTCCCCGCCTTCGCCGTGTACCAGACATTGGCGTTGTGGGCGTCGCCATGCGCGACCACGCCGCCGGCATCGGCAAGGCGGTCGGGCCGTAAGCGCACAGCCGCGGCATCGAAAAGCTCACCGATGCTGTCGGTGTACTGCTGGTCGTTGATGACGAATTTCAGCCGGGAAAACCGATCCCAATCCAGCTCGGCACCGGGAAAGACGAACGGCTTGCCGACATAGAAATCGGCCAGCCTTCCGCCTGGTGACAAGCGTGTCTCGGCATCGATCAGCCGCTCATGAAACAGCCTGTGGATCGGCTCCGCCGCCACGTCCTCGACAGTGACGGGATGCAGCGTCTCGAGATAGACCTTGAGCAGCCTGGCCGACAGGTCGCGCTCGGCAAGAACGGCTTCTTGCCGCTTGCAGGCATCGTCCTGCCCATCCAGCGCGAACAGCACATCCGAAAATCTTGGATCCGTGCGGCGGCGATAGACAAGGATCTGCTCGCCTGGTTGGGCAGACATATGCACGGGTTGGTCGACCGGCAGGCCGGCGCGCGACAGAATCTCGGCGCGGTAATACTCGCCCGTCATCGCCTCTTCCCGCTCCTCCTGATGGAACTTGAAGAAGTAGGCCTTGCCATCGTCCTCGAAGAAGCCGTTCAACGAATTGAGGCTGTACTTGTCGAAGTTGATGCGCACATTGCGGGGGGTCATCGCGAACAGGTCGCCCAGCAATGCCGCCAGCGCGCTTTGTGCTTCGGCAACATCATGCTGCGCGAGTGCCCGGATCCGCGCCGTGCGGCTCAGTGCCGGCGTCATCTGTCGCTCCTTCCAGCCAGTTCGTTCGCCGAGGGCGAAACCGTTTTCATCGATACATGTATATACATTGGCAGCGGGGCCGCTCCGACTTGCATTCGACCTGCTTCCGTTAGCTGCTTTTTGAAGGTGAATAGCGGCTGCCGAGCGAGTAGCGGCTGCCGGCATAAGTCAGCTTGCTGATCGTCGCCACCACCGCGCCTGTCCATGTCCGGCGGTGCAGGAAGAGGCAGCAGGCGCCGACATCGATGCCCAGATGCCGCGCCGTCTCGGCATCCGCCGGGATGGCGGAAATGATATGCTCGACCTCGGTCACCGGGGTTTTCTGCATGAGGTAGTCATAGGTCGCCGTCTTCGAAAAATCCTGCTTGTCATAGTCGGGGATGAGGCTCGGATTGACGAAGCGCTCTTCCAGTTGCACCGGCAAATCATTCTCGAAATTGACGACGACAGAATGATAGATCGGGACGCGCTTTGCGAACTCGAACGACAGCGCCAGCTCCTTTGTCGGCATGATGGTTTCGAGGACGAGGACTTCGGAACGATGCCTGTTGCCGCGCTCGACGATCTCGGCTGCGATGTTGTTGATCTCGATCAGTGTCGATTGCGGCCGCGGTGGCGCGATGAAAGTTCCCACACCTTGCAGACGGATCAGGAACCCGGCCGAGGTCAACTCTCTGAGCGCCCGGTGAACCGTCATCCGCGACACGCCGAGTGAAGCCACCAACTCATTCTCGGACGGCAGCTTGCGATCCTTGCCCCACCGGCCCGTTCCGATGTTGGCCAGGATGTAGTCCTTCACCTTCTCGTAGAGAGGGCTGGCCGTGTCAGGCAAAGTGACCATTTCCAAAGTCCTTTCCGGCGATTCATCGGAAATCACGACCGCTCGACAGGTTGCCGCATGCGGATGATTGTTTTCAAGCCGTCGCTGTGTCCCGCCAACAGCCGCTCATAGGCAGCCGGAATGTCATCCAGGCCAATCTCCTGGTCGATCAGCGCCAACAGCGGTTCGCTGAGCTCACCTAGCATCCGCACGGCCTCGGGCAGCTCATCGGCAAAGGCGTGGCATCCCAGCAACCCGATTTCGCGTTCGACCAGCGTATTGGGATCAATGTTGAGGCGGCCGTGAAAGATGCCCACCATGGCGATCGTGCCGCCGGGATCGAGAACGCCAAGCAACTGGTTGAGCGCCGCGACGCTGCCGGTCGCCTCAATGGCCGCGAGCAGCGGGGCATTGGCGGTTGCGGCGGCAACGGCATCCCGGTTCAGATCGACCATCGTGGCACCCGTCACCCGCGCCACCCGGGCGCAGCGGCTCTGGTTGCGGTCGGCGACGAGCACGATGCCGGCGAAGGTCCGCGACAGCAGCAGCGCGGCAAGACCGCCGATGGGCCCGCAGCCGACGACCAGCACCGCGCCTGCCGTTTTCGGCAGCCGCCGCACCGCATGCAACGCCACCGCCAGCGGCTCGGCCATCGCCGCGACCCGCTCGTCGAGCCCGGCATCGATGATATGCAAGAGCCGTGCGGGCAGCACCGCCTGTTCGGCAAACCCACCGTCGCAGATCTCCCCCACAAAGCCCAGCGACGCACAGAGATGCCGCCTGCCGGCATGACATTGCGCGCAGTCTCCGCACCAGAACCGTGAATCGGCAACCACCCTGTCACCGACGGCGACGCTATCAACGCCTGCGCCGATGGCGGTCACCGTGCCGGCCAGTTCATGGCCGGCCGTCGACGGCGACCGGCTTATCCATTGCCCCGTGCGGAAATTGTGCAGATCAGAACCACAGATGCCGGCGGCATCGACCCTCAGCTTCACCCAGCCCGGATCCGGCGCGCCTGGCGGAGCGATGTCCTCGACACGCAGGTCACCAGGTTGATAAAGTCGAGCAGCCCTCATCGCGATCGTTTCCGCTCAGCCGGCGAGATAGCGGTCGCGGATTTCCGAGACCGCGTTCTCGTGCGAACTGAAGCCCTCATAGCGGGCAAGCCTGCGGGCATGCAGAGCGAGTTCCGGATAGGCGGCCGAGGTGACATAGCCGACCGACGAGCGCTTGACGAAATCCGTCACCGAAAGCGGGCCGTAGGTCCGCGCCCACCGGCTGGTCGGCAGCACTGCATTGGGTCCAAGGACGAAGTTGGCAAGGGTCACCGGCGTATGCGGTCCCATGAGGATTTCGGCCGCCTCGGTGATGCGTCCGAGATGGGCGAACGGCTCCGTCGACAGGATCTCGAGATGTTCGGGCGCATAGTCGTTGATGAAGCGGTAGCTGTCTTCCAGCGATGCGGTCAGCACGATGCCGCCGCGCTTGCCGGTCAGCACCGCGCGCGAAAACTCCACACGCTGCTCGGTCATCCGCGACCAGTGCTCGGGAAGTGCGGCGAGTGCTGCTTCTGCGATCTTGCGGCTGTGCGTCACCAGATAGGCCGAGGAATCTGGCCCGTGCTCGGCTTCGATCAACAGGTCGAGCGCGGCAAGCCCGCCGTCGACGCTGTCATCGGCAAAGATAATCGCTTCCGACGGGCCCGCCGGAAGGCCTGTGTTGATGACCGATGACAGCACGCTCTTGGCCGCCACCACCCACGGGCTGCCGGGACCGACGATCTTGAGTGCGGGCTTCACCGTCTCGGTGCCGTAAGCGACGGCGGCAACTGCCTGGGCGCCGCCGCATTTGTAGACCGTGCCCACGCCGGCGAGACGCGCGGCGACGAGCGTTGCCGCGTCCACCGAACCATCCGATGTCGGCGGCGTCACGATGGCAATCTGCGGCACGCCGGCAATCACCGCCGGCACCGACGTCATCATCGTCACCGACGGGAAAGCGCCCTTGCCGCGCGGCACGTAGAGCGCAACGGATGCGATGGGCGTGTACCTGTCCCCGGCATAGGCGCCCGGCCGGACTTCCTTGAGCCACATCGTCTCCGGCTTCTGCTCCTCATGGAAGCGCCTGATGTTGTCGATGCCGAACTGGATGCTCTCGACGACGTCCCTTTCCACCTTGTCGAACGCCGCATCGAACTCGGCTTCCGACACCTGCAGTTCGCCCTCGGCGACATTGGCCTTGTCGAGTTCCCCGGCGAAGCGGATCAAGGCGGCGTCGCCTTCGTCCTTGACGGCCTGGATGATCGGCCGGACCTTCTCAACGAAGACCGTCAGATCGGCCTCGGCGCGCTTCAGCAGACTGGCGCGCTGGTCGGCATCGATGGATGACAGATCGTGGAAGCTGATGTCGGACATGATTGCTCGTCTCCTGGAACTCTTGGAACGCAATGACGGTTGGCCCGTGGATGGCCATAGTTCTGCGGGTCGACAAGCCGACCGGGGCAAGGATCAAAGCCGTCGAGAGGCTTCACTCAGGCAAAAGTATATACATGTATGTATGATGGTCGCCAGCAATTTTTCCATCATCCTTCCCGTCGAAACTGCGGAGGCAAACCTGCCTCATCAGATCGAGGCGAGAAAGCCGCCATCGACCGGAATGGACTGGCCGGTTATGTAGGCAGCCGCATCCGAAGCGAGGAACACGGCGATGCCGTGCAAGTCGTGGAGATCACCGAAACGCCGCTGCGGGATCTTGGCCAGCATGGAGTGCTGCCATGCCTCGTCGCTGTAAAAAACGTCGGTCATCGCCGTCCTGAAATAGCCCGGCGCGATGGCGTTGACCCTTATGCCAAGCTCCGCCCACTCCGCCGCAAGGGCGCGGGTCATGCCGAGCAGGCCCGACTTCGACGAGCCATACGGCACCGCGGTGGGGATTCCGACTTCGGATGTCAGCGAGCACAGATTGATGATGGCACCAGGGCGTCCGGCGTCGCGCATCTGCCGCGCGGCGGCCTGGGCGCAGAAGAACGCTCCCTTGAGATTCGTGTCGACGATCCTGTCCCACAGCGCCTCGTCGACATCGAGCGAGGGCCGCACCTCCTCCACGCCGGCATTGTTGACGAGAATGTCGAGACCGCCAAGCAGGCTGGCAGCCTCTGCGGTTGCTGCCCGGCAGCGGCCGACATCGGTGACGTCGAGAGCGATGGCGTGCGCCACTCCGCCGGCGGCGCGGATGGCTGCCGTGGTGGCCTCCAGCGAGGCCAGGCTGCGCGCCGTGACCGCGACGTCTGCGCCGGCAGCACTCAGCGCCTCGGCGATGCTGCGCCCGATGCCCCGGCTTGCACCGGTGACAAGCGCCTTCCTGCCGGAGAGATCGAAGAGAGAAGCGTTGCGCATGTGATCCTCCTGATCGGTGTCGGTTTCCGCTTCAGCGTCGAGACTATCAGATCAAGTTGCATATACAAGCATATACAAACTGTTTGGGCTACGGTACGGATGACGAAATCCACCGCAGAGGAGCCCGCCCTTGTCGAAAGCCTCGGATATGGTCCGTACCGAAGTCAACCGCCTGTCGCCCTACAATTCCGGGCTGACAATTGACGAGGTCATGGAGCGATACGCACCGGCCAGAATCGCCAAACTGTGCTCGAACGAAAACCCGCTCGGGCCCAGCCCGACCCTCGCCACGACGATGCATGCCGGCTCCGAGATGTTCCGCCTCTATCCGGACCCTGCCGGGCGCAAGCTGCGCCAGGCGATCGGCGACAAATATGCCGTCACCGAGGACCAGATTATCCTCGGCAACGGTTCCGAAGACCTTCTCTCCGTCATCAGCCGTGCCGTGTTGCGGCCGGGCGACGCGGTCGTCACGCTCTATCCGTCGTTTCCGCTGCATGAGGACTACGCGACGTTGATGGGCGCTACCGTCAAGCGCGTTGTCGTCAACGACGATCTGACCATTAATGTCGATGCGCTGGTCGAGGCGGCGCGCGAGCGGCCGCGCATGCTGCTGTTCTCGAACCCGATGAACCCGGTCGGCAGCTGGCTCTCCGGCGGCGATCTGTCGAGGGTTCTGGATGCGACGAGCGACGAGACGCTGATCGTCATCGACGAAGCCTATGCCGAATATGCCGAGGGCGACGACTATGCGTCGTCCCTGCCCTATCTCGAAAAGCTGGACCGGCCCTGGATCGTGCTGCGGACCTTTTCCAAGGCGTTCGGTCTGGCCGGATTGCGGATCGGCTTCGGCATCGTCGGTGACCCGGAGCTGCGCGCGCTGCTCGACCGCGTCCGCACGCCTTTCAACGCCAACGGCATGGCCCAAGCCGCCGCACTCGCGGCGCTGGCCGACGACGAACACCTCGCCAGGGTCGTCGCGCTGGCCAGGGCGGAGAGAAAACGCGTCGAGACTTTTCTGGCGAGCAAGGGCCTCGACGTCGCCGCCTCCAGGGGCAACTTCCTGTTCTTCAACTGCCGGCGAGATGCTTCCGTGTTCGTCGAAAGCCTGTTGCGGCAAGGCGTCATCGTCAAGCCGTGGAAGCAGCAGGGTTTTGACACCTATGTGCGCGTCAGCATCGGCTCGGCTGCGGAGAACGACCACTTCATGGCCGTTCTGTCGGAGCTGTTGTGAATACACGCTTTGATCGGGATTCGGAACGGACCAGCCAAATTGACCTGCTCCTTGCGGCAGCGAGGTACCAGTTCGGGCACGATGTCACGCTGCGGCGCAATTCGTCGAATGAGGCAGCAGATTTTTTTGAGCTTCAGGCCGACAGCAGGCCTTAACTTTCGCGGCGTGGGTTTTTACATCTCTGGGGTCTGCAAACGATCGACGCTTGAGGAGGCTCCCTTGCAGCAACCAGATGACATCGCCGCCCGCCGATTGGGCATTCTCATCGAGCAATATGTGGAAGCGCGCAAAAAACGATACGGCTATGTGTCGACCGAGCAGGCCTATCGGGCCATCCGGCAGGTCCTCAAACCCGTCATTCCCGACCGCGAACTCGACGACATGGTCGCCTCGCTTGCCGTGAAGAACGGTCTGGCGGTCGTTTTCGACCGCCAAACCAAAGCGTCCGCCGATGACGTAGCTCCGAGGCCAAGCCCCTAGATCGACGCACATCTGCCGGCGCAGGGCGTCATATCAATACGGGGCCAAACGCATCGTTCGGCCCCGCATCGATGTGCATCGCCGGAGGAACCTGCGATACACCTGCGCCGTGGGCCTGTGTGCCGCAAGCCGACGGGCGTGGCGGCTTCAAGCGGCGGTGCTGACCTGGCCCGGCTCGAGGATCGACTTGACCTTGCCGGCCACCGCGCGTCCCAGATCGGCGTTGTTTGCGGCGGTGAAATGAATTCCGTCGACACCGTCCGTGGTGAGGTAATCGCCGGCATTGAGGAAGTCGATCTTCATGAAATCCGCCATCGCCTTGTACTGCCTGGCCAGATCCCTGGATTTTTCGTGCCCGCCGCCGAACATGCCCTCGAACCACGGATCGGGCATCGGGGTCAGCGGCGGCGGCGCAATGACCAGCGCCTTCGGCGCCGGATAAGGCGTGCCGATGCCGCCGGCACTGGTCAGGATCTGCCCGACCAGTTTCGCCATTCCATTGGCGATCTCATAAGGCGTCCGGCGGAAATAAGACTTGGTGTCGTTGGTGCCGAGCATGACAATGACCAGGTCCAGCGGCAGATGGCTGGCGATGGCCGAGGGCAGATAATTGGCCCCGTTCAGGCGCGGATCGTTGGGGTCGTCGAGACAGGTGGTGCGCGCGCTCAGGCCTTCTTCGATGATATGGTAGCCCGCCCCCAGCGCCGCCGACATCACACCGGTCCAGCGCTGGTCATAGGGGTAGCGGTAGGTCGGCGACCCCTCCTTGACCGGAACCCAGCCCCAGGTCAGCGAGTCGCCGTAGCACATGATGTTTTTTGGCGGTGACATCCATGTTTCTCCATCTGTTTGCAATTGTCTGAACGCCGGCGCACTTGCTTTTCGCCGTCTTAAGTCAGGGGTTTCGCACGCGCACTCCGTAGAAGATCGCCGCGCCGAGGATGATGACGCCCTGCGCGATGAGCTTGCCGGGCTCGTCGATGCCGAGCACCGTCATCACCACGAACAGCAGCGCAAAGCACAGCGCCCCGAAGAAGGGCCCCCAGACGCCGCCGTCGCCACGACCGAAGACGACGCCGCCGAGGATCGTTGCCGCGACCGCCAGGATCGGCAGGTCGAGGCCGACACGGACGCTGCCGACGGCGATCGAACCGGTCTGCACCAGGGCCGCGATCGCCGCGATCAGGCCGGCGAGCGTATGCGCCAGGATGACCGTGCGCTGGACCGGCACGCCGGAAAAATGCGCGGCTTCGGCATTCTCCCCGACCGAGGCGACGTAGCGGCCAAAGACGGTCCGCGACAGAAGCAGCCACACCGAAGCGGTCAGCAGGACCCAGAACAGCACCGGCGTCGGAACCGACAGGAATTTCGTGTTGTAGAGGTCGTTGAACAGCTTCGGCACATCGCCGGGCGGATTGCCGCTCGACAGGAACTGCACCAGCCCTACCAGGATGATGCTGACCGCCAGCGTGACGATGACAGCCGACACCCGCCGGCTCCCTATCATGAAGCCGTTGAACAGGCCGATGACGAGGCCGGTGGCGAGCGCCAGCACGACGAAGAAAGGCATCGACGCGCCGGGGAAAGTGCCCGACGAGATGAAATAGTTGATGAGCAGGATGATGCCGCCGCCGGAGAGGTCGATCGACTTCACCCGCATGACGACGAGCTGCCCCAGCACCAGGATGCCGAGCGGGACGATCTGCCTGACGAAGATACCCATGATGTTGAGGTTGAGCATGTTCGGTCGCGCGATCCACAGCGTCGCCAGCAGCACGAGAAAGACAAAATAGGACGGCGGTATGCGCAGCAGGCGCCGGGCGATCGGATTTGCGAGAACGGCAGCCATCTTTTAGAGCCCCATCTTCTTGCGGGATTGCAGCCCGACCACCGCCAGCAGGATGCCGCCCTTGATCGCGGTCTGGACAAAGGGGGAGACGTTGGCGAGGTTCATGCCATTGGCCAGCAGCGCCATGACCAGCGCGCCGATCACCGTGCCGTGCAGGCTGCCTATGCTGCCGGAGAGCTGGGTGCCTCCAAGGGCGACGGCGGTGACGGTGTCGAGTTCGAAAAGCAGCCCGACATTCGGATCGCCCGACACGATGCGCCCGGCCAGGAAGACACCGGCAACGGCCGCGAAACAGGAACAGACCACATAGGCGAGGATGATGTTGCGACGGTCGGAGACGCCGAAATTGCGGGCAGCACTTTCAGCGCCCGAAGCAATGCCGCCGCCAATCGCAAACAGATGCAGCCCGTATCGCGATCCGTAGAGCAGTTTCCACGCTGCCAGGATCACGACGATGCCCCAGAAAACCGGATAGGGAACGCCGAGGAAACTGCTTGAGACGGCATCGATGACGATCTCCGGCACCGTACCGCCGGACACAGGACGCAGGATGCGCGTGATGCCGAGCACGATGTACTGCGTCGACAGCGTCGCGATGATCGGATGGACGTTGAAACGGGTGATCGCCAGGCCGTTGATCAGCCCGATGAGTGCCGCCAGCACGAAGACCGCCGGGATCAGCACGACAGCCGGCTGATCGAGCGCCAGCACCGCCGTGGTGAAGCTGATGACGGAGCCGACCGACAGATCGAGCCCGCCGATGAGCACGACCACCAACTGTCCGATGGCCGCGATGATCAGCGGCATTGCCTGGGCCACCAGGTTGAAGAGGTTTTCGGCCGTGGCAAATTGTGTCGTCTCGACGGTCAGCCACAGCGAAATGAACAAGGCGACCAGCAGTGGCAGGCCCCACAGGCCTTGCCGCGTGTTCCGGCCACTCAGGATGTTGAACAGCGAGCGAACCATGGCAGCCCCCCTAGTGCTGGCGCGCGGAGCCGCCCTTCAGGGCCGCGTCGAGGATCTTGTGTTCCGTCGCCTGCGCCGCCGGCATTTCGGCAACGATGGTGTCGTCGTGGACGACGTAGATGCGATCGCAGAGCCCGATCAACTCGATCGTCTCGCGCGACAGCACCAGCACGGCGCCGCCCTTGGCGGTAAAGTCGCGCAGCAGGTGGTAGATCTCGGACTTGGCGCCGATGTCGACGCCGCGGGTCGGCTCCTCGACCAGCAGAAGATCGAGATCGGCGGCCAGGTAGCGGCCGAGGAGAACCTTTTGCTGGTTGCCGCCCGACAGGGAGCCGACCGGCGCGGACGGCCCTGCCGCCTTTATGTTCATGACCTCCATCATGCGGGCGATGACGTTTCGATACGGCTGCGCCGGCGCGAGTTCGAATCGCCTCGAATGCAATCCGATGGCGATGTTGTGGGCGATCGGCAAAGCGAGGAAGAGCCCCTCCTCCTTGCGGTCCTCGGGAACGAAGCCGACCCTCAGCTGCTGCAAATGGCGAACGCCTGATGATGCCGGGAGCGGCATTTTCAGCGCTTTGCCGTTGACGGAAATCGTCCCGGCGGAGGGATGATAGCGGCCGATCAGCGATCTCAGGAAGCGCTGCTGGCCCTGCCCCTCCAGTCCGGCCAGGGCTACGATCTCACCCTTGTGCAAAGACAGCGACAGCGGCCGCGATGTGTCGGTGATTCTGAGGTTCTCGACTCGCAGGATCTCATCACCCTTATCGCCCGTGCGATCGGGAAAAAGGTCCTGGAGTTCGCGTCCGACCATCATGGCGATGAGGTCGTCGGTGGTGATCTCGGACACCATCCTGGTGCCGACCAGTGCGCCGTCCTTCAGCACCGTCACCGTGTCGCACAGCTCGAAGATCTCCTCCATGCGATGCGAGATGTAGACGATGGCTTTTCCCTTATCGCGCAGCCGGCGGATGTTGCGGTTGAGCACATCGACATCGGCCGCGTTGAGAGCAGCCGTCGGCTCGTCGAGGATAAGCACGCTGGCGTCCGCCTGGATGCAATGCGCGATCTCGACGAATTGCCGCTCGGCTATGGTCAGGTTGGAAACGAGTTGCGACGGGTCGAGCGTGAGGCCGAGTTCGCCAAGCGCCTTGGCGGTCTGGCTTTTCATCGCCCGATAATCGATCGAGCCGAACCGGGTCGTCGGCTCCCGGCCCAGAAACATGTTTTCGGCGATCGACAGATTGGGCAGCAGCGAATGCTCCTGGAAAACGGTCGAAATGCCGGCATCGAGTGCGGCGCGCGGCGATTTCAGATCGAGCTTCTCCCCGTTCATGAAGATCTCGCCGGAATCGGGCTGATGCACGCCCGCCAGGATCTTCATCAACGTCGATTTGCCGGCGCCGTTCTCGCCCATCAGGGCGTGGACGCTGCCCGCCTTGAGATCGAGGGAAACGGAATGGAGCGCCTTGCTCCCTCCGAATGCCTTCGAAATGTGGGACATCTCGATAAGATTGGTCACGAAACCCTCGAACGAACCAAATTCAACACATGGAACGGCCTGCGGGGAATGCTTGTCCACTCCCCGCCAGCCACGGCGCCGTCACTTCTTGCCGTAATATTCCTTGAGCTTGTCCTCGGGCAGTTCGCTCGGCCACCAGACATTGGCGGTCAGGTCGTCGCGATAGTATTTTTTGGCCTTGTCCTGGTCCCATCCGTCGGGATTATAGACATAGCGTTTGTAGAGCTGCTTGCCTTCCAGAAGGGCAACAGCGGCGCGCACGCCGGCCGCACCTTGGGCGGGGCTGTATTCCGGCGAGATCGACTTGAACCCGTCCGTGATCCACTGGCCGAAATAGCCATTGTTGCCCTCGCCCGAAATCGGCGGAACGGGCGTGCCGAACTGCTTGAAGACATCGACGCAGGCGCGCGTCATGTCAGCGCCGGACGACCAGATGCCGTCAACCTGTGGGTTGTTCAGATAAAGCGTCTCGCACAGCTTCTTGGCCTTGTCGTACTGCCAGTCACCATGCTCCTCGGCGATGATCTGCACATGCGTGCCCTTGAGCGACTCCAGGAGTCCGTTGTAGCGGTTGGTGTCTTCCGGATGTCCGGCCAGGCCACGCAGGACCCAGATCTTGCCGTTGTCGCCGACGGTCTTGACCAGCCAGTCGCCCATCACCTTGCCGAAATGCTCGGCGCCGCCCTGGATTTCGGTGGTGTAGGCGTCGGAATCGATGCGACCGGTGTGGAGAATGACGGGAATGCCGGCGGCGACCGCCTTGGCGATGCTGGCATTCGCCGATGTGCTGGTCACCGGCTGCACGATGATCGCGTCGACATGCTGCGCAATCAGGTCCTCGATATCCGCCACCTGCTTCTTCTGGTCGAAGCCGGCATCGAGCAGGATGAATTTCGAGATGCGCTTGTCCTTGGCCGCGGCATTCTCCGCCTCATGCGCCACCTGTACCGTCCACGTGTTTGCGTTGACGCCGAAGTCGCTCATTCCGATGACCCAGGGCGGGTCCTTCTTGAACGCACCGGCCGCGGTCATGCGCGTGTCGTCGGGGCGCGGCGCGACGCCGTCCATCAGCTTGATGTCTTCCGCATGCGCCAGGGACGTCACGGCAAGCGTGGACGCAACTAGCATCCCCAGGCCGACGGTTTTCAGCAATCCTAACATTCAACTCTCCTCCTTGTGGTTGTCCCGGCCTACGAATTCGTATGGCCGGCCGTACGAATGTGTACTGCCGCGAGACGCTCTCCCGATGCATGCTCGTCGTCGCAAACCGACCGATGCACGCGATTCTCCCGTCCCCGAACACATGCGTGTCGAGGCCCAACCCGGGCTGGACGATGGTGACGGTTGAGAACTCCTCCGGCACTTTAGAAGCACAGCGGATTCGCCCTGTCAATAGTTAGTCATGTTGAATGACTATTCCCTTGCTTGCCTTTCACCGCTCCGCTATCCATCATGAATGGCGCTCGCCGGCTTCGGCGCGCTGTCAGTCCCGGCGGGAAAAACATGCGATCAGTCTTGTGCTACGGCGACTCCAACACGCACGGCCAGATCCCCGGCAGGGGGCCGCTCGAGCGCTATGGGCCGGGTGAACGCTGGCCGGGAATATTGCGTTCTCAGCTAGGCCCCGACTGGTATGTCATCGAGGAAGGATTGAGCGGCCGCACCACCGTCCACGACGACCCGATCGAGGGCGCCCACAAAAACGGCAGAACCTATCTTCGCCCCTGCCTGCAGAGCCATGCGACGCTCGACCTCGTCATCATCATGCTCGGCACCAACGACCTGAAGATCCGCTTCAACAAGCCGCCGTCGGAAGTGGCGATGGGGATCGGCTGCCTCGTCTATGACATCAAGGAGCTGGCGCCTGGGCCAGGCGGCTCGACGCCCGAGATCATGATCGTGGCGCCGCCGCCGATGCAGGACGACGTCAAGGAATGGAAGTCCATCTTCGCCGGTGCGCCGGAGAAATCGCGCCTGCTCGCGCTCGAGTTCGAGGTTCTGGCGGACTCGCTCGAACTCCACTTTTTCGATGCCGGCTCGGTGGTGTCGTGCAGCGAAGCGGACGGCTTTCACATCGATGCCGAGGCGCACAGATTGCTGGGCACCGCACTTGCCCGCGCGGTCGATGCCATCGGCTGGAGCCGCTCGACATGAGCAACACTAAAGCCACCGGGCAACGAGCTCCAACCGACGGGGCGACCCTTGCCTGACATGAGGTTCGCACCACCCAATCCATTGCGCATCGCCGATCGCGCGAGCGGGCTGAATGCGTTGAGCGTCCGCAGCTACAATGAGCGGCTGGTGCTGTCGCTGCTGCTTCAGAACGAAGGCATTTCGCGGATGGAAATCGGCGAAAAAACCGGCCTCTCGGCGCAGACGGCATCGGTTATCGTCCGCTCGCTCGAGCAGGAAGGCCTGGTCTCGCAAGGCGAGGCGCAGCGCGGCCGCGTCGGGCCGCCCACCATCCCGCTTTCGCTCAACCCGGAGGGCGCCTATGCGGTTGGCGTCGGCTTCAGCCGACGCCGGATCGACATCGCACTCATCGATTTCATCGGCACCGTGCGCTTCCACACGCAATTGCCGGCGGATGAAGCCAATCCCTTTCCGCAAAGCGGCGATCTGTTCGGCGCGATCAGGCAAGCCATGACCAGCCTGCCGGTCGAGGCGCGCAGCCGGGTTGCCGGCATCGGCCTGGCCGTTCCCGACGATGTCGACACGATGGCTGCAACCCGCAACGGATCGAGCACCTCGCTGAAAGCCTTGCAGGGGGAGATCGAGGAACAGATCAAGCTGCCGGTTTTCGTGCAGAACGACATCACCGCGGCAGCTGGCGGCGAGAGCATGTTCGGCGTCGCAAAGCCGCTCAACGACTATCTGTTCTTCTATCTGGGAGCACGGCTGCAGAGCAGGCTCATCCTCAACCACCAGATCTACAAGGGAAACTCCAGCGCCAGCTTCGATCATGGCCTGATGCGCCTGGAGAGCGAACTGGCCATGCGCGGGCGCCCGTCCGAAATCATCTGGAGCAGCAGCCCTGAGTGGCCTGACCTGGGCGAGGCCTACAGCGCATGGCTGGGCGAGTGTTCCGACCGCCTGAAAGCGTCGATCTCCGCGCTGACCCAGTTTGTCGAGTTCAGTTCGGTCGTCCTGTCCAGCTATGCGCCGCAAAAGATCGCCGAGGCCTTGTGCGACGACATCGGCCGGGAATTCCCCGGCATCGAAGCGCTGCCCGCGCGGGTCAGCATCAGCCCGAAGGCCGTCGGCGCGGCAAGCCTGCCGTTCAGTTCGCGCTTCATGATCCAGTGATCGAGCCGAACCGGCGTTGCCGGTCTGCCGATCATGCACCCTCTGCAGGTCCATCGATGATTTTCAGGTGACCAAGCGAATCTACTTGCCAGGACGCCTCACTTAATAGCATGTTAAGTGAACCCTGAGATCGCCATGAAAATCGCTGCGGATCACGCACTCAATGACAATGCCGCAACCAGCGCCGAAGCGCGCCGCTCGACGGTATTGGGCGATCGCATCAAGGCCTATCGCACCACGCGGCGCCTGACGCTGCGCCAGCTCGGCGGCATGATCGGCACCACCGCCAGCTTCCTGAGCCAGCTCGAGCGCGGCCTTTCCGGCGCCAACACCAGCACATTGATGCTGATCGCCAATGCGCTCGGCATCAGCCTCGCCGATCTTTTCGACGACTGCGAAGTGTCGCCGCACGCGGTGCTGACACGCGCCGAGCGGCCGGCGCTGCCGACCAGCGAAGGCTACCGCAAGACGCTGCTGTCGCGCCGGCCGATCCGCGAGATGGAAGTCTATTGCGGCGAGTTCGCCGTCGGCGGCTCCACCGGCGACGTGCCCTATACGCATGGCAACGCGAGCGAGATGTTCCTCGTGCTGCGCGGACGCGTGCAACTGACGCTCGGCGACGAGAGCTTCACCCTCGAAGAGGGCGACAGCATCGAATATTCGACCTCGACGCCGCACCGGACGATCAATGTCGGCGATGCGGTGGCCGAGGTGCTGTGGATCATCGCGCCGCCGACAAGCGGCGCTGTCGACCTCGATCAATATGTAGCCCGGAAAACGCTCGCGCCCGGCCTGCCAAAATCAAACAGCGAGCCATCGGAGGGTTAGAAAATGGGAAGCAGATCAAGATTGGCCGGATTTGTCGGCGCCGCCGCACTGGCCTTGCTCGCAGCCGCCGCTCACGCGCAGAACGCGCCGCCGGCCGGAACCGTGGTCGACGGCTCGTTGAAGGGCAAGACGCTGACCTTCGTCTCCTATGGCGGCATCTACCAGGACGGCCAGGTTGCCGCGCTCAAGGAATTCGTCGACAAGAGCGGCGTCAAGCTTTTGAACGACGGACCGACCGAAATCGCCAAGCTTCAGGCGCAGGTCGAATCAGGCAATGTGACCTGGGATGTCGTCGACACAGACGATTTTCCGCCCTTCGTGCATTGCGGAAAACTGTTCCAGAAACTCGATCTGACCAAGCTCGACATCTCGCACATCCCGCCCGGACAGGTCGGCGAATGCAGCGTGCCGGCGATGAACTACGGCATGGTCCTGATGTACAAGAACGACACGTACAAGGACAATCCGCCAAAGGACTGGAAGGATTTCTTCGACACCGCGAAATTCCCCGGCACCCGTGCCATCGACGGCAGTGGCAGCCCGCTCGGCGGCCTGATCGAACAGGCCATCCTGGCCGACGGCGGCAAGGTCGACGCCATGACGCCTGCCGATATCGACAAGGGCATCGCCAAGATCAAGGCGATCGGCCCCGACACCATCTTCTGGAAGACCGGCGCAGAATCCCAGCAGCTTGCCGAATCCGGCGAGGCCGACATGATCATCATGTGGACTGGCCGCGCCATGACGGCGGTCAAGAATGGCGCTGCCTATACGCCGGTGTGGAAGGACTGGCTGGTCGTCATGGATCAGCTGACCATCCCGGTCGGCGCCAAGGACACCGATGCCTCCTACGCGCTGATCAACGCCTATCTCGGCAAGAAGTCGCAGGAGATCCTGACCGAGCAGACGTCCTACTCGCCGATCAACAACGAGGCGCAGCCCAAGGTCGACGCATCCGTCGCCGCCTTCCTGACCAACACGCCGGACCACGCGAAGCTCGGCTACCAGCAGAACATCAAGTTCTGGGTCGCCAATTTCGCCGCCGCGTCCGACAAGTGGACGGCGCTGATGGCCGGCAACTGAGCCGGCTATCACTGAGGTGACGGCGTGAGCCAGACATCGCATACGCCGACGGCCGGGGGTGATCATTCCCGGCCGTCAGGTGCCGTGCAGGGGCCGCAGCGGCGCCTGCGCCTTGCCGCCTATCCGTCCCTGCTGGCGATGCCGGCCCTGCTCCTGCTTATCGCGGCTATGGGCTATCCCTTGCTGACCGTCACGCTGCGCAGTTTTTCGGACCCGGCCTGGGGCCTGCAGAACTACGTCTGGTTCTTCTCCACGCCGGTGAACGTCACCGTCCTGTGGCGCACCTTTTCCATCGCCGCCTGGGTCACCATCGTCTGCGTCATCGCGGCCTACCCCTACGCCTATCTCATGACGGCCGTCGAGCCGCGCCTGCGACTCGTCCTCATCTTGTGCGTTTTGGTGCCGTTCTGGGTCAGCGGCGTGGTGCGCACCTTGGCCTGGGTCATCCTGCTGCAAGATTCCGGCATCATCAATTCGGTGATCAGGCTGCTCGGCTTTGACGGCGTGAAGCTGATCCGCACGCAGACCGGAGTCGTCATCGGCATGGCGCAGGTGTTGCTGCCGTTCATGATCCTGCCGCTCTATTCGGTCATGCGCGGCATCGATTTGCGCCTCGTGCAGGCGGCGCGCAGCCTTGGTGCGCGCCCGGCACGCGCCTTCCTGGAAATCTATCTGCCGTTGTCGCTGCCCGGCGTCTTCGCCGGCGCCATCATCGTCTTCATCCTGTCGCTCGGCTTCTACATCACGCCGGCCCTGCTCGGCGGCCCGCGCAGCACCATGCTGTCGACGCTGGTGCAGAGCCAGGTGCTCAGCCTGCTCAACTGGGGCCGAGGCGGCGCCATGGGCGTCGTCCTGCTGGTCGCGACCTTCGTGCTGCTGGCGCTCGCCGCACCGCTGATGCGCCAGCGCCACAAGCAGGCGTCCAGATCATGAGACAAACGCCGTTCCGCATTCTGCTCGGCCTGTTCTGCCTGCTGGTCGCCGTCTGGCTGGTGATGCCGACGCTGGTCATCATCCCGATGTCGTTCAACGAGAAGAAGTCGCTCGCTTTCCCGCCGTCCGGCTTCTCCTGGCAGTGGTACGCGAATTTCTTCACCAATCCCGATTGGCTGTCGAGCTTCTTCAATTCGCTCAGGGTCGCGGGCCTCGTCGCCGTTGCCGCCACGCTGATCGGCACGCTGGCGTCGCTTGGCCTCAGCCGCATGAAACATTCCGGCGCCGGCCTGCTGCGCGCCATCCTGATCACGCCGATGATCGTGCCCGGCGTGGTGCTGGCGATCGGCATCTATGCCGTTTACCTCGACTACCAGCTTGTCGGCACCACCACCGGCTTCGTCATCGCGCACACGATGCTGGCGATCCCCTTCGTCATCATCGCCGTATCGGCAAGCCTCGAAGTCTTCGACGTGCGGCTGGAAACGGCGGCGGCCAGCCTCGGCGCCAACCGCTTCACCACATTCCGCACCGTGACCTTGCCGCTGATCGCGCCCGGTATCCTGTCCGGGCTTTTGTTTGCCTTCGTCACCTCCTTCGATGAAATCATCGTCGCGCTGTTCATCACCAGTCCCTACCTCAAGACCTTGCCGGTGCAGATCTTCACCAGCATCACCCGCGACGCCGACCCGACGGTGACGGCCGTCGGAACCATCATCTTCATTGCCACGACGCTGATCATCAGCGCCGGGCTGATCATCAGCTCGAAATCGACGAGGAGTTGAGATGACTGCGAGGGAACGTGGCGCGGCCATCGACATCAAGGGCGCAACCAAGCGCTACGGCAATTTCACCGCGCTCGACGATGTCAGCCTGCATATCGAGCCCGGCGAGTTCATGACGCTGCTGGGGCCTAGCGGCTCGGGCAAGACGACCACGCTCAACGTCGTTGCGGGCTTCACCGACCTCACCGCAGGCGATCTTGCCGTCGGCGGCAACAGCATCGTCGCCCTGCCGGCGCACAAGCGCAACATCGGCGTCGTGTTCCAGCACTACGCGCTGTTTCCGCACATGACCGTCGGCAAGAACGTCGCCTATCCCCTCACCTTGCGCGGCATGGACAAGCAGGCGCGCGACCGTCTCGTCGTGCGAGCGCTGGACATGGTCAAGATGGCCGATTTCGCGCATCGCTATCCCTCAGAGCTTTCCGGCGGCCAGCAGCAGCGCGTGGCGCTGGCGCGCGCCATCGTCTTCGATCCGCCGCTGCTGTTGATGGACGAACCGCTCGGCGCGCTCGACAAGAAACTGCGCGAATGGCTGCAGCTGGAGATCAAGCGCATCCACCGCGAACTCGGCACCACCTTCGTCTATGTGACGCACGACCAGGAAGAAGCGCTGGTTCTGTCCGACCGCATCGCCGTGTTCAACCAGGGGCGCATCGAACAGGTCGGAACCGGCCGCCAGCTCTATGACGAGCCGACGACCTTGTTCGTGGCCAAGTTCATCGGCGAATCGACCAGTTTGCGTGGCACCGCCCAGACGTCAGGAAACGAGACCAGCCTGACGATCGCCGGCCAGAAGATCGTGGCCAACGGCAAGCTTGCCGGCGGAGGCAAACCGGTGGTCCTGCTGCGGCCGGAAAAGCTCTCGCTTGCCGGCACCAACACGCCTCCCGCCGCCGGGCAGAACAGCCTCACCGGTGAGGTCAGCGAGGCGATCTATCTGGGGTCGGGTTCGAAATACCAGGTGACGCTTCGCGATGGCTCGGTCGCCATCGTGCGCTCGTCGCTGGAAGCCACACCGTTCTCGATTGGTGACACGGTCGATCTGCGCTGGTCGGTAGTCGATGCAAAACTTCTTGCCGACGACGATCGCGCCGACATGACGATGACCTGATCGCTCTTTTCCCCGCAGGATTTTTAGACATGGACGCCAAAGTCAACGGCAACGTCTCGTTCTGGTATGCCGACATCGGGCTGCCGGCCTATCGCGCGCCGCTCCCGGGTGACCTCGAAGCCGATGTCTGCATCGTCGGCGCCGGCTACACCGGCTTGTGGACAGCTTACTATCTGAAGAAGGCCGATCCTTCGATCCGCATCGCCATCGTCGAAAGGGAGTTCGCCGGCTTCGGCGCGTCGGGCCGCAATGGCGGCTGGCTGTCCGGCGGCTTCAGCTGGTCGCGCGAGAAATATCTGCGGACCTCGACGCGCGGCGCCGTCATCGACATGGAAACCGCCATGCATGGCACGGTCGACGAAGTGATCGCGGTGACCGAGGCCGAAGGCATCGATGCCGACATCCGCCGCGTCGACAATCTGACGGTCGCCACCAACCCGCCGCAGCTCGAACGGATCAAGGCCGCCTATGCCGATGCGATCGGCTGGAGCGTGCCGCAGGACCGCGTCAGCCTGATTGGCCAGGCAGAGGCCAAGGCCCGCATCAACATCAAAAATGTGCTTGGCGGCTATGTCCACCACGGCACCGCGCGCGTGCAGCCGGCCAAGCTGGTGCGTGGGCTCTCCGAAGCCGTCGAGCGGCTTGGCGTGCCGATCTACGAGCAGACCACCGTGACCGGCATCGAGAAGGGCAAGGTCACGACGAACCGCGGCACCGTGCGCGCGCCGATCATCATCCGCGCCACGGAAGGGTTCACGGCCGGCATATCAGGCAATGAGCGGCTCTGGCTGCCGCTCAACAGCGCGCAGATCATCACCGAGCCGCTGCCGCAATCGCTATGGGACGAGATCGGCTGGGAGGGCCATGAGCTTCTCGGTGACGCCGCGCACGCCTATTGCTATGCGCAGCGCACCCGGGAAGGCCGCATCACCATGGGCGGGCGCGGCGTGCCCTATCGTTACGGCTCGCAAACGGATGTGCGCGGCCAGACGCAGCAGGCCACGATCGAAAGCCTGCACGCGATCCTCACCCGGCTTCTGCCGCAGACAGCCGGGCTTCGCATCGACCACGCCTGGTGCGGCGTTCTGGGCGTGCCGCGCGACTGGTGCACGACATCAGGCCTCGACCCTGAAACCGGCATCGGCTGGGCCGGCGGCTATGTCGGGCTCGGCGTCTCAAGTTCCAACCTTTCGGGCCGCACGCTGCGCGACCTTATCCTGCGCCGCGACACCGAACTGACCCGCCTGCCCTGGGTCAACCGCCAGGTGAGCAAATGGGAGCCCGAGCCGATGCGCTGGCTCGGCGTCCACTCGATGTATCAGCTCTATCGCGTCGCCGACGAGCGCGAGGAAGCCGGCCTCCAGCATACGTCGAAACTGGCCGCAATCGCCGACCGCATCACAGGACATTGAGAGACCGCCATGACCGACTTCCAGACCTTCGCCCATCTCGCTTCCATCGACCTCGGCGAGCCTGAGCCCAAGCCGACCTCGATCAGCGGCGATCAGCTCGAAGCAGCGAAGACGCTGTGGACCTCGCCTGACGGCACACTGGAAGTCGGCGTCTGGGAGTGCACGCCGGGCCGCTTCACCGCATCGCGCGAGAGCAATTCCGAAACCTGCCACATCGTGTCAGGTCGGGTCTCGCTGCATGGTCCCGATGGCCGCAGCGAGGACGTCGGTCCGGGCGAAATGCTGGTGCTGCCGAAAGGCTGGAAAGGCGAATGGACGATCCACGAGAAGACGCGCAAGCTCTATATCCTGCACTTCGAGGCGTGAGCTGACTGGAACAGCCGCTACTCGTCGTCTGAACGATCATCCTCGGCAACAACAGGCTTGCCTTCTATCGCCTGCCGCAAGGCGTCGTTGATGCGGTCCTGCCAGCCCGGCCCATCCTCCTGGAAGTGGTCCAGCACGGCGCGATCGATCCGGATCGAAACAAGCTCCCTGACGCCTGGAGCGGCGGAGGGCTCACGAACCGGCGCGGCCGGCTTCTTCACCGGCTTGAAAGCCGCCTCGGCGGCCGTCATCGGATTTGTCGGTCGACGCGGGGGATTTGCCATCGGATGACCCTGACTGAAGACGATTCGTGCACGACGTGGCACGCTTGCGCCACCATAGCCCAACCAGCGCCGTCGCGCAGGCCCCTTTGGTCGGGACAATCACTCGGCTGCTTGAAGACTCTGCGCGTCGATGATGACCCTGATCTCGGCGCGGCAGGAGCCGCAATTCGTGCCGGCATGCAGGGCCGTGCCGATCGCCGCAACGCTGCCGCAGCCGCCGCGCACCGCTTCCGCGATCTGGTTGGCGCCGACGCCGAAACAGGAGCAGACGATGGCGCCGCGGTCGACGTCGATCCCGCCCGGTCGTCCGGCTACGATCGCCAACCTGCCGCGCCGGTCGACATGATCGGCACTCAACTGTTCCGCCGCCCAGCCGCGCGACACGGCGACCGGGCCGGGTGCGACGAACAAGGCGGCTGACAGTTGATCGCCGTCGAAGGCGGCGATGCGATGCTGGCCGGCGTCGCGGTCATGATAGGCGAGCATTTCCGCACCCGGTGACACGCCGAACAGTGACCCGGCAAAGCCAGCCCAATCGATGTCGTCTTCGGCAAAGGCAAGCTCGACCCGCCAGCCGCCCTTGCATTTGGCCACGGCCCAGTAGGCCGCGGTATCAGGCTCAGGCCTGCGCCGCGTCACCGCAAAGCCAAAGGCCTTTGCGGCGAATTTCTCGATGCGGGCGGCGACATGTTTCAGCGCCGGCTGGCCGGAAATGGGATCGGTCAGCGGCGCGGTCAGCGTGTCGAGCCGGCCCCTTGCCGCAAACTGATCGGTCCAGTGCATCGGCGCAAACAGGCTGCCCTGGCGCTGGCGCGCCGTCACCAGCGCGCGCACCAGCACGTCGCCGCGCGGGCTGGAAACCCGCGCGATGTCGGCGTCGCCGATGCCGAAGCGCTGCGCATCCGCCGGGTGGATTTCTACGAAGGGCTCGGCGATGTGCTGCGACAAACGCGGGCTTTTGCCGGTTCGCGTCATGGTGTGCCAATGGTCGCGGATACGGCCGGTATTGAGGATCAGCGGATAGTCCGGGCTGGTGCGGACTTCCGTGGTGGGGCGGATGGCGATGAAGCGCGCTTTGCGGTCGGGCGTGTAGAAATTGCCGTCGGCGAAGAAGCGGGTGGTGTTACCTTCCAGCCTCTGCCCGGCCCGAAGATGCTCGTCCGACTGATGTCGAGCTTGAGCACCCCCCTCTGTCCTGCCGGACATCTCCCCCGCAAGGAGGGAGATTGGCAGCTTTGATGCTCGCATATCTCCTGCATTGTTTGTAATTGGCGAAGGCCGTGGTGGCAGCCGATCTCCCCCCTTGCGGGGGAGATGGCCGGCAGGCCAGAGGGGGGTGGCTGGGCTCGGCGCCGGCCATTGGAACGGCTCCAGCGCCTCATACTCCTCCGCATCAACCCCGGCATAAGCACCAATATCGAAATCCCGCGCGCCATCATTCTCGAATCCTGACAGCGCGGCATGCTCGGCAAACACCTCCCCTGGCGTCGCATAGGAAAACGCCTCGCCAAACCCCATCCGCTTGCCGACCTCAGCGACAATCCGCCAGTCGGGCCTTGCCTCGCCGGGCACGGGCAAAAACGCGCGCTGGCGCGACACACGGCGCTCTGAATTGGTGACGGTGCCATCCTTCTCGCCCCAGGCGGCGGCGGGCAGCCGGACATGGGCGTGGCGGACGGTGTCGGTCTGGGCCAGCACGTCCGACACCACCACGAACGGGCACGCCTTGATCGCCGCCTCGACGGCATCGGCGTCCGGCATCGAATCGACCGGGTTGGTGGCCATGATCCACAGCGCCTTGATCCGCCCGTCGGCCAGCGCCTGGAACATCTCGACTGCCTTCAGGCCGGGCTTTCCGGCAATGGCCGGCGCGTTCCAGAAGCGCTGCACGCGGTCGCGATGGTCGGGGTTTTCGATTTCCATATGCGCGGCGAGCATGTTGGCCATGCCGCCGACCTCGCGGCCGCCCATGGCGTTGGGCTGGCCGGTCACCGAAAACGGCCCTGCTCCGGGTTTGCCGATGCGGCCGGTGGCGAGATGGCAGTTGATGATGGCGTTGACCTTGTCGGTGCCGGATGACGACTGGTTCACACCCTGGCTGTAAACCGTCACCGTTTTCGCCGTTGCCGCAAACAGGCTGTAGAAACGGCCAAGCTCGTCCTCGCTCAGGCCCGTGCCGGCAGCGACGCCGGCCAGGTCGAGCGCGGAGGCCGCGAAAAGCGCTTGCCCGAAGCCGGTCGTGTGCGTCGTGATGTAGGCGCGGTCGAGCGCATTGTGCTGGCCGAGATAAGCGAGCAGCCCGGTGAACAAAGCGACGTCGCCATCCGGCGCGATCGCCAGATGCATGTCGGCGATGTCAGCGGTCATGGTGCGCCGCGGATCGACCAGGACGATCTTCATCTCCGGCCGCTTTTCCCGGGCAGCCGCGATGCGCTGGTAGAGCACCGGATGGCACCAGGCGAGATTGGAGCCGACCAGCACGATCAGGTCGGCCAATTCCAGATCCTCATAGGTTCCCGGCACGGTGTCGGAGCCGAAAGCGCGGCGGTGGCCGGCGACCGAGGAGGCCATGCACAGGCGCGAATTGGTGTCGATGTTGGCCGAGCCGACAAAACCCTTCATCAGCTTGTTGGCGACGTAATAGTCCTCGGTCAGCAACTGGCCCGAAACATAGAAGGCGACCGCATCCGGGCCATGCTCGGCGATGGTTTGCGAGAAGGTCGAGGCGACAAGGTCGAGCGCCTCGTCCCAGCCGGCGCGGCGGCCGTGGACCTCCGGATGCAGCAGCCTGCCGTCGAGGTCGATGGTCTCGGCGAGTGCCGAGCCCTTGGAGCAGAGCCGGCCGAAATTGGCCGGGTGGTCGGGGTCGCCGCGGACGGACACCTGCCCGTCCGCGGTGGCCTTCGCCAGCACGCCGCAGCCCACCCCGCAATAGGGGCAGGTGGTCCTCACCTCGCGCGCTTCGTCGATCTCCATGGGTTCAGGCCGCGCGGCTGGCCAGCGCTTCCAGCGCAATGAACAGACGCTCGCCTTCGACCCGCACCGGAATGGTGCGCACCGCGCCCTCGTCGGCGCCGAGCGCCTTGCCCGTCTCCAACGAAATCACCCAATTGTGCAAGGGACAGGTCACCGCCGCACCGTGCACGATGCCCTGGCTGAGCGGTCCGCCTCTGTGCGGGCAATGGTCGTCGATGGCATAGACCTGATCGTCCAGGGTGCGGAATACGGCGATTTTTCCCTCGGGCGTTGCGACGCAGCGCGCGCCGCGGCGAGGGATGTCGGAGATGGAGCCGATTGCTACCCAGTTCATCTAGATTTCCTCTTTGCGCGTGTTCTTGACCGAAAACCGGTTTCCACTTTTCGGGAACACGCTCACTCCGCCGCCTGCGCAAACCCGACCGAGGCCATCGGCCGGAATTCGTGCTTGTCCTTGCCGGAAACGCGTTCCGACCACGGGTCGACCTGGGCGAATTTCTGGCTGAAGACGAAACGGTCGTAATAGGCCTTGCGCTTGTCGCCATCGTCCATGATCTGACGCTTGATCTCGGGGATGCCGATGCGCTTGGCCCATTTGTAGATGCGCTCGAGATAGCGGCCCTGCTCGCGATACATCTGCGTCAGCGCCACGATATGCTCCAGCGCCTCGTCCTCGGTCCTGACCAGGCCGAGCACCTCGGTGCCCTTGATGTCGAGGCCGGCCGCCCCGGCAAAATGGATCTCATAACCACTGTCGACGCAGATCACGCCGACATCCTTGCAGGTCGCCTCGGCGCAGTTGCGCGGACAGCCCGACACCGCCATCTTGACCTTGGCCGGCGTCCACGAGCCCCACATGAATTTTTCGATGCGGACGCCGAAGCCCGTAGAATCCTGCGTGCCGAACCGGCACCAGTCTGAGCCGACGCAGGTCTTCACCGTGCGCAACCCCTTGGCATAGGCGTGGCCGGAGACGAAGCCGGCCTGACCGAGATCGGCCCACACTGCCGGCAGGTCCTCCTTGCGGATGCCGAGCATGTCGATGCGCTGGCCGCCGGTGACCTTGACCATCGGAATTTCGAACTTGTCGACGACGTCGGCGATGGCGCGCAGTTCGGCGGCATTGGTCACCCCACCCCACATGCGCGGCACCACCGAATAGGTCCCATCCTTCTGGATGTTGGCGTGGACGCGCTCGTTGATGAAGCGCGACTGGTAATCGTCGGCGTAGTCATCCGGCCAGTCGCAGACGAGGTAGTAGTTGAGCGCCGGCCGGCATTTGGCGCAGCCGCAGGAGGTCGTCCATTCCAGTTCCTGCATGACGGCGGGAATGGTCTTCAGGCTCTTGGCCTTGATCAGCCGGCGCACCTCGTCATGGCCGAGGGTGGTGCAGGAGCACATCGGCTGCACGGCGGCGGGGTTGTACGTGTCGCCGAGGGTCAGCACCATCAGCTTTTCAACCAGCCCGGTGCAGGAGCCGCAGGAGGCCGACGCCTTGGTGTGGGCGCGCACGTCGTCAAGCGAGGTCAGGCCCTTGGCCGTGATCGCGCCGGTGATCTTTCCCTTGCAAACGCCGTTGCAGCCGCAGATTTCCGCATCATCCGGCAAGGCTGCAACGGCCGCCATAGGGTCCAGCGGGGCACCCCCCTGGTAGGACTGGCCGAAGATGAGCGTGTCGCGCATTTCGGAAATGTCGGTCTGCTTCTTCTTGAGGTCGTTGAACCAGGCGCCGTCAGCCGTCTCGCCATAGAGCACGGTGCCGATGATGCGGTCATCCTTCAGCACCAGGCGCTTGTAGACGCCTGCGGCGGCGTCGCGCAGCACGATCTCCTGGCGATCCTCGCCCTCGGCGAAGTCGCCGAGCGAGAACAGCTCGATGCCGGTGACCTTGAGCTTGGTCGGCGTGTCCATATGGACGAAGGCCGCCGCCGCGTCGCCGGCAAGCTGGCTGGCGGTCACGCGCGCCATCTCGTAGAGCGGTGCGACGAGGCCGTAGACTTGGCCGTTGACCTCGGCACATTCGCCGAGCGCGTAGATGTCGGGATCGTTGCTGCGCATGCCGGCGTCGACGACGATGCCCCTGTTGACGGCGATGCCGGCCTGTTTCGCCAGCGCCGAATTCGGCCTGATGCCGACGGCCATCACCACAAGCGTTGCTGGGATAATGGTGCCGTCAGCGAGCTCCACCTGCCCGACCTTGCCGTTGCCTGTGATCGCCTGTGTGTTGGCCTTGGTGATGACCTTGATGCCGCGCTGTTCCACCGCACGCTGCAAGAGATAGCCGGCCGCGGGATCGAGCTGGCGCTCCATCAGCGTCGGCATGACATGCAGCACGGTGACGTCCATGCCTTGCGCGTTCAGCCCTGCTGCCGCCTCCAGCCCGAGCAGGCCGCCGCCGATGACCACCGCCTTGGCCCGCGACTGGGCGGCAAGCATCATCGCCTGCACGTCGTCGAGATCGCGATAGGTCAGCACGCCCGGCAGGTCATGGCCGGGCACCGGAATGATGAACGGCACCGAGCCGGTGGCGATGACGAGCTTGTCATAGGGTTCGGTGACGCCATGATCGGAGGTGACGGTCTTCGCCGCTCGGTCGATGGCGACGATCTTGTGGCCCTTGTAGAGGGTGATGTTGTTGGCGATGTACCAGCCGTCGCCGTGGATGATGATCTCCTCATAGGCTTTCTCGCCCGACAGCACCGGCGACAGCATGATGCGGTCGTAATTAACGCGCGGCTCGGCGTTGAAGATGGTGACGGTGTAGCGGCCCGGAGCCTGTTCCAGCAGGTGCTCCAGCATGCGCCCCGGGGCCATGCCATTGCCGATGATGACAAGTCTTTCGCTCATGGTGCTACTCCGCGGCTTCGACGAAGCGGTGGCGTTCGTAGAGGAACTTCAGCACCGCCTCGCGGCAGCGCAGGAAGGTCCGGTCGGAAGAGAGTTCGACGCGCCGGCGCGGCCGCGCCAGCGGCACGGCAAGCACTTCGCCGATGGTTGCCGCCGGGCCATTGGTCATCATGACGATGCGGTCGGACAGCAGCACCGCCTCGTCGACATCATGGGTGATCATGATCGTCGTCGAGCCGAGCCTGGAATGGATGTCCATCACCGCGTCCTGCAGATGCGCGCGCGTCAGCGCGTCGAGCGCGCCGAACGGCTCGTCGAGCAGCAGGATCTTCGGCTCCATGGCCAGCGCCCGGGCGATGCCGACGCGCTGCTTCATGCCGCCCGATATCTCGGCCGGGCGCTTGTCCTTGGCATGCGCCATCTGCACGAGGTCGAGATTGCGCATGATCCAGTCATGCCGCTCGGCCTTGCTTTTCGAGCGACCGAAAACCTTCGACACCGCCAGGTTGATGTTTTCATAGACGGTCAGCCACGGCAGCAGCGAGTGGTTCTGGAACACCACGGCGCGTTCGGGACCGGGGCTGTCGACCTCTTTGTCCTCGAGCAGCACGGCGCCGGCGGACACCTTGGTCAGCCCGGCGATCAGATTGAGCAGGGTCGACTTGCCGCAGCCGGAATGGCCGATGATGGAGACGAATTCGCCCTTGTCGATGGTCAGCCTGATGTCCTTCAACACCTCGCTGACCTGGGCACCACGCGAGAAGGATTTGTCGATATGGTCGAGCTTCAGATAGGCCGTCATCGCCCTCTCCTCACTTTGCCGTTGTGCCGCGGGTGACGAAGGCGCCGACCGCCGCGACCAGACGGTCGAGGCAGAAGCCGGTGACGCCGATATAGGCGAGCGCCACGATGATGTCGGGCAGCCGCGACGAGTTCCACGCGTCCCAGATGAAGAAGCCGATGCCGACGCCGCCGGTCAGCATTTCGGCGGCGACGATGGCGAGCCAGGACAGGCCGATGCCGATCCTCAGGCCGGTGAAGATGTAGGGCGCGGCGGCCGGTACCATGATCTTGACGAAGAATTCGAACTGGTTGAGCCGCAGGATGCGCGAGACGTTGCGGTAATCCTCGGGGATGTTGCGCACGCCGACGGCGGTGTTGATGATGATTGGCCAGATCGACGTGATGAAGATGACGAAGATCGCCGACGGGCTGGAATCGCGGAACGCCGCCAGCGACAGCGGCAGCCAGGCCAGCGGCGGCACCGTGCGCAGGATCTGGAACACCGGGTCGAGGCCGCGCATCGCCCAGATCGACTGGCCGACCAGCGCGCCGAGCGCGACGCCGACCACCGCCGCCAGGCCGAAACCGATGGCGACACGCTGCAGCGAGATCAGCACGCGCCATGCCAGGCCGATATCCTGCGGGCCATTGTCGAAGAACGGATGCGCGATCAAATCGTAGGCCTCGTTCCACACCTGGGTCGGCGGCGGCAGGCTTGATGTGGGCGACGAACAGGCGATCTGCCAGACGACCAGCATGACGGCGATGACTACGATCGGCGGTAGCAGCGCGCTCGCCAGTTTGCCGGCAATCGCCAGCGGATCGAAGCGACGTCGTGCCTTTGCGGTGAAGGCGATGACCTCCGCCGGCTTCGCAGGAAAGGCCTTCACCTTGGTGTCCTCGATAGTCTGGATCGACATGTCTGGGGAAAACTCCGTGGGGCAGATAATTCGAGCGACAAACGGCGCAATGCGCCGTTTGCGCAGAGGTTCAAGCCGATGCCTTGATCTTCAGGCTGTCGAGATAGGCCGACGGGTTGGCCGGATCGAAGATCTTGCCGTCGAAGAAGGTCTCGACGCCGCGCGACGACGACGCCGGAACGTCGGCTGCCGCGACGCCGAGATCCTTGGCCGCCTCGCGCCACAGATCCTCGCGGTTGACCTGATCGACCAGCGCCTTGATGTCGGTGGTCGGCGCGAATTTGCCCCAGCGGATGTTCTCGGCGAGGAACCACGCATCATGGCTCTTGAACGGATAGGAGACGCCACCTTTCCAGAACTTCATGTAGAGATCGGTGCCGTTGGCGACGCGGCCATTGCCGTAGTTGATGTCGCCCTTGAGGCGGCCGATGATGTCGGCGACAGGCACGTTCATCCATTGCCGCTTGCCGATGATGGCGGCCATCTCGTCCTTGTTGTCGCTGGCCTCGCACCATTGCTGGGCTTCCATGACGGCCATCAGGATCGCCTTGGTGGCGTTCGGGTATTTCTCGATGAATTCGGCACGCAGGCCGAGCGCCTTTTCCGGATGGCCCTTCCACAATTCGCCCGTCGTGGCGGCGGTGAAGCCGACGCCCTGATGGACGAGCTGCTCGTTCCACGGCTCGCCGACGCAGAACACGTCCATGTTGCCAACCTTCATGTTGGCCACCATCTGCGGCGGCGGCACGACGATGGTCGAAACGTCCTTGTCGGGATCGATGCCGCCGGCGGCCAGCCAGTAGCGCAGCCAGAGATCATGGGTGCCGCCCGGGAAGGTCATGGCGGCCTTGATTTCCTTGCCGGCCGCCTTCTTGGCGGCAAAGGCGTCTTTCAGCTTCGAGGCATCGAGGCCGACGCCGGTGCCGGCATATTCCTGGGCGACCGAAATGCCTTGGCAGTCGTAGTTGAGCCGCGCCACGATCGCCATCGGCATCGGCTGGTTGTTCTGTGTCACCTTGCCGGTGTGCATGAGGTAAGGCAGCGGCGTCAGAATATGGGCACCGTCGATGCCGTTGGCGGCGCCGCCGAGCATCAGATTGTCGCGCGTCGCGCCCCAGGAGGCCTGCTTGAGCACCTCGACATCGGGCATGCCGAACTTGGCGAACAGCCCCTTCTCCTTGGCGATCATCAGCGGTGCCGCATCGGTGAGGGCAATGAAGCCGAGCTTGGCGCCGGTGACCTCCGGAGTGGCGGTCGCAGCATAGGCGCCGGAAGGGAAGAGCTTGCGGGCCGCCACGAACAGGCCGGCCGTCATTGCACTGCTGACCAGAAAATCGCGGCGCGTCATGTCTTTGAGGGTCGTTCCAGTCCTGATCCGTTTCGTCATCGTCGTCTCCGGTTGGGCGCGGCTTGGGATCCGCGTCGTCGATTGTGTGTTGATCAAAACAAAAAAGCCGCCAGCCAGGTCTTCGCGTCCGGGTGACCGGGAGCGCGTATTAACCTGAGCGGCAGCTTTGCCTGTGGCGCCCGCCATTGGGCGCCTGTTCCGTGACCCGCGAAGGGCCTGTCTATTTCAAAGCAGGAACCGTGCCAGTTTTGAGAGAGGCGAAAAAGATCAATTAAATCAGTAACCAGCGCCGATCGCGGACGCGCCGGGTCCTATGGCCGGAAGGTCAAAGATTGCTCATTCGGGCAATCGCGCGCACAATTTTTGTGCAATGCACAAGAATGACGCGGAAATGATCAGGCTTCCGCGCGAGCCGATTTCTGGCCGGTAATGTACGCGTCGACCTCGTCCGGATCGAAGATCTGGCCGTCGAAGAAACCGTCCGGACCGAGCACAAGGCCGGCGCCTGTCGCGCCGACCGCGGTTGCAACTTGGAGCGCGCCCTCGACCTTCGAATTGGCGCCGGGAAGTGCGATGCCGAGCGGCTTCAGCGCCGAACGATAGAGATCGGGACGATAGCAATCCCGCGCGATGGCGAGGTTTTCAGGCGTATGCGCCACATGCCCCCAACGCACCATCTGCGTGTAGAACCACAGCGCATGGCTCTTCCACGGAAAGTTCGCCGCCTTGTCGAAGGGGAGGAAGAAGTCGTCGATGCTCCGCTCCGCGCCGCCGCCCAGTCGGAGATGGCCGGTCAGGATCGGCATCTGCACGGCCGGCGGCAGGCCGAGAAAGCCGGCCTGCGCCATGACGGCAGCCAATTCGCCATGGTTGGCCGGATCCTGGCACCAGCGTGCCGAGTGATGCAGCGCGCGCAGCAGCGCCGCCAAGGCCTCGGGGTTTTCGTCTGCCCAGGCCTTGCGCACGCCGATCACCTTCTCCGGGCTGTTACGCCATATCCGCGCCTTGACGGTGACGATATGCCCGGTGCCGGCGGCAACCGCAGCACTGTTCCAGGGTTCGCCTACGCAGTAGCCGTCGATGCGGCCGGCGGCCAGTGCATCGGCCATGAAGGGCGGCGGCACGATGACGATCTCGATTTCGCGCGTCGGATCGATGCCGCAGGCGGCGAGCCAATAGCGCAATTCGTAATTGTGCCCGGAATGCGGATGCACCACGGCGAAGCGCAGCGGGTCGCCACCGGCCGCAGCGCGCTCGCGAATGAGCGCGCGCAGCGCCGCACCGGCGCGCGCGGGGTCGAGATCGGCTTCGGCGCTGTGCGCCACCATTCCGGCCCACACAGTGTTGGAGACGGTGACGCAATTGCCTCCGAGTCCGAGCGAGAACGGCACGATGGTTTCCGAAGCGAGCGGCGTCAGCCCGAGATTGCAGGCGAGCGGCATCGGTCCCAGCATATGCGCCAGATGGAAGTGACCGATGGCGATGCGGTCGCGGATGTTAGCCCAGGACGTCTCGCGGTGCAGGGTGAGGTCGATGCCTTCTCGTGCGGCAAAGCCAAGCTCACCGGCCGCGACCAGCACGGCGCTGTCGAAAAGCGGCATGAAGCCAGCGGTGATCTGGTGCGCGGCGTCCATGCTCATTCGTCCTCCGCCGGTCCCAGCAACCCGGCGGCAGTCACCAGGCTCTGGGCGATGTCGCCGATCTTGCGGTTCTGGTTCATCGCCGTCTTGCGCAGCAGCGTGTAGGCGGCCTCTTCGGAGAGGCCGCGCGACTTCATCAATATGCCCTTGGCACGATCGATCACCTTACGGCTCTCGAGCTCGCCGCGAACCTCTTCCAGTTCGCGCGCCATGCGCGAAAAAGCGTTGAAGCGGCTGACCGCCATGTCGAGAATGGGTTTGACGCGCTCTTGCCGCAGACCGTCGACGACATAGGCCGAAACGCCGGCATCGACCGCCGCCTCGATCGAGGCCTGGTCCGAGCGGTCGACGAACATGGCGATCGGCCGTTTTACGGCACGCGAAAGCTGGAACATGTTTTCCAGCATGTCGCGATTCGGGTTTTCGAGATCGATGACGATGACATCGGGCTCGATCTCGGCGATCCGCCGCGCAATGCCGGTCACATCATGGATGACGGTGACCCGCTCATGGCCGGCCTCGCGCAACCCCGCCTCGATGATCGCGGCGCGGATGCGGTTTTCGTCGATCACCAGGACGGCGAGTGCGGTTCGAACCATGCCTGCATTGTGACCAAGCGAAGGAATTGTGCAATGCGGTATGGTTGAACAACCCGAGATTCGCTAACCGCGCCGCAGGCGCCTAATCCGCCGCCAGCGCCGTGACCTCGCGGCGGAAGGGCAGTGCGTCGCCGATATCGGCTTCGTCCAGCTCGCGCGCGAAGCGGTGGCCGGCGTAGGTTGCCCAGGCGATCGGACCCGGCGCCTCGGCATCGCCGATGATTTTGATCGAGCGGATGCCGCTGTCGGCCCACTCGTCGCGCCGCGCCTTCAGCTCGTGCCAGACGCTATCGTCCTGCTGGCGCGATGTCACCAGCACTACTGCGTCCACGGCGATGTCAAATTGGCTGCCCGTATAGGCGCAGGCCGTGGCAACACCGCCCGGTACGATGCGCGTCACGATCCGGTTCAACACGATCTCGACGCCGAGTTCGGCCAGCCGGCGGTGGATGGCGCCCTGCTCCAGCGTGTTGCGGGTCCAGTCGGACACATAGGCGGACGGCGTCACCAGCGTCACCTTCGCGCCCTGGCGCGCCATCAGCTCGGCCAAAACGCCGCCCATGTAATAGTGATCGTCATCGAACAGCACGACAGTGCCGGTCGGCACATTGCCGCCCATCAGATCGTCCGGCGTATAGACCGGCATGGCCGGGTCCGCCGGCATCGGCACGACATGCGCGCGCGCCACGCCGTCACGGCGCCATGTCGAGCCGGTGGCAAGCGCAATGTTCTGAAAGCCGAAGTCCAGTATCTCCTGCGCCGACAATCGGCTTTCGAAATAGACATCGACATTGGACATCTGGCTGATCTGGTACTGGCGGTAGTCGCGCACGCGTCCCCATGCCGAGAGACCGGGCAAGCGGCATTCGCGCGCCACGCGGCCGCCGAGCTCGGTGCCGGCTTCGGCGATGGCCACCTGATAGCCGCGCAGGCCGAGCGCACGCGCCGCCTCCAGCCCGGCCGGGCCGGCGCCGACGATCAGCACGCTGTCGCTATCGCCCTTGGCCTGCATGCGTTCGGGATGCCAGCCCTTGCGCCATTCCTCCATGAAGGTCGGGTTCTGCGTGCAGCGCGAGATCGACATGGTCATGTCGCCGGTGATGCAGATGTTGCAGCCGATGCATTCGCGAATGTCCTCGATTCGCCCCTCCTCCACCTTCTTCGGCAGGAAGGGATCGGCGATCGATGGCCGCGCGCAGCCGATGAAATCCAGCGTGCCGGACTTGATCATCTTCACCATCACATCCGGCGAGGTGAAGCGACCGACGCCGACGACCGGCTTCGAGGTCAGTTTCTTGATGCCGGACACCAGGCTCTCCTGCGCGCCCTCCTCCTTGAACCGCGACGGCCCCGAACAATCCTCCCAGGCGCCATGTGCCAGGTCCCAGAGGTCTGGCAGGTCGGCGTGCATCTCGATCATGTCGCGCACTTCGGAGTTGGCGAAGCCAAGCTCGCCGATCATCTCGTCCAGCGACAGCCGCAGCGTCAGGCCGCAAGTGCCGCCGATGGCATCCCTGCCCTCTTCGATCAACTCACGCATCAACCGCGAGCGGTTTTCCAGCGAGCCGCCATATTCGTCGCTGCGCTGGTTGGTGGCGGTGGACAGGAAGTGCTGGATGATGCCGAAGCCATGCGCGCCGTAGAGGCAGACCAGGTCGAAGCCCGCAAGCCTGGCACGCTTGAATGCATTGCGGTGCCAGCGGCGCAGGTCGCGTATATCTTGCTTGTCCATGGCGCGCGCCTGAACCGGATCGTTGGTGAAGGTACGGATCGGCAAGGCCGACGGCCCGCGCGGCACTTCCTTGGTGTAGAGGTTGGGACCGTTGATGCCTGAATAGGCCAGCTGGATACCGGCCAGCGCGCCATGCTGGTGCATGGCCTTGGCCATCTTCGCCAGTGCCGGGATATCGGCATCGTCCCACAGCCTGAGCTCGATGAAGGGCGTGATCTCCGAAGTATGGTGCATCTCGGTCTGCTCGGTGAAGATGACGCCCCAGCCGCCTTCCGACTTGATGCGGCGCATCTCGGCTGCGGCCGAAGGGTCGCGGTAGCCGCCGCCATTGCAATGCGGAACCTGGTAGAAGCGGTTCTTGGCGGTCACCGGACCGATCTTCACGGGCTCGAACAAAATGTCGTAGCGCGGATCGCGCATGGAACGTGCCTTCCTGCCAGCGTCGCCTTGCACATGCCCGATCATGGTTTCGAGCCAAGGTGCAAGCCGGCCAGCCCAGTGGGTTGATGCCTTGAGACCATCCATAAATTGCGACAAGCGCCGGGAAACAACAGATTTCTTCTGTGCCGGTTAGGACGCGCCTAATCGCCCGCCGGGATTAGCATCCGCTGAATCCCGGCTGAGCCAAATGCGACTTCAAGGCCGCGGCCGCGCGATGCTAGAAGTGCCGACGGCCAATGAGACACAAGACGCATGGACAGCATCCAGATCCTTGAAAAGCTCATCGCATTCCCGACGGTGAGCCGCGATTCGAACCTCGCCCTCGTCGGCTACGTGGCGGAGCTGCTGGACGCGCATGGCATTGCCAGCCAGATCATCCACAGCGAGGACGGCCACAAGGCCAACCTCTTTGCCACCATCGGACCGGCCGACGCTTCCGGCATCATGCTGTCCGGTCACACCGACGTCATCCCCGTCGACGGCCAAGCCTGGACGCTACCGCCCTTCGAGATGACGAGCCGAGACGGCAAGCTTTACGGACGTGGCACAGCCGACATGAAGGGTTTTGTGGCCTGCGCGCTCGCGGCGTGCCTTAAAGCCTCAAAAATGACGCTGCGCACGCCGCTGCATTTGGCACTCTCCTACGACGAGGAGATCGGCTGCATTGGTGTGCGCAGCCTGATCGACATGCTGCAAGCAGCCCCGCAGCGGCACTTGCTGTGCATCGTCGGCGAGCCCACCGACATGCAGGTGGCGACGGGCCACAAGGGCAAGCTTGCCGCACGCGCGCTCTGCAAAGGCCGCGAAGGCCATTCGGCGCTGGCCCCGTTGGCGCTCAATGCTATCCATCTCGGCTGCGACTTCGTCGCCGCCTTGCGCCGCGAGCAGGATCGGCTGGTGCGCGATGGCGCCCGCGACGGCGACTACGACATTGCCTACACGACCGTCCATGTCGGCAAGATCAACGCCGGCGTGGCGCTGAACATCGTGCCGAACCTCTGCCAGGTCGACTTCGAGATCCGCAATGTCGCGGCCGACGATCCGCACGAGATTCTCGACCGTCTGCGCAAGGAGGCTGCTCATATTGCATCCGAAGCCTCGGCCACCGCCCCCGAGGCGGCGATCGACATAGACATCACCAACACCTATCCCGGCCTGGACACGCCGGCCAGTTCGCAAGCCGTCGCTTTCATCAAATCGCTGACCGGCGCCAACAACACCATCAAGGTTGCCTACGGTACGGAGGGCGGCCTGTTCAGCCGCGATCTCGGCACGCCGACGGTCGTGTGCGGACCGGGATCGATGGCGCAAGGACACAAGCCGGATGAGTTCGTCAGCGTCGAGCAGATGCGCCGCTGCGACGGCATGCTGGAAAAATTGCTGCAGCGGCTTGCCGACCAGCAGTTGGCTTAACCGGGGCTACTTCTGTAGAAGTGCTGCCTGGCCGACAGCCCGCTCGGCGCCGAACACGCCTTGCTCGACGACGAAATGCCGGCAGTGGTCGATGAACGCCTGGACGGTTTGCGTGCGGTGTTCGGAACTGGGCAAGGCGACGCCCATGGTCAGCGGCCGCAGATCGCCGTCCAACGGCACGAAGACCAGCGGCTTGCCGTCCGGCGCCAGCGTGTTGAGCGGCCGCATATTGGCGATGCCGTAGCCGAAGCCGTTGGCCACCATGGAACGCATGACGGCGATGTCGCCGGTGCGCTCGGCAATGTTGGGGCGGATCCCGCGCTGGTGGAATGCCGAAAGGAAATATTCGCGGCTGAACGGCAGGTCGAGCAGCACCATCGGCTCATCGGCCAATTCCTCCGTCGTGATCGACGCCTTTGCCGCGAAGCGATGCCCCGCCGGCAGCATCACATAGGCCGGCACCAGCATCAGCGGCTCGAAGGTCATGTCCTGCGACAGTTCGAGATCGTAGGTCAGGGCAAGGTCGATTTCGCCGCGCTGCAGCATCTCAAGCAATTGCCCCTGATTGCGCTCGAACTGGCGCACGCGCACATCGGGATAGGCACGCTCGAACCGCATGCGCAGCGCCGGCAGGACGATCTGCGCGAAGGTCAGCAGGCATCCCACGGCCAGCGGGCCGCGCACCTTTTCGGCAAAATCGCCGGCGACGTCATGCAAGGCATCGGCGTCGTTGAGCAGCCTTGCGGCTTCCTTGAGGAAGATGCGGCCGCCGGCTGTCAGCGACAGGCCGTGCGAATGCTTGCGGACAAAGAGCTGGACGCCGAACTCGGTTTCCAGCTGCGCAATGGACGCCGAAATCGAGGGCGGCGAGACATTGACCTGTTCGGCCGCCTTGGCGATGGAGCCGGCTTCGCCCACGGCGACGAAATATTCCAACTGTCTGAGCGTGAAGCGTAGCGGCATGGCTGGCTATGTTGCCGGTTTGAGGGCTTCGATCAAGCCTAATGCATGTCGCGCAAAAGTGGCCCCGGTTTTGCGCAAACGACATGCATAGAGCAAAGGCCTAAAGCGCATCGCTTGAATCCGTTCAATCGCGATGCGCTTTAGGCGCCCATCAGTATTTGATCCACGTCGTTTTGAGCGCGGTGTATTTGTCGAGCGCATGCAGCGACAGGTCGCGGCCGAAGCCTGATTGCTTGAAGCCGCCGAACGGCGTCATCGGGCTCAGCGCATCGACCGTGTTGACGGAAACCGTGCCGGCATGCAGCCGGCCGGCGATGCGGTGCGCGCGCGACAGGCTGTCGGTCCACAGCGATGCGGCCAGCCCGTATGGGCTGTCATTGGCGATACGGATCGCGTCGGCCTCGTCGTCGAAGGCGATGACCGAAAGCACCGGCCCGAAGATCTCGTCGCGGGCAATCGGATCGGCAGGCGCGACATCGTCGAAGATGGTCGGCTGGACAAAGCTGCCGCGCCCGTTGACCGTGACCAGGTCGCCGCCCGCGACCAGGCGCGCGGTTTTCTTGCCGGCCTCGACGAAGCGCATGACGTTGGCGGCGTGGCGACTATCGACCATCGCGCCCATTTTCGAAGCCGGATCGAGCGGATCGCCGGGCTGCGTGACCGCCGCACGTTGCACCAGTTTCTCCACCAGAGCATCCTTGATGCCGCGCTGGACGAGCAGGCGTGAATTGGCGGAACAGACCTCGCCCTGGTTGAAGAAGATGCCGAAGGCCGCCATGTCGGCTGCAGCGTCGAGATCGCCGCAATCGGCAAAGATGAGGTTCGGGCTCTTGCCACCGGTCTCCAGCCAGACCTGCTTCATGTTCGACTGGCCGGAATACTGCAGGAACATCTTGCCCACGGCGGTCGAACCGGTGAAGGCGAGGCAATCCACATCCATATGGCGGCCAAGCGCCTGGCCGGCGGTTTCGCCAAGGCCGGGCACGACATTGAGCACGCCTGCAGGCAGGCCCGCTTCCATTGCCAGTTCCGCCAGAAGCAGGGCCGACAAAGGCGACTGCTCGGCGGGTTTGAGCACCACCGAATTGCCTGCCGCCAGTGCCGGCGCGCATTTCCACGTCGCCATATCGAGCGGGAAATTCCAAGGCACCACCGCGCCGACCACGCCAAGCGGTTCGCGCCGCACCAGCACCAGATCACCTTCGCCGGTCGGCGCCACTTCGCCATAGATCTTGTCGATGGCCTCGCCATACCATTGAAAGATCGCTGCCGAGCCGGGGACGTCGACCGCGGCCGCATCCCTGACCAGTTTGCCCATGTCGAGCGATTCCAGCAGAGCCAGTTCATGCAGGTTTTCGCGCAGCAATTGCGCCAGCCGCAGCAGAACCTCCTTACGGTGCGCCGAGCTGGTCCGCGACCAGACGCCGGTGTTGAAGCTGCGCCGCGCTGCGGCAACCGCCAGATCGATGTCTTCCTCACCGCAGGACGCCACTTCGGCCAGCACCTCGCCAGTTGCCGGATTGACGCTGGCGAAGGTCCGGCCCGAACGCGCCGCAACCGTCTTGCCGTCGATGAACGCCTTGTCGCGAAAACGGATCGCGGACGCCTTGCCGATCCAGTCCTTGTGGCTGAGTTCGCTCATCGCAGGTGACCCTGTCTTGACTATTCGTCGCCCGGCACGCCGTAGCTCGGCGCATCGGATGGGTTTATGGCGCGGGTCACATAGGCATTGAGCTGCGGCTTGTAGAGTTCCCACAGCGTCGCCAGCTGCTCGATCGGGCAGTCATCGGTCCAGTCACAGCGCAAATCGGCGACCGGCCACGCAACCTCGCGCACCAGCTTCATGCCGGCGGAATGGACAGGACCAGCCTCGCCGCCCGCTTTCAGCGCGGCGCGCATGGTCGCGATGAGGCGGTCGCCTAGATGCCCTTCCGAGGCCAGGAAGGCGTCGACCATGGCTTGCGGCACGCCGTCATGGGCCAGCATGTTGCCGCCGCAGGCGACATTGTCCGCACGCGCCTCCGCCCAGATGCCAAGCGCCTTGGGACCCGAATGGATCGCGGTCTTTCCGGCGGCATCGACAGCCAGCACCTGCCGGTATTCGGGATAAGCGCCGGTGCGCTTCAATATGGCAATCGCCTCGGCGGCCGAAGCGCCGCGCGCCAGCAATTCGAGGCCTCGCAGCCCCAGCATCGGATCGGTGACGTTCTGGCTGGCAATGGCGCCGACGCCTGCCTGCGCATAGGCGCAGCGCGCGGCGACAGCAGGCGACGAGGAGGATACTGCGACTCCGAACATGCCGGTGTGGCTGCACCGCGCGACAATGGAAAAGGTCATCGCCGTCAGTCCGGGATAACTGCGGTGCCGTCGATCTCGACCAGCCAGTCCGGCCGCGCCAAGGCCTGCACGACAAGGCCGGTCGAGACGGGATGCACGCCTTTGATGTACTCGCCCATGGTGCGGTAGACGGCCTCGCGATGGCGCACATCGGTGATGTAGACCACCACCTTGACCAGGTGCTCCATGGTGCCGCCGCACTCCTCGATCAGCTGGCGGATGTTCTGCATGACCTTGTGCGTCTGCTCGACCGGATCATGGCTGTCGATATTCTTGGCCGTGTCGAGATCCTGCGGACACTGGCCGCGCAGGTAGACGGTCCTGCCGCCCCGCGTAACGACCGCCTGGCACAGATCATTGTCGAGTTTCTGCTCGGGATAGGTGTCCTTGGTGTTGAACTTGCGAATTCTTGTATGCGCCATCTTGGTCTCCCTCAGTCAGGCTCGAGGTCGGGACGTCCGTTTCTATGCTACCCTGGTCTTGCGCTTTGCGGACGCATGGTAGGCCAGGTACTTGCGCTGCGTGGAGATATGGTCTGCCACATGCTGTGCGTCGTGCCAGACGCCCCAGATGAAGCTCGACCCCCGCCGCGATTGCCACGGCAGGCCCAGGAAATAGATCCCCGGCTCGGTCGACACGCCGCGCTGGTGCTTCGGCTTGCCCTTTTCATCAAACACATCGACTTTCAGCCAGTTGTAATCGACGGTGAATCCCGTTGCCCAGATGATCGAACCTATCCCGGCTTCCGCCAGGTTCAGCTCGAGAATGGGATCAGTCATGCATCGAGGGTCCGGTCCGATCTCGCGGGCCGCGGGCTCCTCGGGAAGGTCGAGGCCGTTGCGAGCGACATAGGCGTCGGCCTCGTCCAGCACCGACATGTAGTTCGCATCGCCGCGCGCGATATTTTTAGCCAGATCCGGAGCGAAGGTCATGACCCCTTCCTTATAGGATTCCGTCCGGCCAACCAGCGTCATCCCTTGCGCGGCAAGACGCCGGAAGTCGATCGTCTGGCCGCCCCGCGCGCCGCTCACCGCGATGGTGACGTGTTCGGTGCCAGGCGCCGGCGCTTGGGCGTCCCATTTGCCCAAAACCCCCAGCCACCAGCAGAAGTCACGCTCGCGATAGGCCCGCGGCGGCCGATCATGCGGCCCGACCGAGAGGTAGACGCGCCGTCCCGCGCGCTGGAGTTCGTCTGCGATCTGCACCCCCGAGGACCCGGAGCCGACCACCAGCACCGCACCTTCGGGCAACTGGCCCGGATTGCGATAGGCGCTGGAATGGATCTGCATCGCTCCGGCATCCCCGGGGACAACCGCCGGAATGACCGGATGCTGGAAAGCCCCGGTAGCGGCAACCACGCTCCTGGCCTCGATCACGCCATCCGAGGTTTCGACCCGGAAGCCGGGACGGCCGACAAGCCTTTCCACGCTCCTGACCTCCACGCCGCAGCGGATGGGGGCAGCGATCATGCCGGCGTAAGCGACAAAATAGTCGGCGACCTTCTCCTTGCCGACAAAGGCGTCGGGACCGGCGTCCGGAAATTCCATGCCGGGAAAACGATCATGCCAGGCGGGACCATTGGCAACCAGCGAGTCCCATCTTTCGGTACGCCAGCGTTCGGCGATGCGGCTCCGCTCGAGCACGAGATGCGGCACCCCGCACTTGCTCAGATGCTCGCTCATGGCCAGCCCCGCCTGGCCGCCGCCAACAACAAGCGTGTCTACCGTTTCGACTGGCATTTCAGCGGCCCTTTCTGGCTCTCCCCGGGAGTGTCTGCGGATGCGGCGGAGATCTGATCGTTGGTTTACTGGAGGCACCGGGCAGCGAAAATTATGATTTCATGTGGCAGTGGTTAGCTTGTCCCTAAATGCCGGAAAGCATGGCCGAAGATGTGGAGCGCGGGGCGTGGATCATCACTGTCGAGACAGAAGAAACGGACGGCTCAGAGATAAAGGCTTCTGGCCGCCTTGGACGAGAGCAACTCCTTTGCCGGCCCCTCCTGGGCGACCTTACCCTTGACCAGCACATAGCCGCGATCGGCGATGCCCAGCCCCATTTCGGCATTCTGTTCGATCAACAGGATGGTCGTGCCTTGGCGATGGATCTCCCTTGTGATCTCGAAATACTCGCCGATGAGTTTTGGCGAGAGACCGAGCGACGGCTCGTCCATGATCACCAGTCTGGGTTCGCCGATCAGGGCGCGCGCCAGCGCCACCATCGCCTGTTCGCCGCCGGACAGCGTGCCGGCGACTTGGCGCAAACGCTCATGGATGCGCGGAAACAGCTTGCACATCTTGTCCAGTTGCACCGCGAAATTGGGTCCCCTGCCCGATACCGCGTCATAGCCCAGGCGCAAATTCTCCATCACGGTCAGGCCGGGGAACAGCCGGCGCCCTTCGGGAACGAGGCCGACGCCGAGCGACGCGAGGTTTTCCGTGCCGAGCGTCGCCATGTCCCTGCCCATCACCTCGACCTTGCCGCGCTGCGCCCGCACGACGCCGCAGACGGTCATGAAGGTTGTCGTCTTGCCGGCGCCGTTCGGCCCCAGCAGGCAGACCAGTTCGCCGGGACGCACGCTCATCGCCACGCCGCGCAGCATCGGCACCGCGCCATAGGAAGTATCGACATCCCTGAGCTCAAGCATGGGCGACCGCCTTCCCGAGATAGGCTTCCTGGACGCGCGGGTCGGCGCGCACCGCCGCGAAGTCGCCCTCGGCGATCTTGCTGCCATAGTCGATGCAGGTGACATGCTGCGGGAACGCTTCGACCACCCGCATGTCGTGCTCGATCAGGACCACCGACAGAGCAGGGTTTTGTACGCGCAGCCGCGTGATGTCGGCCACCAGTGCGTCGGTTTCCGTGTCGTCCATGCCGACCGAAGGTTCGTCGAGCAGCAAGAGCTTGGGCTGCGATGCGAGCGCGCGGGCAATTTCCAGCCGCCGCCTGTCGGCTTGGGCCAGCGTGCCCGCTGGCCGGTAGCGTTGTTCGAACAGGTCGCCGGAGCCGAGCTTGAGCAGGGTTTCGGCCTTTTCCACGCAGGCCGCCATCTCGCGGCGCGATGCGCCAGGCCTAAACAGCGCGGTCAGCACGCCGGTCCTGGTGCGGGTGTGCATGCCGATGATCACATTGTCGAGGACGCTGAGGTCGGAGAACAGTCGCGACGACTGGAATGTGCGGGCGATGCCGCGGTCGACAACTTCGTAGGACGGGCGGCCGGTGATCTCGGCGCCGTCGAAGGTCACGCGACCGGAGGTCGGCCGGTAGACGCCGGTCACGACATTGAACAGCGTCGACTTGCCGGCGCCATTCGGGCCAATGACGGCGAGCACCGCGCCCTTGTCGATCGACAGGCTGACATCGTTGAGCGCGACCAGGCCGCCGAAGCGCATCGTCAAATTCTCGACCTTGAGAAGCGCGCTCACGGCTCGCCTCCGTAGCGCCGCATGCGTTGCGGGAACAGGCCTTGCGGCCGGATCATCAGGAAGCCGATGATGACGACGCCGAAGAACAGCAGGCGGTAGTCGGCGAACGCGCGCAATTTCTCCGGCAGGATGGTCAGCAGGAACGCACCGACGATGACACCGAAAATATTGTCCATGCCGCCGACGATGACCATGGTCATGATGGTGACGGAGACCAGGAAGGTGAAATTGTCGGGAGAAATGTAGGACACGTAGAAGGCGTAGATCGTGCCGGCAAAAGCGGCGAGAAAGGCATCGACCGCGAAGGCCAGCACCTTGAACCACGCCACGTTGATGCCTTGCGCCTTGGCGGCGATCTCGTCGGCGCGCAGCGCGTTCCAGGCCAACCCGATGCGCGAGCCGTGCAGCCGGTGCGCGGTGACGATGGCGACGACGACCAATGCAGCCGACAGATAATAGAAGTTCGCCTGGCTCGGCAGCTTCCAGCCGAAGATCACCAGCGGATCGGCAAAGGAATGGCCGAACAGGCTGGGCGCCGGAATGCCGACCAGTCCGTTCGGTCCGCCGGTCCAACTGAAATTGTTTAGCAATTGCTGGACCACGACACCGAAGGCGATGGTGACAAGCGCCAGATAAGTGTCGCGCGTGCGCATCGACGGGATGCCGATGATGAAACCGAACAAGGTCGCGGCCAGCGCCGCGACCGGCAGCGTCAGCCAGAAGCTGACGCCGAAATTGATCGCCAGCAGCGCCGACACGTAGGCGCCGATGCCGTAGGAAGCGCCGGTGGCGAAGTTCGGGATGTTGGCGCTGCCGAGCTGGAAATTGAGCGCCAGCGCCAGCACGGCATAGAGCTCGGCGACGATCAGCAGATGAAGGATATAGGTGTTCGAACCGACGAAGAACGGAAAGGCCAGGACGATGACCGCCGCAGTGATCATCGCCACGAGCGGAACCCGGGCAAAGCTCGCCAACGCATAGTCGGCGATCCACGGCAGCCTCTCCAGCAGATAGAAACCGAGGCCGAGCAAGGCCAGCAGGCCGACCACCTGCCAGCCGCCGTCGACTCTGAGGATGAGGTACAGGAACGCTGCCCCGATGATTTGCGAGGCGATGGCGAAGACCGTGGCCGCGGCTATGCCCGGCACGTCGGGTGAAGCACGACCCTGCATGCTAGACTTTCTCCATGACGGTGCGCCCAAGCAGGCCGGCGGGGCGGAAGATGAGCACGGCGATGACCAGCAGGAAGACGAAGACCAGCCGGTAGGAAGCGCCGTCCGGCACGAATGTCTGCGCCAGCACTTCGATGCCGGCAATGATCAGTCCGCCCAATATGGCGCCCGGCATCGAGCCGAGGCCGCCGATCACCGCGGCGGAAAAGCCGAGCAGGCCGGCCATGACGCCGAAGTCGAACCGTGTCACGCCGGCATAGCTTGCGAACAGAAGTCCGGCGATGGCGCCGATAGCCGAGGCAATGAAGAATGTCGCACGGAAGACGCGTGCATCGCGGATGCCCATCATGCGCGCTACAACCCGGTCCTCCGAGGCCGCCCGGATGCGCAGTCCGAGCGGGGTCATGCGCAGGAAGACAAACAGCATGGCAACCAGCGCGACGGTCAGCACCACCACCAGCAGCGCGAACCAACTGATGGCAACACCGGAGATTTCGAAAGCCATGCCCGACACCAGGCGCGGGAAGGCATGCGGGTTCGATCCCTGCGGATAGAGATGGCGGATCAGCTCGCGGATGACGATGCCGAGCGCCACCGTCGCCACCAGCGCCATCATGGCGGGCGCATCGCGGAAGCGCCTGATGACCACCTTGTCGAGCAGGACGCCGATCAAACCGACGGCGAGCACGGCGACCGGAACCGCAAGCACCAGCCAGGCGGGCCCCGAGGCGCCAAGAGCGGTCGCCAACGCCTGGGCAAGCGCCAGCGTGATGAACGGCGCCGTCATCGCGACATCGCCATGCGAGAAATGAATGACGTTCAAGACACCGAAGATCAGGCTGAATCCGATCGCCAGCAAGGCATAGATGCAGCCAAGGGTTATCCAGTTCACCAGTTGCTGGACAAGCAGTTCCGCCATGCGGTCCGTCTCTCGATTGAAGCCGACAGGTATCAACCGCCATCCCGGGCGGACAGAACGAATCTCCGAACTCACGAGTCACAATTTCCGAATTTCGTCACTGAATACGCGCCCGTACACTGATGATCAGCCGACGATCACGATCGGCCGGGTCGCTACGACGGCGGCAGATAATTCTGTTTGAGGTGGAACCATGCAAAACAGGCGCAGTGCGCTTATCCGCGTATCGTCAATTCTGGCCGGCTCTCTGTTTGCCATCGCCCTGGGCGCCGCCCAGGCGCAGGCCGACCAGATCAAGCTCGGCTTCATCGGGCCGCTCTCCGGCGGCAACGCCCAGCAGGGCCTCGGCGCCCGCAACGGCTTCCTGCTCGCCATCGAGCAGGCCAATGCCAGCGGCTATCCGCACCAGGTGGAAGGCGTCGTGCTCGATGACGCCTCCGATCCGGCCGTCGGCGTTTCGGCGGCGCAGAAGCTGGTCAACGATCCCGCGGTGGTCGCGGCAACGGGGCATTGGAACAGCTCGGTCGCGCTGGCGACGATCCCGGTCTTCAACCGCTCGCAGATGCCGTTCATCGTCTGGGGCGCGGTCAGCCCGAAGATCACCGAACAGAACTTCCCGAACGTGACCCGCGTGACGCCGACGCTGGTCAACGAGAACAAGCCGCTGGCCGAAGCCATCGCCAAGCAAGGCAAGATCAAGAAGATCGCCATCATCTCCGACACGACCGACTACGGTGCGGCCAACACCAAATGGTTCGGCGATTTCTTCAAGGCGGCCGGCGGCGAGGTCGTTTCTTCGGATGCCGCGGCTGTCGGCACGACCGATTTCCGCGCTATGCTGACTACCGCGAAGGCAGCGTCGCCCGACGCGGTCTATTTCGGCGGCGTCGTCACCGAAGCAGCGCTGGTGCGCAGCCAGATGGCCGACCTCGGCATGGGCAATCTGCCGATGTACGGAATTTCAGGCATCTACGACCCGAAATTCATCGAGATCGCGGGAGCTGCAGCCGAGGGCACCATCGCCGGAACTCCGGCCGTCCAGTCGAACCCCAAGCTCGAGGAATTCAACAAGGCCTATGAAACCAAGGCTTATCCCGATCCTGCCGGCTCCTATGCGAAATATGCCTACGAGGCGACGCAGATCCTGCTTCAGGTCATCAAGGAAAAAGGCCTCGACGACAAGGAAGCGCTGAGCAAGGCCATTCGTGACATCCACCACGACGGCATTCTGGGAGACGTCTCGTTCGATGCCAACGGACAGACCAACATGGCCATCGACATCGACATGTTCGTCGTTCGCAGCGGCAAATGGGAGAAGATGTAACTACCTGATCGACGCCGCCCGTTCTCGTGGCGCGGCGTCGATCACCGCCGAGCTCGCAAAAAGTCCTGACCGGAGCGCCTGACCATGAATGACGAGGCCGGCAACGGCGCACCTCGAAAGGCCGTCGAGATCAAGGGCGTCTCCAAGGTGTTCGGCACCTATCAGGCGCTGAAGCCTGTTTCCTTCGACATCTACGACAACGAGTTCTTCACGCTGCTCGGCCCGAGCGGCTGCGGCAAGACCACCCTGCTGCGCATGATCGCCGGTTTCGAGCGGCCGACGGCGGGGCAGATTTTCCTGCACGGCTCGGACATACAGGGACTTCCCCCTCATAAGCGGCGGGTCAACACCGTCTTCCAGAGCTACGCCCTGTTTCCGCATATGAGCGTCGAACAGAACATCGGCTTCGGGCTCGAAAACCTCGGCTGGTCAAAGGACCGCCGCGATACGCGCGTCGCCGATATGCTTCGTCTCGTCCATATGGAGGCCTTTGCCGGGCGCAAGCCGCAGCAATTGTCGGGCGGCCAGCGCCAGCGCGTCGCGCTCGCCCGCGCTCTGGCGCCGGAACCGGAAGTGCTGCTGCTCGACGAACCGCTCTCGGCACTCGACCTGAAGCTGCGCCAGGCCATGCGCGACGAACTGCGCATCCTGCAGCGCAAGACCGGCATCACCTTCGTCTTCGTCACCCACGACCAGGAAGAAGCGCTCGACATGTCGGATCGCATCTGCGTTCTCGGCGATGGCGAGATCCAGCAGCTTGGCACACCCGCGGCGATCTACGAGGAGCCGTCGAACCGCTTCGTCGCCGATTTCATCGGCGAGACCAACTTCCTCGATGCTGACGTGATTGCCGTGGACGGCGAGCAGGCAACCGTGAAAACGCAGCTCGGCATGACCTTGACGGCCTCTCACAAGAAAGCGGTCGCCGGGCAGAAGGCCTTCATCTCGATACGTCCGGAGAAAATCAGCCTGCCCGCCCAGGACAACCCGATCGCTATCGACGGCACGATCATGAGCACCAACTATCTCGGCGGCTACACATACTATCTGATTGAAGCGGGCGGCACCAAGCTGCGCATCTCCAAGCGCAACAGCGTCAGCCGCGGCCAGATGTTCGAAATCGGGCAATCGGTAAAAGTTGGCTTTGCCGCCGAATCCGTGCGGATCCTCGGCGCATGAAGGCACCCACAAAAACTCCTGACTGGAATGTCCTCGGCCTGCTGCCGGCCCATCTCATCATGCTGCTGACGCTGATCATCCCGATCGGTATCATCATCGTGGTGTCGTTCTCGACGCGCGGACCTTACGGCGGGTTCGAATATGTGTTCACCACCGCGCCCTACAAGCAGCTGCTGTTCAACGAAGGCTGGACCGGCGAGCTGGAGTTCAATCCGCAATATCTCATCGTCGTTGCCAGGACGCTGGTCCTGTCGGCCGTGACAACATCGATCTGCCTGCTTCTGAGCTTCCCGGTCGCCTATTTCATCGCGCTGCAGCGGCCGGCGATCAAAGTGCTGCTGATCTATCTCGTCACGCTGCCATTCTGGGTTTCAATGATCGTGCGCGTCTATTCCTGGATCATCATCCTTGGCAAGGATGGTGTCGTCGAAAAGACCCTTCGCGGTCTCGGCCTCGTCGACAACATGGACTCGCTGCTGTTCGGCAACACCGCCATGCTGCTCGGTCTCGTCTACAGCTACATTCCGCTGATGATCCTGCCGATCTTCGCCTCGATCGAAAAGCTCGATCCTGCGCTCATCGAGGCGTCGCATGATCTCTATGGCAACCGCCTCACCACATTGCGCCGCGTTATCCTACCCCTCACCCGGCCCGGCATGATCGCCGGCGCGATCCTGGTGTTCGTTCCAAGCCTCGGCGCGGTCCTGGAGCCGACCCTGCTCGGCGGCGGCAAGACCATGATGATGGGCAATCTCATCCAGCTGCAGTTCGGTGGCGCCCGCAACTGGCCGCTCGGCGCCGCCATCGCCATCGTGCTGATGGCCGCGGTCATGGTCTTCCTGATTTTCCAGGGTCTGCGCTCGATGCGCACCGAAGGCCTGGAGCGTGCGGCATGAACGCGGACGATGATGTCAGGCGCTATCCGGGCTTCGGTCTCTTCAGCGCGATCTTCTTCGCCTATCTCTATTTGCCCATCGCCGTCGTGGTGTTCTACTCTTTCAATGCGAACCGGATCGTCTCCAATTGGGGCGGCTTCTCATTGCACTGGTACGCCACCGCTTTGTCCAACGCGAACCTGATGACGGCGGTGAAGACCTCCCTGCTCGTTGCCGCGGTCGCCACAGTCGCCTCGACGCTTGTCGCGTTGATGGCGGCATTGGTGCTGGTGCGCGGCCGCGATGTCCGGTTCCGCCGGATTTCCGAAGCGGTGGTGAACCTGCCGCTGCTCCTGCCCGAAATCGTCGTTGCTGTCGCCGTCCTGATCCTCTTCTCCGAGATCGGGCTCGCCAACGGAATGGTGAAGCTGATGATCGCCCACACCACCTTCTGCATCCCGTTCGCCTTCCTGCCGATACGCGCGCGCCTACAAGGGATGGACCTCGATCTGGAGGAAGCGGCCCGCGATCTCTATGCAACCGGCTGGGTCGCCTTTCGCCGCGTCACGCTGCCGCTCATCCTGCCGGGCGTCTTTGCCGGCGCCATGCTCGCCTTCGTCATCTCGATGGATGATTTCATCACCAGCAACCTGTTGAATTCCGGCGGAGCCACCACGCTGCCGGTCTACATTTTCTCGCTGATCAAGCAGGGCGTGTCGCCGCAGCTCAACGCAATCTCGACCTTGATCATGATTGTCTCGGTGGTGCTGGCGACCGTGGCCTTCCTGCTTCAGCGACGGCAGTAGCAGCGGCGTAGTTTTTCCTAATCAAGGCATCGGGCAAATCGAATTTATCGAACCCGACGGTTTGTTATCGTCGCCCCTGGAGAACAACAAACAGGGGAATGACATGACGACCAAAATTGCAGCGCTCGCCATGGCCGGTGCCATGAGCCTCGCCTTTAGCGTGCCCGCTCTCGCCGAGGGCAGCCTGGCCATCTACGCATGGGCGGATTCCATCTCGCCCGAGATGGTCACAAAATTCGAGAAGGAAACCGGCATCAAGGTCACGGTCGACGCCTTCTCATCCAACGAGGACCTGCTGACCAAGCTGCAGGCCGGCTCGTCGGGCTACGACATCGTCACGCCTTCGCAGCACTTCGTGAAGATCATGATCGATAGCGGGCTGCTCGAGGATTTCGGCGCCAGCTCGATGGCGGCCTACAGCCAAGTCCTGCCGGACTGGCAGAAACCGTGGTGGGATGCGACAGGCAATTATTCGATCCCGCTCGCCTTCGGCAATGCCGGCTACACCGTCAACCGCGACCTCTACAAAGGCCCGGTCGACAGCTGGAAGACCTATTTCGAGCCACCGGCGGAGCTGCGCGGCAAGATCGCCAGCCTGGCGCAGCCCGACGAAGTCATTCCGGCAGCGGAAAACTATCTCGGCATCAAATATTGCAGCGAAGACCCGCAGGAGATGAAGCGCGTGCTCGACCTCTTGCTGGCGCAGAAGCCATTCGTGGCGGCCTATTCCAGCGACAACATCGAAAACCGCATCGGCAGCGGCGAGGTTGCCGCCCATTTCTGGTGGGACGGCAACACCATGAGGCTTCGCCGCAACGACAAGGCCAATGTCGAATACGCGATGCCGAAAGAAGGTCTGGTCGGCTGGCTGGATTCCTATGTCGTGCCGAAGGGCGCGGCCAATATCGAGAACGCCAGGAAGTTCATCGATTTCATGACCCAGATCGACAACGCGACGGCGCAGTACAATTATTACGGCCACTCTTCGCCGGTGAAGATCGACGAGAGCAAGGCGCTCTACAACAAGGAGAACGCTCCGGAGCTGTTCCCGACCGTTCCCGTCAAGATGGGCCAGGCCTGCTCGCCGGCGGCGCAGGAACTCGTCACCAAGGTCTGGACGCAGCTTCTGCAGTGAGCCGCTCAGCCGGGGCGCGCGCCGCCCCGGCATCTCCATTCTCAAAGGGGCTGGCCATGCAGACCGAAAATCTTGACTACGACTACATCGTCATCGGCGCAGGCTCGGCCGGTTGCGTCCTTGCCAATCGCCTGAGCGCCAACCCGTCCCACAAAGTGTGCCTGATCGAAGCCGGCGGCAGCGACAGCGGCCTGCGGGTCAAGGTGCCTGCCGGCATCCTCTCGCTCTACGGCAATCCGAACTATGACTACTGCTATGTCGGCGTGCCTCAGCCCAACCTCAACGACCGCAGGATTCCGGTCAATCGCGGCAAGGCGTTGGGCGGCTCCAGTTCGATCAACTCGATGGTCTACATCAGGGGCGCCGCGCAGGACTATGACGAGTGGTCGCGACTCGGCTGCGCAGGCTGGGCATTCAGCGACGTGCTTCCCGTCTTCAAGAAGCTCGAGCGCAACCTGCTTGGCCAGGACCCGCACTACCACGGTACAGGCGGGGAACTGCTGGTCGACAAGCCGCGCGATCCGAATGTGCTGTCGTCGATGTTCGTCAAGGCCGGCAACAATGCCGGTCTTCCGGCCAACAGCGACTTCAATGCCGAAAGCCAGTTCGGCCTCGGCATCTACAATGTCACCCAGGATCGCGGCCAGCGCTTCAGCAGTTTCACCGCCTTCATGCGCCCGGTGCTCGATCGCAAGAATCTCACAATCCTCAGCGAATGCGAAGTGATCGACCTCGATATAGCCCAGGGGCGCGCGACAGGGGTACGGGTGCGGCACAAGGGCGAGCAGAAGACGCTGTCGGCCCGCCGCGAAATCGTGCTTTCGGCCGGGGCCATCAATTCACCGAAGATCCTGCTGGCGTCCGGCATCGGCGCAGCCGCCGAGTTGCAGGCGATCGGCATAAAGCCGGTTGTCGATCTGCCGGGCGTGGGCAAGAACCTTCAGGACCATATCGACGGCATGATCACGGTCCGCTCCTCGAGCACGAAGACGCTCGGCCTGTCGCTGCCCAACTTGCCCCGCGTGCTGGCTGCGCCTTTCCGGTACTTTGCCGGCCGCAAGGGCATGCTCACCACCAACTATGTCGAAGCCGGCGGCTTTGCCCGGACGAAATATGCGAACGGCATTCCCGACATCCAGTTCCACTTCGTGCCCGGCTATCGCAGCCATCGCGGCAAGCTGGTGGAGTACGGCCATGGCTACGCAATCCACACCTGCGTGCTCAGGCCCAAAAGCGTCGGCGAACTCAAACTGTCAGGCCAGGCATCGAAGCGGGATGTGCTGATCGATCATCGCTTCTTCTCGAACGACGAGGATGCCAGGGTGTTGGTCGAAGGCATCAAGATCGCGCGTCAAATCTTTGCCGCATCCGAGTTCGACCCGATCAGGGGGACGGAGATGCTGCCGGGCAAGGATGTTCGCAGCGATGACGAGATCCTCGCCTATTTGCGTGCCGAAGCGCTCACCGTCTATCATCCGGTGGGGACGTGCAAGATGGGGACCGACGCGATGGCCGTCGTCGACCCGGCAACGCTCAAGGTGCGCGGCATCGGTGGCTTGCGGGTCGCGGATGCGTCCGTGATGCCGAAGCTGATCGGCGGCAACACCAATGCCCCCAGCATGATGATCGGGCAGCGGGCAGCGGAGATGATCCTGGGCCGGGGATAATTTCTGTAGCGCAACTCCAGGAAAGGCGTACAGCGGCCTTCCTTCAGTAGCCGCGCAAAAACAATAAGTTGGAGCGGTTCAGTGAATCAAACATTGAACCGCTACCTTTTGCAGCTGGGCTGCGGCGGGCACGCGCCATCGAATTCAAGCGGCTTGATCGTCCCGCTCATCCGCCTCGCCGTTGATCTCGCGCAGCAGCCTTTCGATGTCGGCCTTCGCGAACCGCTGGCGAAACCGACGGTCGAAGGTCGTGAAGATGCCGACGAAGGAGTTGGCGCAGTGCTCCAGCATCGTATCCGCCTCCTGCGCGGAGATGCCGAGTTGCCCTTGCAGAAAGACGATGAACTTTCGCCGCGCGTCTGGGTTCTGAAGCACGACCTTGGCAGGGCCGCCGAGATCGCGGTTGGCATCAATGCAACGGGACGCAAACAAATTGCGCTGCGTGCGCCACACAACGCAAGTTTGAATTGAACCCAGCAGCCGATGAACGGCATCGGTCTGGACATCTCGTTCTATTTGCTCGGCGGTGGAGTGACATGTCATGCTTGTGGTGACATCTCATGCTGGCGGCGCCTTCGGTGGGTCCGCAATTCTGGTGAGGCCTGCTTGCACGTCCTGCATTGTTCCCTAGGGTCTGGCGACTGACGATGGAGGTCCCCGACGAGAAAGTCGATTGCATCGTCATCGGCGCCGGCGTCGTCGGCCTGGCGATTGCGCGGCAGCTGGCGCTCGATGGACGCGAAGTTCTTGTCGTGGAGGCCGAGGACAGCCCCGGGCTGGGCACGTCGAGCCGCAACAGCGAGGTCATCCATGCCGGCATCTACTATCCGAAGGGCAGCCTGAAAGCGCAGCTATGCGTCGAAGGAAAGAACGCGCTTTACCGCTATTGCGAAGCGCGCGGGATTCCGCACAAACGCATCGGCAAGCTGATCGTCGCCGCCAGCGACGCGGAATTGCCGATTCTGGAGGGGATCCGGACCAAGGCTGCGGACAATGGTGTTGCGGACCTGGAGATGCTCAGCCGCTCGGATGTGGAACGCCTTGAGCCTGAACTGGACGTTGCCGGCGCGCTTTTGTCCCCAAGCACGGGGATCGTCGACAGCCGCGCGCTGATGCTGGGGCTACAGGGCGATGCCGAGAATGCCGGTGCCACCTTTGCGTTTCGCGCGCCGGTTCTCGGCGGGAGCGTCGACGAAACGGGCTGCGAGCTCCAGTTTGGCGGCGATATGGAAGGCTATAGGATCGCCGCAAATCTGGTCATCAATGCGGCCGGATTGTCAGCCCATCTCGTTGCCCGAAGCCTCGCGGGCGGGCATGGCGGCAAAATCCCAGATGTCACCTACGTCAAAGGCAATTATTTTGCGCTTGGACGCCGCCCGTCCTTCAACCATCTTGTTTATCCGGTTCCGGAACCAGGCGGCCTCGGAGTTCACCTGACGCTGGATATGGGCGGATCGGTTCGTTTCGGGCCGGACGTCGAGCCCGTCGATGAGGTCGGCTACGCGGTCGACCCAACTCGGGCCACGCCATTTTACGCGGCCATCCGACGCTATTGGCCGGGGCTGAGGGACGGGGAACTGGAGCCGAGCTATTGCGGGCTGCGGCCTAAAACGAACGGGTTGCAGTTCGGCGATTTCGACATTCTGGCAGATTCGTCCGGACGGCTGATCAGTCTTTTCGGAATCGAGTCACCTGGCCTGACAAGTGCGCTCGCCCTGTCGGATAGGGTTGTCCAACTAGTCAGAACGACGAACTCGTCTTGCCTTAGCCTTTGACCGCTCCAGCGGTCATGGATCCTGATATCTGCCGATACATCACAAGACCCAGCAAGGCCGGCGGCAAGGCGCCCAGCATCATGACCGCGGAAGCGGTTCCCCATTTTACGCCGCCGCCGCTTGCGGCGAAAAAAAACGATGCGCCGACCGTCATCGGGACGGCACGGCTGGTTGTCAGCATGAGGCCGAAGAGGAACTCGTTCCAGGCAGTGATGAAGCCGAAAATGAAGGTTGTGACGAGCGCCGGTCGGATGACGGGCCGGACGATCATCATCATCACCTGCAAGGAACTTGCGCCATCGACTTTCGCCGCCTCGTCGAGTTCGACCGGTACATCTGAAATCGCGTTCACCAGGATGACGAGCGCAAGCGGCGCGTTGACGATGGTCAGGATGAGCCCGAGCCCGATCCGCGTATCGAGCAGGCCCAGCCACTGGTACATCATGTAAAGCGGGATCGCGAAGATGATCAGCGGCACGGCGCGAAGGTTGATGACGATCGGCAGGACCAAGCGCTTTCCCGCCTCGCTACGCGCGATCGCATAGGCAGCCGGGAACGCGAGCGCGATCGCAAGGCCGGTTCCAATCAGCGCCGCCACGGTGCTGTTCAGCAGATAGGCATAGATGTTGAAGCGGCTGGTCTGCGTCAGGACCTCCAGATAGTTGTCGAGCGTCGGCTGGCTGATCCACAAACCGGGGTTCGTCGAAAGCTCGCGCTGGCTTTTGAGCGATGTGATCAGCGTCACGATAATGGGGAAATTCATCGCCAGCACGGCGATGGCAAAAACGATCCAGCGCAGTGCCCTGACCATCGTCAAAGCTTCCTGCGGCCGGCAAGCCGGTTAAGGCCGTGGAGAACGATGAACGAAGCCAGGAACAGCACAACCGAGGCGGCGACCGCCTTGCCGATAGCCCCTTCCTTGAAGAAAGCCTGATAGATGTAGATCGACAAGGACGTCGTTGAACCGCCAGCGCCACTGCCGGTCAGTGCGTAGACATTGTCGAACACCCTGAAACCGTCGATGAAACGGATGAAAAACGCGATGACCAGCGTCGGCTTCATCAACGGCAGGTCGATCCAGCGGACGATCTCAAACGGTGATGCGCCATCGAGCGAGGAGGCTTCGCGCACGTCGAGCGGTATGGCCGAATAGGCCATGTAGAAGAGCAGGAAGGCGAAAGGCGTCCATTGCAGCGTCTCCACGACGACAAGGGTGCGGAAGGCATTGTCGATGTCGAGGAAGGCCGGGCTGTCGCCGAACCATTCGAAGAGATAGTAGGGGACGGGGCCCGCGAATTCATGCAGCACCAGCCGGTACATGAGACCGACCATGGCCGGCGCGACCATCAGCGGCAGCATCAACGGCGCCATCAGGACTGGACGCTTGCTCAGAAGCGGCGCCAGGAAGATGGCAAGGAAAAGGCCGATCAGACATTCCGCCGATGCGGTAAGAATACCGAAGCGCAGAGAGAACCAGGCCGAGCTCCAGAATTCGCGGTCGTTCAACACCGCGACATAGTTACCGAAACCGCTCAACACCGGACTGCGCAACGTCTCGAATGTGACGGTCGAAACGGAATAGATCAGATTGACGATCGCCGGAAAGCCGAGAAACAGAAGCAGGAAGCCGACCAGCGGCGTCAGATACTTCCTGCCTTCGGCACGTGTCACAAGGGCCATGTCGATCCGCCAAACGCGCCGGATACCGGGCCTCGGCCCGGCGTCCGGCCAATAATTTATTTCTTCAGAAGGTCCTGCATGCCCGCCTTGGTGTGGGCGAGCGCATCCTCGAGGCTCTGCTGGCCGGACCAGTAGCCGGTGAACTCCTTTGCCTGCAGCTCATAAACCGGGAGCGCACTCGCGGACGTCGCTCCGGTCATGACATAGCCGTACTTGCTGGCGAATTCGCCGAGCTTGACGAGGTCGGGACGTTCCTTCGCAACCTTGCCGACGACATCGGGAGACAATGCCGGCGAACCGCCGCTGCGCGCATAGAGCAAGGCCGCATCCTCGGTGGCGAGCCACTTCAGGAACTTGACGGCGCCTTCCTTGTTCTTGGCGTTCTTGTTGAGGCCCAAACCAAGGCCGTGGATATGATCGGCGCGTCCGTCGGGACCTGCCGGCGGCGCGATGATCCCGGTCACCTCGGCGACGGCCGGGGATTTTTCGGTGCTGGTCAGATCCGCCGCCGCGGCGTTCCACTGGAGCGCTGTCGCGGCCTGGCCGGATGCGAAGGCCGCGTTGGTTTCCGCATATTCGTAGCTCAGCGAATCCTTGGGCGACGACCCGGCATCATAGAGCTTCTTGTAGAGCTCGAGGCCTGTCCTGTAGGCATCGGAATCCACCGTGACATTGCCGTCCTTGTCCATCCAGTCGCCGCCGTAGGAGCGCGGCAGCGACTGGAAGACCATCATGTTGAACAGCAGGTTCTTCATCTGCAGGACCGTGCCGTAGCGCACCGGGCTGTCGGGGTTCACCCGCTTGGTGAAATAGAGGGCGGTGGCCCCCCAGTCGTCCCAGGTCCAGCTGTCCGGGTCTTTCGGCTGCAGCGGCTTGCCGAGATACTTCTGGGCGATTTCACCATAGGTCTTCCTGGCGGCGTCATCCCTGATCAAGGCGTCGATGAGATCCTTGCGGTAGTACATGAAGTGCAACGAAAGGTCTGTCGGCACGCCGTATTGCTTGCCGTCGAACTGCATCGTCTTGAGAACGGATTCGCCGAAAACCTTGGCCGCGTCCGCGCCAAGATCGATCGGCTCCATATAGGGCGCGTAGCGACCGAGCGAGTAGGTGGCGACGAGGTTCACGTCGAAGGCACTGGATCCGGCCGCCATGTCGGCCTGCAGCTTGTCGTAAAAGCCTTCGCGGTTGAAGAACAGCAACTCCACCTTGTCGGCATCACTGGCCTGCTTGTTGTAGGTTTCCACGGTTGCCCGCAGTGCGGTTTCCTCGGAGCCGCCAGGCCAGCCGAGCACGGTCACGGTTGCGTTGGCAGAGGTCGGCAAAGCCGTCCCCGCAAGGAGGGTGGCCATAAGCGCAAAAGACGTCCTGCTCAATTTCATGATCGTTCCCTTCTTTTTTTGATGATTTTTGCATGACATGATCGGGCGCGCCGTTACCTTGCCCATTCGGCAAGATCGGCAACACCGATGACGCCGGCGTGGCCTCCGAGCTTCGCCGCTACGAGATCGGGGGAAAGGCGCGGCGGGACCTCGCTCAGATGTGCGCGCACCCGGTCGAGATAGCCTTCTGCAAGACCGATGCTGCCGCCGATGACGATCAATTTGGGATCGAACATCATCTGAATGTCCCGGCACAGCGTCGCGACCCGCGAGGCGCTCTGCGAGACGATGGCGCCGGCCCAGGCCTCGCCCTTCAGCGCACGCCTGAACACATCGACGGCATCGGCCTTGAAGCCGGCCTTGAGGGCTTGCGAAGCGATCCAGCGGCCGGAGGTGCCGTCCTCGAGCGGAGCCCGGTCTTCAGACAGACTACGGATCAGACCGAAGTGACCGGCAAGACCGGACAGCAATCGGCCGTTGCAAACGATGCCGCCGCCAATTCCGGTCGAGATGGTTAGAAAGACGATGTCGCGACCTTGCCCGGCGCCGAATTTGTATTCGCCCCAGGCAGCTGCCTGGGCATCGTTGACCGCACAGACCGGCTTGCCGAAAACAGAGGACGCCCTTTCGACCAGCGGGTAGCCGTCGGGAATGCCGAGGGTTGCCGGATTCAACGCCGACCAGCGTCCATCCTCTACCAATCCGGTCACCGCAATGCCGATACGACTGAAGCGGCTCGACCAGGCCGACGTGCTTTGCGCCAAGGATGCAAGCCAGGCGTCGGGTCCAGCCTCTCGCGCGGTCGGCACGATCATGTCCTCGATCACCTTGCCGCCGCTGACCAGCGCGGCCATGGTCTTGGTTCCCCCGATGTCGATGCCCAGAACGGTTGGGCCCAGGACACTTGTGCCAAGGGCGGTTTGCGCGCCCCTCGCCACATAGGCGTCGGAAAGCGCCTGATGGAACCATGAGGTGACGTGCTCGGTACGGGTGATCGCCGAGCCGACAACCACGGCACAGGCGCCGGCGCGCGCGGCGGCAGCCGCCTGCTCAGGCGACCGGATACGCCCTTCAGCAATGACGTAGGGGGTCAGGGTTCGCATTTGAGCGATGAGGGCGATGTCCGGATCCTCAGGTTCCGGCCCGCCGACATAGCCGGAAAGCGTCGTGCCGACGAAATCGACACCCGCGGCAAGGGCCCGGCGCGCATCGTCAAGGCAAGAGCAATCGGCCATGGTCAGCTTGTTCCTGGCCTTGACGGCTTTCACAAGCGCTTCGACAGGAACGGGACGGACACGGTCCGTCGCATCGAAAGCGATGATATCGGCTTCCGCCTCGGCCAGGGCTTCGACATCGGCCAGATAGGGTGTGATGCGCACGGGGCTGTCGGTGAGATCGCGCTTGACGATACCGATGATCGGCACGCGGACGGCCAGGCGGGCGGCCGCGACATAGGGCACGGATTCGATGCGCAGGGCCTTGGCTCCGGCTTCAACAGCGGCCCTGGCAAAGCCTGTCACGAATTGCGCACTATCCATCGGGCCGCCGGGAACCGGCTGGCAGGACACGATGAGACTGTTGGTGATGTCTTCCCGCTGCACGTCGGCACTCCCTGTCGCCATCACGATAAATGGAAAATACCAGATTACAACCAGTTCATAACTGGTATTATCTTTGCAGCTCGAAGACGAAATCGTAGACGTCGCCCTTGTATCGTGTCTCGCAGTATTCGACGATTTGTCCGTCGGCGAGAAAGCAGCGGCGCTCGGTCATCAGCAGCGGTGCGCCCGGCTCGCAATGAAGGTGTTTCGCATCCTCCAGCGACGCGCCGCGCGAGCGCATGCGCTGGACTGCCCTCTGAGGCAGGAAGCCGCGTGCATCAAGCGCTTCATAAAGGGAATCCTGAACCATCTCGGGCGAAGGAAGGAAGCGAACCGGCACGGCCGAGACCTCGACGGCGATCGGCGCGCCATCGGCCGTCCTCACACGACGCATCCGAACTACATTGGTATTGCCTGCAATACCCAAGGCCATCATTTCGGCTGGGGATGGGCGGCTTATCTGCTTGGAAAGCCATAGACATCCAGGCTTCAGGCCGCGCGCCAGAATGTCCTCCGAAAAGCTCGTCAGCGTCGAAAGCGATTTCTCGACCCGCGACCCGATCTCGGTTTTGGAACCATGCCGGCGATTGAGTTGCCCTTCCTCTTCGAGCAACGCCAAGGCCTTTCTCACGGTGACACGTGAGATCGACAGAGCTTCCGCCAGAACCCGCTCGCCTGGCAGAACCGCGCCGGCCTTCAATGCATTGGAGCGGATCGCTGCCTCGATCGCCGATTTCAACCGCCTGTAAAGCGGCACATCGGACGCTGTCGCTTCCATTTCCCGACTGACAAGCCCGATCAGGTTCACGGTTGTCATTGCCTTTCCTCCGCGCGAGAAGCACCCTGGATCGGAACATTCCTGACTGGACCTATACTGGTATTATCAATCCGGTGCAAACGGCCAGCGGACGGTGCTTCGTCCGCGCCCCCGGCACACCACGATCCCTCAGCGAACCCGCGGTGACAACTTCATGGAGATGCGATCGCAGGCCGCGCGCAGGACCTCTAGAGTATAGGCATGGCGGCTTTCACGCGTATGGCGATTGATATAGGCGACGATAATGGAGGCGACGGCGCTGCCGTCCGGTCCGATGACCGGACAGCAGATATCGGTGATGCCGACGAAGTCACGGCTTTCGCGCATCCAGCAGCCGTCCGCGCGGATGATCCGAAGCTGCTTTTCCAGCGCGTCACGATCCAGCGGCGCCGGGGAGTGCGCCTCACTTTCATCGATCATCCGCGCCGCGACCTTTGGCGGCTGGAAGGCAAGTATCACATGGCCGGAGGTCGCGTCGGTGGCTAGGCGGCCGTATCCAAGGCGTAGCGTGAACGCCATGTCCTCGCCGCCGGGAACGGCCGCGGTTACGACGGTCAAGCCATGATTGAAGACGACCAGGTGCGGCGACTGATTTGAGTCTCCGGCAATCCGCGTCAGTTCGGGCATGGCGGCGGACATGAGATCCTGAGCGCTCGGCGTGTGCAGCCCCAGCTTGAAAAGCTTGTCGGTCAACGAATAGGCGTCGGTCTCGGCGTTGCGCTCGATGTATTGACGTTCCTGCAGCGCGATCAGCATTCGGAATATCTCATTTTTCGAACGGCCTAGGCCTTCCGCGATCTCCTTCATCGTCAAGGGTGCCCGCGCTTCCGCCAGCAGTTCCAGAACATCCAGGCCCTTGCTCAGCGCCGGGGCCGAATAGGTCGGTTTGCCACTCTCTTTTGCGTCATCTGACATTCGAAGAATCCCCGGTGGTCCGCGCACGATAGAGATAAGGAATCGGAATTGCCATTGGTTTTATACCCAAACTTGACACCATATATAAAACTGACATGATGGCCGGGACAATGAATTCGAGGCCGACCCGATGATCGTACCGAGACCTGCAAACACTGTGCGCGCAACCATCGCTCCCCGGAACAACAGTGTTTACACGTCGGTCGATTTCGATCGCGAGGGCAAGCAGGTCGGCTTCTTCCATGTGCCCCAATCGCCGCACGACGATGCCTGGGGCACGGTCCGCGTTCCGCTCGCCGTCATCAAGAACGGAGACGGTCCGACGGTCCTGATCGAGGGCGGCAACCACGGCGATGAATATGAGGGGCCGATCGCGCTCGGCGAGCTTCTGCGCGAGATCGATCCACGGGATATTGCCGGTCGCATCATTGCGATTCCGGCCATCAACATTCGGGCTGTCGAGGCCGGCACCCGCACCTCCCCGGTCGACGGGTTGAATTTCAACCGCAGTTTTCCGGGCGATTTCAACGGCACGCTGACAAGCCAGATCGCGGCTTACGTGCATGACATCCTGTTTCCGATGGCCGACTACTTCCTGGATCTTCATTCCGGCGGTTCGTCCCTGATGATCTTGCCGAGCGCGATCATCGAGCCATCCCCGACCGCGCAAGGGCATCGCAAGAACATCAGGGCGACGCTCGCCTTCGGGGCGCCGACCGTTGTCATGGTCGACAATCTCGGTGAAACCCGGACCTCGACCGCGTCCGCCAACCACCAGGGGCTGATCGTCATCGGCAGTGAGATGGCCGGCGGCGGCCTTGTCAGTCCAGATGCGCTGGCCATCTGCCGCAGGGGCATCCGCAATGTGCTGAAACATGCAGGCGTCCTGAAGGGTGCGCCTGACATTGCCCCTGGCGCCAACGCACGCGTGCTCAAGGTGCCCGGAAGCGAAGGCTATCTGCTTTCCGAGGAGGACGGTGTCTTCGAGCCCTTGAGCCCGCTCGGCAGTGCCGTCAGCAAAGGCGACCTTGCCGGACGCATTCACTTCCTCCACACACCGTCCCGCGCGCCCATCGATCTCCTTCACCCCATCGACGGCATCGTTTTCGCCAAGCGTCAGCCCGGCCGCGTGCGTCCGGGGAATTGCTGCTTCGTGCTTGCCAACGAATATCCGGAGGCACTGACCGATGAGCCATGAGGACATCATTGCGGCTGCCCGGCGCATTGCCCCCTTCATACGGCGCACCCCGGTCGTCAAGCTCGACCATGCCGCGGGCGCAAACCTTCAAAATGATGTCTATCTGAAACTCGAGTGCCTCCAGGTGAGCGGCTCCTTCAAGATCCGGGGCGCCACGAACCGGGTGAAGACGCTCGAGCCGAGCCGGATCGAAAACGGACTGGTCGCCGCATCCGGCGGCAATCATGGCCTGGCCACCGCCTATGTGGCTGCCCGGGCCGGCGTTCCCGCCACCATTTACCTGCCGAACAATGCAAGCCCGCTGAAGGCGGAAAAGCTGCGCAAATGGGGCGCTGACGTTCGCTTCGCAGGCAATGTCTGGGATGAAGCGCATGAGGCGGCATCGGCCGAGGCAAAGGCGCGCGGCGCCTTCTACATGCATCCATTCGCCGATGCGCAGATCGTGTCCGGTCAGGGAACCGTGGCGCTGGAGATGGTCGAACAGATTCCCGATGCCGACATCTATATCGTCGCGATCGGCGGTGGCGGCCTTATCAGTGGCATGTCCGAAGTCCTGAAGCACGTCAAACCTGAAGCCAGGATCATCGGTGTCGAGCCGACCGGTTCACCGACCCTTCACGCCTCCCTGGCTGCCGGCCGTGTCGTTCGCTTGCCCGAGATAACGACGAAGGTGGCGACCATGGCCTGCGGCCGCACGGATGAAAGCATCTACGCGATCGTCGCCAAGCACGTCGACGATATCGTCCTTGTCGAGGATGCGGACATGCAGAAGGCCGCTGAATTGCTCTGGTTCGAATTCGGCATCGCCGCCGACCTCAGCGGCGCGGCATCGCTGGCCGCGTTGACGAGCGGAGCTTTCAAGCCACCGCGCGGCGCCCGCATCGCCGGACTTGTCTGCGGCGCCGGTGTCGAGGGCCTGAATGGCTGAGGTCGAGCAAGGCCGGTCCACGCAGGGCGCGGCCCTGACATGGATACGGCACGAGTGCCGCGGAATACCGCCGGAATGCCTGTCGCTGGGACGGTCGTCGTGCGGGACATGAAAAAGAGGCGAAGAATCGCCCTGTCGCAACAAGAGGAGAACTGAAACATGCGCCTTTCCTTGAAAGCATCCATTGCCCTGCTCGCACTCGCCATCGCGACGCCCTCGCTTGCCGCGGAAAAGGTTCTTGGGCTTGCGGCAATCGACCTGCAGAATTCCTTCTTTGTCCGCATGAAGGAAGCGGGCGACGTGGCTGCCGCCGACTATGGGGTGAAATCCACCTGGCAGAGCGCCGAGGGCAGTCTGGAAAAACAGGTCAGCATCATCGAGAATTTCATCAATCAGGGCGTCAGCGCGATCCTGATCGATCCGATCGACAAGAACGCGGTCATTCCGGTCATCCAGAAAGCCACCGCCGCCGGCATTCCGGTGATCACCATGGGCAACAAGGTCGAGGCCGGCTCGAACTATTCGACGCTCTATCCGGACTACGACAACATGTCGATGGTTGCCCGCGCGCTCGGCAAGTCGCTTGGCGGCAAGGGCGAAGTCGCCCTGCTCGTCGGTTCGCGTGGCAACTTCGTGTCCGACACGCGCGAAAAAGGCTTTGTCGAAACCCTGAAAAAGGAGTTTCCGGACATCAAGGTGGTCGGGATCGAGCCGACCGGCTGGGACGCAGCCAAGGCAACCAATGCCGCCCAGACATGGCTCACCACCTATCCGGATCTGAAGGCCATCGGCTGCATCTCCGACAGCCTTTGCCTGGCAGCCGATTCCGTTGCCAGCTCGATGGGAACCCAGTTGCTCTACGGCGGCTATGACGGCGACGCCGAGATGAAGCCACTGATCGACGACGGCAAGATGGTGATGGACGTGCTGACCGGCGCCTATCGTGTCGGCTACTGGAACATCGCCGTTGCCGCTCGCCTGGCCAACGGCGAAAAGCTGCCGCAGGATCTCTACATGCCGACCTATTTCGTGACCTCGGATGCGACGGCGGCGAAGCTCAAGGCGGATGGCCTCACCTTCGAATACATCAATACCGACAAGGAGGCGGTGGAAGCCAAGAACTATACCGAGCAACTCGGTCCCAAGGTTCCGGCGACCGCCATGACCCTGGCAAAGTAACAGCCTAAAGCGGCTCAAGCGCCGGATGACATATCATCCGGCGTCCCCTTTTCCTGACGATCGCCATCGCCGCTTCCGTGGTGACCGCGCATGATGCTCGATAAGAGGACCAACCCATGTTCCAGTCCTGGACCTCTCCGTTACTGCGGCGCAACGAACCGGTCCTCATCGCGGTGCTGCTGGTCGCCATCGCCGTCTTCGGCTGGATCGATCCGCGTTTTCTGTCGACCGGCAATCTTGTCAGCATCGCGCAGCAGAGTGCGGTCATCGCCCTCATCTCTTTTGCCATGACGGTCGTGATCATCGCGCGCGGCATTGATATTTCCGTCGGCAGCAATCTTGCCTGTTCCGGCATCGCGGCGGGCCTTGCCTACACGGCAACCGGCTCGGCGAGCTTGAGCCTTCTCGCCGCGATCGGTGGCGGTGCCGCAATCGGTCTGCTCAATGGAGCGCTGATCGGCTTTGCCGGCATCTCCCCATTCATCGCAACGCTCGCCACCATGGCGTTTGCGCGCGGCCTGGCGCTCAGTCTCTCCGGCGCATCCAGCATCGCGGTCGCCGATCCGGTCCTGCTTTTCGCGGGACGCGAGACGATCGGCCTCCTACCGGTCTCCGTCATCATCGCCGCCATCTGCCTGGGCCTCTGGTGGTTCGTGCTCAATCGCACGGTGTACGGGCGCTGGATCTATGCGGTCGGCGGCAATGCGGGAGCAGCGCGGGCCTCACTGGTTCCCGTCGACCTCGTGCGCATCTCCGTCTACCTGATTGCCGGCGCAACGGCCGGGCTCGGCGCGATCCTCACCATCGGCCGCCTTGGTTCGGCACAGCCGCTTGCCGGCACCGGGCTTGAATTTACAGCCATCACAGCCGCCATCATCGGCGGCACGAAACTGTCCGGCGGCCAGGGCTCCATCTGGGGAACGGCGATCGGGGCGCTGCTGCTGGGCGTCATCAACACCGGCCTGTCCTTCCTGCAGGTACCGCAGATCCTGATCTACTTCGTGACCGCGAGCCTCATTCTGGTGGCCGTTCTCACTAGCCAGCCGGAGAGTGTCGCCGCCCTGTTCAAAACCAGTGGCCGCAAGTCCACCCCGTCGCCCCGCAACACCGCCGCAACACCGGTCGGCAAACACAGCATCGCCTTGCGCGGGCTTGGCAAGTCTTTTCCGGGCGTCAAGGCACTCGACGGTGTCAGCTTTGCCGTCTCGGCCGGCGAGGTGGTAGGACTTGCCGGCGAGAACGGGGCCGGAAAATCGACGCTGGTGAAGTGCATTTCCGGTCTGCATCGTCCGGACGAGGGTGAGATCGTCATCGACGGCAACGCCGTCCAGTTCCACTCCCCCAGCGACGCCAAGGGCATCAGCGTCATCCATCAGCATTTCAGCCTTTCGCCGGACCTGACGGTGGCGGAGAATCTCTTCATCGGCCGCGAACCGCATACCCGCCTGGGATTTCTCGACCGGGCCCGGATGCGGCGCGATGCGAAATCCATCATGGACGAGCTGTCGCTCGATATCGACATTGGCGCGGAGCTGCGAACGCTTTCCGTCGGGCACCGGCAGATGGTGGAAATTGCCCGTGCCGTTCTGTCCGATGCCTGGTTCTTCATCATGGACGAGCCGACCAGCGCGCTCTCCAACCGCGAGCGCGACCAGCTCTACGACCTGATCGACAGGCTGAGAGCTCGCGGCGCCGGCATCCTCTACATCTCGCACAAGATGGAAGAGATCTTCAGCCAGTGCGACCGCGTCGTCGTTCTGCGTGACGGACGGTTCATCGGCGAGCGCCAGACCCGCCAGACCAACGAGGCCGAGATCGTCTCCATGATGGTCGGGCGCGATGTCGGCGACATCTTCCCCTATCTCGAAGCGCAAATCGGCGAAACCGCGATCGAGATCAGCAACATCTCCGATGGCAAGCTCTTGAAGTCGGCCACGCTCAGCGTGTGCAGGGGCGAAATCGTCGCGCTCGCCGGCCTGATGGGAAGCGGCCGCTCCGAGGTGCTCAGGCTGATTGCCGGCCTCGAGACCATGCATGGCGGCACGCTCAGAATTTTCGGCGGGCAGCAGACCGGCGGCGACACCAAGGCCGCCAATCGCGCCGGCATCGTCTACATACCCGAAGACCGGCATCTGGAAGGCTTCGTCGGCACGATGTCGATCAGGGACAATCTGTCCCTCGCCTGGATTCGCGATAACAGTCACTTCGGCCTGCTGAGACCTCGCCGCATCCTGGCACTCGCCCGCGATCTCATCGGCTCACTCGGCGTGCGGCCGGCCCAGCCCGACAAGATGACCATCGAGCTTTCGGGCGGCAATCAGCAGAAGGTCGTCATCGGCAAATGGCTTGCCACTAAGCCGAAGATCATCCTGCTCGACGAGCCGACACGCGGCGTCGACGTCGGCGCAAAATCCGAACTCCATCACCTAATCGCAAGATTGAAGGCCGAGGGCGCGGCGATCCTCATGGTGTCGAGCGAGTTGCCCGAGGTTCTCGGCGTTGCCGACCGCATCGTCGTCATGCGCGAAGGCCACTCTGTCGGCACGCTGGCTCGTGGGGCGACGGAAGAAGACGTGATGACGCTGGCCTTCGGTGATCGCACGATCACACCACAAGCTTGCGCACCCCGGCCAGCATCCAACCTTGCACCATGCCTGTAAGGAGAAACCCTTTGAGCAAGCTGAAAATCGCCATCGTCGGTGCCGGCTACATGGGTCTCCTGCATGCGCAGGTGGTTGCCGCGAGTCCTGTCGCCGAACTGTCGGCATTCGTTGATCCGAATGCTGCCACGGGGAGCAAGGCCGCGTCGGATTTCGGTGCCCGGTATTTCCGCGATGCCACCACCGCGCTGACCGCCAATGCCGCCGACGCCTATATCGTGGCGGCACCCGACACGCTGCATGAAGACGTCTGCCGCATTCTGCTCGATGCCGGCAAGCCGGTGCTGCTCGAAAAGCCGATGGCTCATGATCTGTCCCCTGCCAAGGCGATCGCGAAAGCAGCGGAGAGAAGCGGCGCACGCCTGTTGGTCGGCCACATCCTGCGGTTCGACCCTCGCTATTGCGAGGCCGCGGCAGCGGTAAGATCCGGGCGGATCGGCGAGCCGATCCACGGCAGCAGCGGCCGTTTCACCAGTCGCGAAGTCGGTCTTCGCATGAACGGAAACTCGAGCGTCTGCTTCTACCTCGGCGTGCACGACGTGGATGCGCTGCAATGGATCTCAGGTTCGGACATCATCGCCGTCTACTCCCGCCCGGTCGCCAAGCTCATGCCTTCGCTCGGAGTTCGATCCGAAGACGCGATCTTCTCCACCGTCGAACTGTCGAACGGAATGAGCGGACAGCTCTACTTCGGCTGGACGCTGCCACCGACCGTTCCGACCGGCATCTGGGCACGCACGGAAATCATCGGCACCGAAGGCATGATCGACCTCGACGTGCGCGACCACGGTCTACGCATCCTGTCGCATGGACAGTGGTCGCAACCCGACGCCCTGCACTGGCCGACCGTCAATGGCCGTATCACCGGGGATCTCTTCGAGGAGGTCCACCATTTCATTTCGGCGGTTCGCGACGATACCCCTTTCGTGATGCCGGTTGGCGACGCCCTGCGCGCCGTCGCCGTCAATGATGCAATCCTGCGCAGCGTCAAATCAGGCCTGCGCGAACCGGTCGAAGACTGGCACATCCGATGAGAGAACCCTCATGACCCGCCAACAGAACATCTGGTGCAGGCGCTTTCTCGACCTCTCGCCGTTGATCCTGCTGGTCATCCTGCTGGCGATCTTCGCGCTCATCGACGCCCGCATCGTTTCAACCGCCAGCCTCATCAACATCGTCGCCCAGGCGACCCCGATCGCCATCCTGGCGCTTGGGGCTCTGATCGTTCTGCTGACGGCGGGCATCGACCTGTCCGCCGGCGTCGGCGTCGCCTTCTGCGCCGTCTTCATCGCCAGCCTGATCGACGGCGGCGCCGGCCTGCCGCTTGCCTTGCTCGTCGGCTTTGCCGTGATGGTGGTGATCGGCCTCGCGAACGGCGCCGTTATCGCACTGTTGAAGATACCGCCCTTCGTGACGACACTGGCCACAATGGTCGCGCTGCAGGGCGCAACGCTTGCCGTTGCCTCCAAAGGCGTCCTGATGCTGAAGGATCCGACGCTTCGCGCGGTCGGCATTGAGCGCAGCTTTGGCATTCCCAATGTCATCTTCGCAACGCTCCTGATCGTTGCCGTAGCAGCAATCCTGATGCGGCACAGCCGTTTCGGGCTGCGTACCTATGCGCTCGGGTCGGATGCCGGAGCCGCGGAACTTGCCGGCATCCCGGTGACGAAACACACGATCCTCGTCTATTGCGCCTCCAGCATCTTCGTCTTCCTGACGGCCGTGATCATGATCAGCCGGGTGCCTGTCGTGACGCCCAATATCGGCGGTACCTCGCTGCTTCTGGACGCGATCGCCGCTGCCGTGCTTGGAGGCACCAGTATCTTCGGCGGACGGGGAACGGTGTGGGGGGCGGTCGTCGGCGCCCTGATCGTCAGTCTGCTGACAACTGCGCTTCGGGTGTTCGGCACGGATCCTTCCAGCCTCGAACTCTACAAGGGTGCAATCATCATGGTCGCTCTCCTGGCCGATTCCGGCATGACCTACGCCAAGGCGCGGCTCGTCGAGGCAGCACGATGAGCGAGCCAGTTCCGGCCTTGCCGATCCCGCTCAGGTCCAGCTTTGCGCTGATGACCTCGCCGGATACGGAAAAACACGCGACAGCCGGCGTGCATAAACCCGTCGTCATTCTGCCGCTCGGCGCTGTCGAGCAACATGGCCCGCATCTGCCTCTCGGCGTCGATTGCTGGCTTGCGGAAGCAGTCGCTCTCGCCGCGGCGGAAGGACAGGCTTCCATGCGGGTCGCCGAACCTTTCGCCTATGGCTCGTCCGAGCATCATCGCTCCTTCTCCGGCACGATGAGCCTCAGTCCGCGGACCTTCATCGCCGTGCTCGTCGATCTCTGCACCTGCCTTGCCGAAGACGGCTTCCTGCCGGTCATGCTGAACGGCCATGGCGGAAACCGCGCCGCGATCCAGGTGGCGATCACCACCCTTGGCCAGCGTGGCATCGTCACCGCGGGTTTCTCGTATTTCGATCTCATCGCCGACGTGGCGGCGCAGGCCCTGCCCGATGCCGCCACGGGCACCGGTCACGCTTGCGCGCTTGAAACCTCGTTGATGATGCATGTGCTTGGCGACAGCGTTCGCCGCGATCTCATCCCGCCAGGCGGCACTTCGCCATCCTGGCCGGATCCTCACCTTTACGCCGCGCCGGCCGTCACCGTCTGGCGCCGTTTCGAAGCCATCCGCGACAACGGCGTCATCGGCACGCCATCGGAGGCGAGCGCAGAGGCCGGCAGCAGACTTTTCATCGCAGCCGTGGAGCGCAGCCGTGCCGCCATTTTGAACATCCAATCCGAATTCGGCCAAAGGAACGCATGATGACAGTCCATTTCAAATCGTCTCTCGAAGGCCCCAACCTGCGCGGCATGGCGATCGTCTCGGAGCCGGAAGCAGCCGCCCGCATCGGCATCAACCGCATCGGCGGCGAGTGGATTGCCGGCAGCTCGGGCAAATTCCTGAAAATCGACAGTCCTTCGACGGGCGAGCATCTCGGCTATCTCTCCCTTTCCACCCGCGCCGATGTCGGTCGCGCGGTGAAAGCCGCCGAAGGCGCACGCGAGACCATGCGCAAGATGGGAACCTTCGCGCGCGCTCAACTATGCATGCGCATTGCCGACGCGATCGACAGGCGCGCCGAGGAGCTTGCGCGCCTGCTCTGCCTGGAACAGGGTAAGCCGTTCCACAGCGAAGCAAAGGCCGAAGCGTCGGCGGCGGCTCTCGGCTTCCGCAATGCGGCAGAACAGATGAAGTGGCTGGAGACGGCGGCGTTTCCGCTTGCCGATGCCAACAAGCGCGCCTTCAGCTTCCTGCAGCCGAAGGGCGTCTTTGCCATCATCACACCCTGGAATTTCCCGCTCGCCCTGCCCTGCCTCTACTATCTCGGACCGGCCGTCGCAACGGGCAACACCGTCGTCTGGGTGCCCGCGCCGACGACGTCGCTGATTGCCACTGCACTTGTCGAATGCTTCATCGAGGCGGGCCTGCCGGACGGCGCCATCAATCTCGTTCTGGGTGACGGTGCGGAGGTGGGCGACGAGGCGGTCGTTCATCCGGGCACCCATGCCATCGGCTTCACCGGCAGTTCCGCCACCGGCGCGACGATCGCCCGGCGTGGCGCGGGCAAGCCGCTTCTGCTCGAAATGGGCGGCAACGGTCCGACCATCGTGCTGGCCGATGCCGATATCGACATGGCTGCCGCCCAGGTCGGGGCCGGCTGCTTTGCCAATGCCGGGCAGATCTGCACGGCCACCGAACGCGTGCTGGTGCATAAATCCGTCCATGACCGTTTCATCGAAGGTCTCGTGAAAGCGGCCGCGAAGGTGAAAATGGGCGACCCTTTCGATCCCGCGACGACGATGGGGCCGATCAACAATGCGGTGGCCGTCGACAAGGTGCTCAGCCACATTGCGGACGCCCGCTCACGTGGCGCCGAGATCGTCACCGGCGGCAATGTGGCGGCGGGCTTTGCCACCAATCTCTATTTCGAGCCGTCGATCGTCACAGGACTGACCCGGGAAAGCCTGCTCAATGTCGAGGAATCCTTCGGGCCGATTGCACCCGTGCTGACCTTCGAGACCGACGAGGAGGCGATGGAACTTGCGGCGTCCAGCCCCTACGGCCTGTCGGCCGCGGTCTTCACCAGCACCATCAAGAACGCCTTTGCCTTTGCTGAAAGCCTGAGGGTCGGCATCGTCAACATCAACGAGATGAGTTGCTATTGGGAGCTGCATATTCCTGCCGGCGGCGCCGCCGGGACGCAGAGCGGCCTCGGTCGCACCGGGGGTCGGCACACGCTGATGGAAATGTGCGACTTGAAGACGATTACCGTGGATGTCACTCGCTGACATTCAAGGCCCGCGCCTTTTTGCGCGGGCCTGCCCTCGCGACCATATGCAGTTCGGCAGAGAGCTGTCAGGTGGACCGGCGCAGGCTGTCGGCCATTTTCTCGCCAATCATGATCGAGGTGAGATTGGTGTTTGCCTGGCAATCGAGCGGCATGATCGACGCATCGATAACCCGCAGTCCTTCCAAACCGTAGACCCGGCATTCCGGATCGACCACGGCCTCGCCGGGCCTTCCCATGCAACAGCCTCCGATCCCATGCTGCGCATCGGAAGACTGCGCCAGCAGGAAATTGTCGACCTCCTCGTCGCTTGCCGTTTCGAGCCATGACAAAGGCAGATCGGAATCCCCCAGCAGGACGCGCTCGGCGATCGCCTGGATCGGCGCCTGCCGGGCAATCTCGCCGAGGTGGCGATAGGCGATACGCATGCGCTGAAGATCCATTGGATCGTCCAGCATGTTTTCTTCCACGATCGGCTGGTCGAAGGGATTGGCGGAACGCAGTTGCACGGTGCCCCGGCTCTTGGCCTCCATCAGGATCAGATTGACCATGGCCTCGCCGAACTGGGCGCTGTCGGACTCCACGCCGATACCGCCATGGTTCATGGCGACGTAGAGAATGTCGTCGCGCTCAGCGCCCGGCACGCCCGAACTCATCCGCACACAGCAGTTGGTATGCCGCGCGTCGACATCGGTCGCCTTGAATTCCGGCTTCAGCTTCAGTTCGATGCGGCAATAAGGATGGTCGAAAAAACCTTCGCCGACCGGCAGGTCGGCAAGCACCTCGATGTCCTTTCGATTCAAGAGAGCCGCCGGACCGATGCCCGAGCGCTGCAGGATGACCGGAGAGTGGATGGCGCCGGCCGAGAGGACGATCAGCGGCGCCTCGAATTTGCGAACCTGACCGGCCACGATGGCCAAAACGCCGATCGCTTTCCTGCCATCGAAAAGCACCTTGTCCACTGTCGCCTGCCCGATGATGGTGAGGTTCGGCCGGTCGCGGGCCGCTTCCAGATAGCCGTCATTGACCGACACGCGCTTGCCGGCTCGACTGTTGATGGGATAGGTGCAAGCCCCTTCGGCATCCGGAGCATTGAGATCGTCATGCCAAGGATGGCCGAGAGCCATCGCGCTTTGGCGCATGGCCTTGTCGACGCTTCCCCAGCTTTCGACAGGCGCGCGGTAGATCGGAATCGGGCCGCCGCTGCCGTGAAAATTGGCCGCGATCGGGTCGTCCTCCAGGCGGCAGAAGAAGGGCAGCACATCCGCTCCCGACCAGCCCTTGCATCCGATTTCCTCCCAGCGGTCGAATGCATGGAGCACGCCGCGAATGGCAATCTGCCCATTGACGGCCGTCGAACCGCCAAGCCCCTTGCCGCGCCAGTAGACCCGATGCTCCTGCCGCTTCGTGCGGCGAGCCATCAGGTCGGGATACATGTATTGCTGCTGAAAATGATCGGGAAGCAGCAGGTTGAAGGGATTTGGGCTCGTCATCTCGGCAGGTTGCTCGCCGCTCCGGTAGTCCGGCCCCGCTTCCAGCAAAAGCACGTTCGTGGCTGCATCCTCGGTTAGCCGGGCGGCAAGAACAGCCCCGGCTGCGCCGGCTCCGACAACGATGACATCAAAGGGCATGCCGCACTCCCTACATCCGATCAATGCACGGCTGACTCGCCCGCGACATCATGTTGATTTCATTTGTGCACGATCATCTGCTGGCATTCAGGCTCAGCGATGTACGCCGGAACCAACCACCTTAGCCGCGTTGCACGACTGCAAGATCATCATGATTTGTTTTATATGTAAATATGATTTTGTATATGAACCCATCGGAAGGGTTTCTTTTCACCATCTGCTCCATATCGCGCGAAGAACCCCGGTGCTCTCCGTCCCCTGCCGGCGGTTCTCACACCGTCATCATCCATCGCCTTTTGACAGCGATCGGTTTTCGACAAAAGCGGTGTTTGGCGTGCTGCCCTTCCGAGTCGCGCCCAGGGAACAACTGCTTCCATGGAAAGTTAGTCCATGGCTACACCGCCGGTGAGCTTTCACGACAATCCAGGGAGACAAATCATGGCGACTGCAAAAAGAGCGACGACAAAGGGACTGGAGGCTTTGTTCCTCGATGGGCTGAAGGACATTTACTACGCTGAAAAGAAGATACTCAAAGCCTTGCCGAAGATGGCAAAGGGCGCCGAATCCGAGGAGGTGGCCGCGGCCTTTGAGAAACATCGCATGGAAACCGAAGGCCAGGTCGATCGGCTCGAGCAAGTGTTCGAACTTATGGACAAACCGGCCCGCGGCAAGACCTGTCCGGCGATCGACGGCATTCTTGAGGAAGGGTCGGAAATTCTCGACGAATACAAGGGTGACCCGGCGCTGGATGCAGGGCTGGTCGGCGCGGCACAGGCCGTCGAGCATTATGAAATCGCGCGCTATGGCACGTTGGTCGCGTGGGCTGAACAGCTTGGCAAGAGCGACGTGGTCAAGCTCCTCAACGAGACATTGAAAGAGGAGGTCGCGACGGACGAAGCGCTTTCCGGGCTGGGCGAAGGCGGTGTCAATGAGCGCGCCCTGGAGCAAGCTGCCTGACTGGTTGTGCCCGGCGCCAAAGCCGCCGGGGCGACTTCGCGACCCGGCCTCTTCGTCGGTACCCCTTCAGATGCAATCAGACCCACCCCGATACTTCGGGGTGGGTCTGCTGAAATCAACCGCGATCAGCGGTTCTTGTGGCTTTGTTCGCCAGCTTTCACGTGCTGTTCGTGGGTTCCACCACGCATGCCGGATCCATCGCCCTGCTGCCGTTGACCACCACCAGCGGCCTGCTGTTGCTGACGGTTTTTATTGTCGGCGTTCTTGTGGCTCTGCTGGCCTGCCTTCACATGCTGTTCGTGACTACCACCTTGATTGGGCATTCTTCTTCTCCTTCAAAATCCACGAGGCGACAACCGCCTCGATTGCCTAAGAAGAGTCAGGCGCGAACGTTCCCTCACGTAACATTTTGTGAAGACCACAAAGCCCGCGGCGTTCGAAGGCGCCTGAGATGGCTGTCGGATTTATTTCTTGGCGTTGGCAACGAGTTCATCTTGGCCGTGACCGACGTTGCCGGCGGGTCTCATGCCTGTGCCCACCCAGGAGGAAAATGCATGTCATTCCGATCCGAGAGATTTACAACCGCTTTGACGTATAGCGAGGATGATAGAGCGCGGGCCGCCGCAGCGCTCTATCAATACAACATCGCACAGACCGGGATCGACGACCGAGCTGTCATCGGAGCGGAGCTTTGCGACCACTCAGGAAAAGTCTGGGGCGGGCTTTGGGGCAGAACGGAGCTCGGGCTCCTGTTTCTCGACATGTTCTTCCTGCCTGAGCAGTTGCGTGGCCAATCCTTTGGCTCACAACTTCTCAGGACTGTCGAGGAAGAAGCCATCCGGCGTGGCTGTAAGAAGGCCGTCGTGGAGACGAGCAGTTTCCAGGCACCGGTATTCTACATGCGCCATGGTTTCGAGGAATTTGGCAAAGTCGAATTCGGGATCCCTGGACATGCCCGCATCTTCCTTCGGAAAGATCTGCTGTGAAATTGATCGCGAACCTGCCGTCATGGCCTCAATCGCGAGGCAGCGACGGGTCGGTTCATTTTCCCGCAGCGAGCAGTGACTGTTCATATGATCTGCCAAGGCTGATCCAACGCCAATTTGCGACGCCATGCTCCACAGCCAAATTCTTGAGCGCCACAGCCTCGTGTGAACCGACTCAGGCCGTGGGTGTTGCTGCTTGGAACAAATCGGCGGCGGCAGAAGTTTGGCGTGCGCTACGAGGACCGCATGGCGAGCAAATCGACCGTGGTAGGCCGCTCCGGCGCACGCAAGCTTTGCTCTCGCCGCGCTCACAAGTGCAAGTCTGCCAGGGCGTGGTTGAAAGGGAGAAATCATGGCCAAGGTTTCAAGTCCGACCCCTGCCGCGGCCAGAGGCGAAGTTCAGGCAGGAGCGACGCAGGACAAGACGCCGGGGTTCGATCCCGCCATTGCCCCGCTTGAGACAGACGCAGAGGCCGCGGACACACAAAATCCGGTCGCTGGGACAAGTCCGCCGCGCAATCGTCCAGAATTCGAAAACGATGCCAGCTTTGCCAACGCCATGCGCCCGGTCGAAGGCGAGCCGGAACTGCGGCCTGGCGCCAACTGGCCGGTTTTGGTGATTGCAGCTGTCGTTTTGATAGCAGCCGTGGTTTTCCTGGCGGCAAGCATGCTGCGCTGAGAACGATCCCGACGATGCAGCACCCCACGGCCTATTCATGGAGGTCTGGTGCGCCCTTCATGCCTGAGAGTTCGGTCATTGGGCACAGCAGCCGCGGTCGCGCGGGATCGGAGATGTCGAGCTTGTCCCAAGGGATGCGGTATAGACCGTCGCGGCGGCGCAATCGGAAAAGATCCAGCACCGCCACGCCTATGGCCGAGGCCGAAAGACGCTCGAAAGCAGCGTAGACCCCGACATGGAATTCGGTGACGAGGAAATCGTCACCGTCCCGTTCGGCGTGGATCTCCTCGATATAACCGACATTCTTGCCGCGCTGCGAGAGTACTCGTCGCCCTGCCAGATGCTCGAGATTGACCGTGGTCATTATCAAGCTCCCGGAATGCGCCCGATGACATGGTCGCGCAACCAGTCCTGCCAGGCGAAGATCGACGTTTCTCGCACATCGATGTCGAACTCGACATCGATGCCGATATCTTTCACCTTGTGCCAGGCGATCCGATGGGGTTCGCCATGCTGCTTGCCACCCAGCTTGACCGCGAGCCGCGCCATCCAGCGCCCAGGCCGTGCGCCGAGGCGACGTGCCAGGGTGATGGAGCCGAGCTCGATGGCAATGATCCGAGGCGGCTTGCCAGGCCGCAACTCCGCCACCAGCCCGTCGACCTTGCCGATCTTGATCTGCTCGCGGTCGACCACCTGCTTGTCGAGGAGATCACGCAGCAACTTCATCATGTGCCCCCGAATATCTGCAGCGGGATGGTCACCACCGCCAGTACGAAGCCAAGCGCGATGATGAAGATGACGGCGGCATTCGACAAAAAGCCATTGCGATGCTCGCCGACATAACGTTTGTCGTTCAGCAGAAACAGGAAAGGAACGACCGTCAGCGGCAGGCTGGCTGCCGTCAGCGCCATGGAAAAGATGGTGAGCCTCAGCGGATCGAGACCAAGCGCGATGGGAATAGCCGCCAAAAGCAATGATATCGTGTAGGTGGCGCTGAAACCCGGATCGTCGCGCGGCTTGCGATCCTCGCCCCAATTCCAGCCGAAACCCTGGGCCACAAGATAGGCCTGTTGCAACCCGACCTCTAGTGCGGCGCCGAAGCAGGCAATGGCGAGGGAGGCAACAAACAGCACGAAGCCCCAGAAGCCGAATATGGATATCAGCATCAACGGCAATTGGTGATAGTCGTCCACCTGGGTGACGCCATGCGTGGCGAGCACGAGAGCGGCCACGATCAACACGCCGATCGAGATGGTCCCCCCGAAAGTCATGCCCAACCCCGCTATGGCCCGATTGGCTCCGAGATAGCTTTTGTCCCACCTGTCCTCGATGGCCCCCGAGGAATAGAACATGAAGAGGTAGGGCGATATCGAGGCGCCGAGAATGCTCACCGCCATGAACCAGTAATTGGCGGCATCGTGGACCGGCAGCGAAGGCACGGCGCCCCTTGCGACTGCCGTCCAATCGGGTCTCAGCATCACCGCTCCGACGACGAAACACAGCGTCACCAGACCGAGAATAGATACGCCCTTCTCGATGAAGCCGAAGGTGCCTTTCCAAAGCAGCAGCCACGCCAGCAAAGCCACCGGCAGTGCCCACCACTGGAAGCCTATGCCGGTGGCAAATTCGAGCGCAATGGCGACGCCGCCGATCTCGGCGGACAGCACCAGGAAATTGACCAGCAGGGCGGCCAGCAACGGCCATAGAAAGACGTTGAAGCCGAATCTCTCGCGGATGCCGTCGGAGATCGTGTGATGGCTCACGGCCGCGAACCGGCCGGACATTTCGACAAGGAAGATGATGCAGATGGTGCCTAGCACCACCGCCCAGATCAACTGGAAGCCAAACATCGCGCCTGCCTGCGCCGCCGTCGCCATGGACCCAACTTCGAGGAAGCCGCCGACGCTGGTGACGACGCCGAGGGATATTTCCATGAGCTTCTTCATGGCTTCGGCGCGAAATACTTGGCGTAGGCGGTAGCGAGCGAACGCGACGCCAGCCGTAGATCCTGTTGCGCGTCTTGGACTTCCGGCCGGTCGCCCGCCTGCAATCCGGCCTCTGCACGCGCCACCGCGACCGACAAATCGTAGACTGCCTTTGTCAGTGAAGCTTGCTCGGCGGGTTCACTGGTTTGCGCGGACCGGATTTGCGCCCCGGCGTCGGTAAGCGTCTCGCCGATCGATTGCAGCGTACCCACCGTGTATGCGGTCGGCGCCGCCCCTGCCGCCCAGGCGTCCAGCGCCATCAACACGGTCTGCGATGCGGAGGCCGCTGTTCGTGATTGCTGCTCGATCTGATCGGAAGATGAGCATGCCGACAACATCAGCAACAGCAAGCACAGGCAGTCGTGCCTGAGATAGCGGCGTCTAACGATCAAATCAGGCGTTTGGTGCGCCACCGAATAGTCTCCCCCGACCCAACAAAACCGTGGCCGGCGTAAATCTGATCTAGAGCACTCGTCGGGTCCGTCAACGACCGCGCCCGCCGATCCGGAGCACGAGGCGGCGAGCCAGGTCCCGATCGGTTTCAATTGCCGCATCAGCGTAAGCTGAAGGTCAGGCGGGGCGATCCCCGTTCGGCGCGTCTTGGATTCTGTATTCGTGAATGAGGCCGAGAACCTGAGTTCTGACTGTATCGCGCGCGTCGGGCTGGATGAAAAACATCAGCCGTTCGACCGCTTCCACGACTGCTTCCGGCAGATCCGAAACCGCATCGGTGAATTCGCTGCCATGCTCGTACATATTGTCCGTCAGCTTCTTGTCGAGGTCGGAAAGGATGCCCATCATCCACACTCCAGATCGGTGCTGTATTGAACTCAGTTCGGCAGGGTCACCGCGAGGTCGCCCTCTCCTGTTGCTGCCGGCCGTCGATCACTGTTGCCCCGGCATTTCCGTGTTTTCCCTGGGATTTTTCTGGACGCCCGCAGCCGGGGCGGTGTCCGCCGGGGCATTGCCGCCCTGGTTCTGCTCCGGCGCACGTTTCAGCGGGGAGGTCTGCCAGCCCATGTCAACGTAGAAAAAGCCGACGATGAAACCGACAATGATGACCGCCGCTATCACCAGCGAGATTATTGCGTTGCGTCGCTCCATAGGCCTAGTCGCCACTTGGCTTTGGAGATGCGGGCTGCGTTGGCTGCGTACCTTGCTGGTCGCCGCCGGTGCTGGTCTGCGGCGTCGGGTTGGTGTCCGTCGTGGGATTCTTGTCCACCGGCTGGCTGTTCGTAGTGTCCGTCTTGGACTTGGCTGGATCGGCATTGTCGTTGCACCCCGCCAAGGCGAGGAATGCAGCCGACACCAAAAGGACTGCCCTCATGCTGATTTCTCCTGGCTGAGTTCGGGCGAAGCCGCCTGCCAATGACCTATTCGGTCGAACCGCACCGAGAGCCCCTGTTTGACCGCGCTTCTAGCCAGCAAATGGTCCAGTTCGGCGTCTTCGATCGGACTTCGTACGACTTGGCGAATGGCCTTGCAGGCAAGTTCCGTCGAGACGAAATCATATCTCCTGCTCCTGGCGACAACATATTGTTCGACCAGCATTTTCACGCGCCTGAGCGCGATTTCTTCGGCGTATTGCATTTTATTCCTCCTGCGCCCCGAACTGCCGAACGGGTTTGTTGTTCCAAAAACATGATTGTCGAGGTGATTAGATGCTCGCGCTTTCCGATAGAAAGCGCGAGCGGATCAGGCTGAGGGGACCCGATCGTGCAGCATCAAACAAGGGGAGCAACGATGCTGCATGATATCGAACTCGCCCAGACCTGAGTTGTTCCACCTCTCCACGCCGCGTGTTCATTGAACTCAAGAACAAATCGTTGTCACGGCCCGCATACGGCCGCGCATCAACCCGCACGGAACAATCAGCTCCGACAGTGGTTCGGCCGAAGCGAAGTTCGGAGGACGTGATGACGAATGAAAAGTTGGCCGTGGTGACGGGCGCCTCGAGCGGCATTGGGAAGGAACTTGCCAAACTGTGCGCAAAGGACGGCTACCATCTGATCATAGCCGCCGACGAACCTGCGATCCGGCAGGCCGCCGAGGCGCTCGGTTCGCATGGTGTGACTGTCGAAACCATCGAGGCCGATCTGGCGACCGAGGAAGGTGTCGATCGTTTGATCGCCGGGATCGGCGATCGCGATGTCGACCTGTTGTTCCTGAATGCCGGACGTGGGCTCGGCCGTGGTTTCGTCGATCAGGATTGGAAAAAAGTCCGCCGCATCATCGACACCAACATCACCGGTACCGTCTATCTCGCGCATCAACTCGGAGCCAGGATGGCACGCCGCGGCCGAGGCCGCATCCTCTTCACAGGATCGATCGCTGGTTTCATGCCGGGCACTTTCCAGGCGGTCTACAACGGCACCAAGGCTTTCATCGATTCCTTCTCGATCGCACTGCGTCATGAATTGCAGGACACAGGAGTCACAGTCACCGTGCTGATGCCCGGGGCAACGCAGACGCGGTTCTTCGAACGCGCCGAAATGATGGATACCAAGGTCGGCACCGATGAGAAGGACAATCCCGCCGATGTGGCCGAGGCCGGCTACGAGGCGATGATGGACGGTGAGGAACAAGTCATCAGCGGCTGGAAGAACAAGCTGCAGGTCGCCGCGGCGCATGTGACGCCGGCAGGCACGCTGGCCGAACAGCACCGCAAGATGGCCGAGCCGGGTTCTGCCTCCAAAGGCTGACGTTCGGCCTTCACGCCAAACCAAAATGTCGGGCAGACTCTTCTGCCGACCTTCTTCCAAGGCAGGAGCACCATCATGAAAGCGCTCACGTGGCACGGCAAAGGCGACATTCGATGCGACCAGGTGGCTGATCCCGCCATCGAGGATGATCGTGACGTCATCATCAAAGTCACCTGTTGCGCCATATGCGGCTCGGACTTGCATCTGATGAACGGATATATGCCGACGATGGAGTCGGGCGATGTGCTCGGACACGAGACGATGGGCGAGGTCGTGGAAGTCGGCAGCGGCCATTCGAAGTTCAGAAAGGGCGACCGCATCGTGGTGCCTTTCAACATCTCATGCGGCGAATGCTGGTTTTGCCAGAAGGGGCTGTTCTCGCTTTGCGACAGGTCCAATCCCAATGCCAAACAGGCTGCCGAAGTGATGGGACAATCCCCGGCTGGCCTGTTCGGCTATTCGCATCTGGTCGGCGGCTATTGGGGAGGGCAAGCCGAATATCTGCGCGTTCCTTTCGCTGATGTCGGTCCGATAAAGGTGCCCGAGGGAATGGACGATGAACAGGTGCTGTTCCTCTCCGACATCTTCCCAACCGGCTATATGGCGGCTGAAAACGCAGGCATCGAGCCAGGCGACACCGTCGCTATCTGGGGTTGCGGTCCGGTCGGCCAGTTCGCCATCCAGAGCGCATGGATGCTCGGCGCCGGCCGCGTCATTGCCATAGACAAGGTGCCGGAGCGGCTGGCGATGGCTCGCGAGCACGGCAAGGCCGAGACGCTCGACTTCAGCAACTCCGATATCTACGACGCCTTGATGGCGATGACCGATGGCCGCGGTCCGGATCGCTGCATCGACTGTGTCGGTACGGAATCGGATCCCGGCGCCAGTGCCGACTCCATGCTCGACAAGGTCAAGGCTGCCGTCTATCTCGGCACCGATAGGCCGCATGTATTGCGCGAAGCAATTTACTCCTGCCGCAAAGGCGGCACCATCTCGGTGCCCGGCGTCTATATCGGCCTCGTCGATCATATTCCGTTCGGCGCCGCCATGAACAAAGGACTGACCTTCCGGATGGGTCAGACGCACACGCAACGCTATCTCGAACCGCTCCTGGCCATGGTACAGAAGGGCGACATCGATCCCTCCTTCGTGATCACGCACCGGGCAGACCTCGAAGCGGGACCGGACCTCTACAAGACGTTCCGTGACAAGCAGGATGGCTGCATCAAGGTGGTGATGCGACCGCATGGCTGAGATGTCGGCATCTTGCGTGGGGTCCGCCTTGCGCGGATTCCCCACCAAGGATAGCACCGACGCTGCCGAGGAACCTGGAACTTTCGACCGTGGCGGCGGTTGACCCGCAGAATAAACTCAGGGCGACGAGACTGTCGTGCCCGCCCGCTGCGAAGGAGGTTATCGCCATGAGGAATCCCACATCGAAACCCAGCGTCCGGTCGCCAAACGCCGATGCTCTGCCGCACCCGAGACGGGACGCCAGTGATACGGATGCCGGTGCCAAGCCGCTGACGCCGAAAACCGCCGGCACATCCCGGCCATCGGCCCCGCCGCCGGACAATCCGGTTGCCAATCGAAACGCCGGGCGGCCGCGTCAGGCGAGCACCACGCCTAGGCCGACCGACAAGCCCCTGGACTGATCGAAACCGGCCTCTTGAAATCACAGCGAGTGTTTGTCGGGACGAAGCGATGCCAGGTCGGCCAGGGTGTTGAGAAGTGCAGCGTCGCCTGCCGGTTTCGGCACGAATTTGCAGTTTCGGAAGGGTGTGGGAACGTCGCGCGGCCCAAATCCGGTCATGAATGCGAAGGGGATGCCGCGAGCCAGCAATGTTTCGGCCACGGGCAGACTTGTTTCACCGTTCAATTGAATGTCCAGCAGCGCCACGTCGGCTTTGCCTGCATCGATAAGCTGACGAGCCGCGGCGACCGACGAGACCGGGCCGATCACCGGATAACCCGCCGCACGCAGGCGAGACGCGACGTCTTCGGCGATCAGCCATTCGTCCTCGACCACCAGAACGCGCGGCCTGTCGTCGCTCACGGCGCCTCCTTGTGATTTGCCGGAAACGCGATCTGGACGCTGAGGCCGTCCTTGTGGAACGCGGTCTCGACATGGCCGCCGAGCCTGTAACCAATTTCTCCTTGCAACAAGGTCAGGCCAAAGCCGTTGTCCAAGGGCGCCTTGACAAGAGGACCGTCCTTCTCTCGCCAGCCAAATGTGAAACTGTCATCCTCGATCGACCATTGCACACTGACCTTGCCGTCGGTTTTTGACAAAGCGCCATACTTGGCCGCGTTGGTGGCCAGTTCATGAATGGCCATGCTGAGGGAAAGCCCCTGTTGCGGGCCTAATTTCACGTCTGCGCCATCGAGTTCAACCCGCTCGATGCCGAAGGGTTCGAGCTCCTGCTGGAGCAATTCCCTGACCGAGGCTTCCTTCCATCTCTCCCGGGTCAGCAGACCGTAGGCCCGCGACATGGCATGCAGGCGGCCGATCAGCGCATCCGCGAACTCCTCCTTCGTATCAGAACTTTCCCGCGTGCGGCTTGCAATGCTGGCGATCACCGCAAGCATGTTCTTGACCCGGTGGTTGAGTTCCGAGATGAGCACCTGCTGATGCTCTTCTGCCTGTGCCAGCGTGGTAACGTCGACAAGTGTCACCACCACGCCCTGGATCCTGTTGCCCTTGTCCCGATAGGGATTGATGCGGACCATGTGGAACAAGCCCCTGGCATCGCGCGCCAGATGGTGATTCAGGATCTCGCCTGTCTCGAACACCTTGTCGATGTGCTGCTTCAACTCTGGGTAGTCGAGTTGGCTCGACAAATCCGTCAGTGGCCGGCCAACATCGGAGGGGCGCAGGCTGAAGAAGGATGACGCCGCCGGCGTGAAGGTGCGGACCACAAGGCTGCGGTCGAGGAAAATGGTCGCGATGTCAGTGCTTTCGAACAGGTTGCGCAGATCGCCGTTAGCGTGATTGAGCTCTTCTATCTTGGCCGTCAACTCGGCATTGATCGTATTGAGTTCCTCGTTGAGCGACTGCATCTCCTCCTTCGAGGCTTCGAGTTCCTCATTGGTGGATTGCGCCTCCTCATTGACGGAGACGAGTTCCTCGTTCGACGATTTCACCTCCTCCAGCGCGGTCTCGTATTCCTCGATCATCGATTGCAGGCGCTCTCTGGTATCGCGCAGTTCCCGCTCGAGATCGGCGGTGCTGTCACTGTCACGGCTGCCGCCGTCTTCCTCTGAGCGGGCCTGCGTCGGGCCCGACGGCTCGAAAAGGACAAGGTAAAGCGGCTCGCCGTTGCCGCGTTCCGCGAGCGGCTCGATCGTCAGCCTGATCGGCTGGACCCGTTCGTCGTCTTCCTCCACGGTGAGGTTTTCCCGCACCACTGTGCGGCGCGTGGTCGTCGCTTCGCGCAGTGCGGCGCGGAGATCCAGCCGCAGCCCACGCCTTGCCATCGTCAGCAACTGCCGGCTGGGAATCCCTTGTGGCGCTTCGAGATATCTGCCGGTCCTGGCCGAATAATAGACGACATCGCCCTCGGCGTTGACCAGGACATGCGGCGGCGCGAACCGTTCCAGCACCTGCGCCTCCACTGCCTGCCGCAAGGGATAGCCGACAAGTCCCTTCTTCGAGCCGGCGCTTTCGGATGGGAAGACGCTGGAATGACTTTCCCCGATCAAGGCCGGCAGTCTGATGTGCGGTGAGGCATGCTCCCGCGCATGAAAGATGCGATGTTTCTTGTCGACGGTGGCGAACAGATCGTCGTGCTGCCCGACGCTTTCGGAGGTGCCAAGGAAAAGGTAACCGCCGGGCTTCAGCGCATAATGGAAGACAGGGATGACGCGGTTTTGGATGATCGGGCCGAAATAGATCAGCAGATTGCGGCAGGAGACCAAGTCCATGCGCGAGAAGGGTGGATCGCGAATGACGCTGTGCGGCGAGAAGATGCACAGTTCGCGTATCGCATTGCTGATGACATAGCTTTCGCCATCGCCGTTGAAAAACCGCTGTTTGCGTTCGGGAGAAAGACCTTGCAGCAAGGCTTCCGGATAGCGTGCCGCCCGCGCCACCGCCAGCGCCGGCTCGTCGATGTCGGTGGCGAATATCTGGACGCGCGGAACGACCGTAAGCTTCTCCATGTGTTCGCGCAGCAGGATGCCGATGGAGAACACCTCCTCGCCCGTGGCGCACCCGGGAACCCAGACCCTGACGGTGTCGCTGGCGGTCTTGCCTTCGAACAGCTGCGGTATGATCTTTCGCTCGAGCAACTCGAAGGCATCGGGGTCGCGAAAGAAGTTGGTGACATTGATCAGCAGATCGCGAAAAAGGCTCATCACCTCGCGAGCATCCTTCTTCAGCCAGTCTATATAAGCGCTGATGGAATGGACCTGGGCGATCTGCATGCGCCGCTTCACGCGGCGCAGGAATGTCTTGGTCTTGTAGCCCGAGAAGTCGTGGCCGGAGTGGCTGCGCAGAATGGCGTATATCTGTTCTCGCACCTTATCGATGTCGGCCGTATGGTCGCCATCTTCTTCCGCCAGCCCTTCCAGCGGGTCGAAGCCGCGGGCGAAAGCCTCCAGCTTCGCCCCGATCTCCTCGGCGGGCACAGCGACATCGACGAGTCCGCTGGCAATAGCGCTCTGTGGCATGTCGGGATTGCGCGGCCCGTAGCCGTCCGGCGCCTGCGCGACGGTAAACCCGCCCCGCTCCTTGATGGCCTTGGCGCCCAGGGTTCCATCGGAGTCGCCGCCCGACAGGATGACGCCAACGGCGTATTCGCCTTGGTCTTCACCCAATGCGGCGAAGAAGATATCGATGGGCTTGCGCTCCTGGGTAAGCCCATTGGGCCGGCGGAGGTGCAGCACCCCCGATTCAATGGCCAATGTCACGTTTTGCGGCATCACATAGACGTGGTCAGGCTCAACCACCATGCCGTCCTCGATCACAATGACAGGCATGTCGGTGTAGCGGCTGATGACCTCGTGCAACAGGCTTTCGCGCTTGGGGCTGAGATGCGTGATGATGACGAAAGCCATACCAGGCTGACCGGTCACGCCTTTGAACAGACCTTCCATCGCGGGAATGCCGCCCGCGGACGCGCCTATGCCCACGATGGGAAACCTTTTCGGTTGGGCTGTCACGTCATGTCCCCCTTTCGCCGACCCGACCTGAAATCCCCTCAAGGCCGGCGGACAGGACACAACCATATAGCGCGCAAGACGGATGGAACAAGACGTCAGGGATGACGTTGAACCCGATATCAATGGTGGTTCAATGGCAAAACGATCTGCTGACATAAAACTCCCGACGCCGGTGGTATCAGGGGAGCCTGGATCGCTTGGAAGTTCCCATGCTGGGGCCGTCCCTGATCGCATGCTGGCGCTTACGAGACAATTGCAGGCGGCCTTGGACGACAGAATTCGGAAGGCAAATCCGCTCCATTCTAACCCCCGTTCCAAGAAAGGATGACGACGTGCGCGACCTGCGGGGGCTGCATATTCTGATAGTCGAAGACGAATGGGCGATGGCGGGAGATCTTGCGCGGTTTTTCAGCAATATGGGTGCCATCATCCTCGGTCCCGCTGCAACCGTCGAACAGGCATCCAAACACACCGGGACGGCTGAAGCTGCAATCCTCGACGTCAATCTCAATGGCCGACGCGTGTTTCCAATCGCCGATGAGTTGATGCGCCGGGGTGTCCCCTTCGTGTTCTTCAGTGGCGATGACGACATCGCCATTCCCGATCATCTCCGCTACGCCAGCAATTTGCGGAAATCCTCGGGCAGCCAGGCGGTGTTCAACGCGCTCTTTCCCCCGCAGGCATCTGAGCGAGCGGCCCCCGTGCCGGACCCCTCCGACGACGTCTTCGCGCTTTTGCCCAAACTGCGACTTGCGGCGCGCCTTTTGCTGGCAGACGTCGAGGCATCGGATCGGCTCGTCGAGAGGACGCTCGAGCAAGCGATTCGGGATGTCGACCGCAGACAGCTTGGTCAATCCACTGAAAACTGGCTCAACGGCATCATGCAAGAGATGGCGAAAACCCGCGGCGCAAAACTGATGCATTAGTTTGCCTTCCAAGAAAACTTGGCCGTACAGATAGGCCACTTGACCGGCGTCATCAGCCCTTCTGATTGCGCTCGACGAACTTGTTGAAACGGCTGGCTTTCCCCTCACCGGTCTTGGCCTGATACAGAAAGGCCAGATCATTCTCGTCGAATATCCGGAAGAACTCGTCCCATTCGACGGGCTCGAATGCTTCCTCGGGCTCGCCGAAGTCGATCCGCAGGATGCCGCCCTCGCCTTTGGTGCGCACCACTGCCGGCCGGCCATCCCGCTCCTCGGCCCATTTGCGAATTTCGTCGTGGTTGGTGGTCGTTTGCGACTGAGACATTGAAATCTCCTTTGATCATCGGCGTTGCCACATAGGACAGGCGGGCTGTCGGGCGTCCTAACAGCACAAGCACGTCAATGTTCCAGAACCGCGCGGTGATCGCGATGCGCCGGCTCCCAATGGGACCGACCAAAGGAACTTTGTTGAAGCAAGGGAACAAACCTTTTGCCGAAAAGTTCGGGGCGCCGAGGTTACTTGTCTGAGGAGTCGTCGTGAAACGCATATTGGTTACAGGAGGCTGCGGCTTCATCGGCCGGCATGTCGCACAGGAACTCGTCGAGCAGGATTATTCGGTTCGCATCCTCGATGCGCTGCTGGAGCAGGTGCATGCGGGCGAAGCCGTCGCGCTTCCCGCTGGAACCGAGCTGATCAAGGGCGATGTCCGAGACCGAGAGGCGGTCGCCAGTGCGCTGGAAGGTGTCGACGCGGTCATTCATCTGGCGGCGGAAGTCGGCGTCGGACAATCGATGTACGAGATCGCGCGCTATGTCGGCGCCAATGATCTCGGCACCGCAACGCTACTTGAAGCATTGATCAAGCACCCGGTCGAACGGATCGTCGTCGCCTCGTCGATGAGCGTCTATGGCGAAGGGCTCTATGCAACGTCCGACGGCCGGCGTGTCGACAATGCTCGGCGCAAGGCGAGCGACATCAGGAGCGGGCAATGGAACCCGCTGTCGCCAGATGGAGACGCCCTCTCGCCGCTGCCGACGGACGAAGAAAAGCCGGTCGATCTCGCCTCCATCTATGCGCTGACAAAATATGCCCAGGAGCGCGCCGTGCTGATCTTCGGCGAGGCCTATGGCGTCGATGCGGTCGCGCTGCGCCTGTTCAATGTCTTCGGCGCCGGCCAGGCGTTGTCGAATCCCTATACCGGCGTGCTGGCCAACTTCGCTTCGCGTCTCGCCAACGGCCAACGGCCAATGATCTTCGAGGATGGAGAACAGAAGCGCGATTTCGTCCATGTGCATGACGTCGCCCGTGCCTTTCGCCTTGCGCTGCAGCAACGCCAGGCAAGGGGTCATGTCATCAACATCGGCAGCGGCCGCGCCTATGCGATCAGCGAAGTCGCGCGATTGCTGGCCGAGGCCATGGGGACACCGAACCGCTCGCCGGAACTGCTCGGCAAAGCCCGCTCCGGCGATATCCGCAACTGCTTCGCCGATATCTCCAAGGCCCGTGAGCTGCTCGGTTTCGAGCCGGTGCGGCAACTGGAGAATTCGCTCGGCGAGTTCGTTTCCTGGGTGCGTAACACGTCTGCCGTCGATCGCGGCGCCGACATGAAACGCGAGCTCGAAGAACGTGGGCTGGTGTCATGAACACACGCAATCGACGCGACGCGCCGGTCGCCATCATCGGCGGCAGCGGCTTCATAGGATCGAACCTCGCCGACAGCCTGTTGTCGGGTGGCGAGCCGGTACTGGTGATCGACAATCTCAGCCGTCCGGGCGTCCAGCAGAACCTTGAATGGCTGGCGCAAAAACACGGTGGTCGCCTCACGGTGGAGACGATCGACGTGCGAGACGCCAACGCCCTGGCGCCTGTCTTGATGGTTTCCAAGGCAATTTTCCATCTGGCCGCGCAAACCGCCGTCACCACAAGCTTGGTCCAGCCGGGCGAGGATTTCGACATCAACCTTCGCGGGACGTTCAACGTTCTGGAGGCCGCGCGGCTGAGCGGTGAGCATATCCCTGTGATCTTTGCCAGCACCAACAAGGTCTATGGCAGCCTGCCCGACGTAGCGGTCCGCGAGGATGGCGATCGCTATGTGCCTTGCGACAGCGTCATCCAGGCGAACGGCATCGATGAGGCTCGGGGCCTGGACTTCTGCACGCCCTACGGTTGCTCCAAAGGCGCGGCGGATCAGTATGTGCTCGACTATGCCAAATCTTACGGCATGCCGACGGCGGTTCTGCGGATGAGCTGCATCTATGGACCGCGACAGTTCGGAACCGAGGACCAGGGCTGGGTCGCACACTTCCTGCTCAGCGCGCTGACGGGACGCCCAATCACCATTTACGGCGACGGCAGGCAAGTGCGCGATATCCTGCATGTCTCCGATGCCGTCGCCGCCTACAGGGCCGTGCTCGATCGCATCGAGACCACCAAAGGCCAGGCATTCAATCTTGGCGGCGGCCCGGAAAATGCGGTCAGCCTGCGCAGGCTGTTGAGCGAGATCCGTAGCCTGACCGGCCATGAGCTCTCGATTCGCCATGATGGGGAACGCACCGGCGACCAGCCCTTCTTCGTCGCCGACACCCGCAAGATCAAAACCGCGCTTGGCTGGATGGCCCATGTTTCATGGCGCGAAGGCATCCGCGACCTCGCCGACTGGCTGCGCCGCCATCGGCTCGAGCCTCGCCCTGAAGCCGTGAGGTACGTTGCATGAAAATCGCCCTGGTAAACCCGTCCTGGACGTATGACGACAGCATTTATTTCGGCTGCCGCCAACCGCATCTGCCGCTGGAACTCGGCTATTCGAAGGCCCTGCTCGAAGCCGCCGGACATCAGGTGCTGATGCTGGATGGCCAGTTGCAGAAGCTCGATAATTCCGGTCTCTGCGAGCGGGTGGCTGATTTCGCCCCGGCTATGACCGTCGTCAGTACCGCCCCGACCTATCTGTTCTGGCGCTGCGCACCGCCGGAATTGCGTGTGCCGGCCGATTTCCTCAACCGTCTGGCCGGGCGCGGTGGACGCACGGTCGCGGTCGGGCCGCACGGCTCTGCAACGCCGGCGCCGACCTTGCGCAAGCTCGGCGTCGACATCGTCGTGCGCGGCGAATGCGAAGAAGTCGTCGAGCAACTTGCCCGGCGCGACGATTGGAGCGCCGTGCCCTCAACCGCTTATCTGCGGGATGCCAGGGTTGTTTCGAACGGCGGCGTCCACGCCAGCTCGTTTGTCGATCATCCGCCACTCGAATGGCCAGCGGACTGGATCGCAGCCCATGCGCATCACCATCACAGGTTTGACGACAGTCAGGTCGGGTTCGGCGCGGAAGTGGAGGCATCGCGCGGCTGTCCCTACAATTGCAGCTTCTGCGCCAAGATCGATTTCCGTGATGCCTATCGCCGTCGAAACCACGAAGCGGTGGTAGCGGAGATCGATCGGCTGATTGCCCAAGGTGTCGGCTACGTCTACTTCATCGACGAGATCTTCCTGCCGCAAAAAGCGTTACTGGAAGCCTTGGTCGATCGCGACGTGAAATTCGGCGTACAGACCCGCATCGATCTGTGGAAGCCCGAGCTGCTGGAATTGCTGGGCGCCGCGGGCTGCGTCTCCATCGAGGCCGGGCTCGAAAGCCTGACCGTCGAAGGCCGGGCGATGCTGGCCAAGCGCTGCCGGCTGGGGACCGAGGAACTCGCCGCGCTGCTCGTCGATGCCAGACGTCACGTTCCATTTGTCCAGGCCAATCTGATCGGCGTGGTCGAAGATGATCCCGCCTTGGTCGAGCATTGGCGAACTCACCTGATCGACCACGGCGTATGGGCCAACGAACCTGTGCCGCTTTACCCGTATCCGAGTTCGCCCAGCTACCGCGAGATGTGGGGCGAACCCGACGACCTTGCCTGGGAGCGGGCCCATGATCACTACCTCGCGTCGTTCCAGAAATTCAGTGACATCCAGGAGAGGCGCCCGCGGCCGCTGGCGGAGCTGGAGGCGACATGTTGCGGACACTGACGCCGCGCTCGCGGCGCATCCTGATGACCGTCGATGCCGTGGGCGGCGTATGGCGCTATGCCCTCGATCTGGCACGGGAACTTGTGAACGGCGGCGACAGCGTGGTGCTTGCCGGCCTCGGTCCACAACCGTCGAGGCAGCAAGCTGCGGAGGCGGAGGCTTTCACGACGCTGATCTGGTTGAGTACGCCGCCGGATTGGATGACCCGCGACGGCGGCGACCTCGACGCGCTGCCGCGGGAATTGCTTGCGCCCATGCGCGACCACGCCATCGACCTTGTCCATTTCAACGCGCCGACGCAGGCATCGGGATTCGATGCGCCATGCCCAGCCGTGGTGGTCTCCCATTCCTGCGTGACGACATGGTTCCACGCCGTCAGGAAACAGACAGTGGATGGCGCATGGGCCTGGCAGAAGGAGCGCAACAGGCGCGGCTTGGATCGGGCCGACGCAGTCATCGCGCCGAGCCGCAGCCACGCCGACATGCTTGAGACCTGCTACGGCCCGATCGCGCGCCTGCACGTCGTGGCGAATAGCGCCCGCCCCGTCCCGAGAGCCGAAAAGCGTCAACCGCTCGTCTTCGCCGCCGCCCGTTGGTGGGACGAGGGCAAAAATGCGGCGGTGATCGACCAGGCCGCGTCACTGACGCAATGGCCCATCTTTGCCGCCGGTTCGATGCACGGTCCCAACGGCGGGCGTGCCGGCTTCAGCTATGCCGTTCCTCTGGGAGCACTGCCGTCTCACGAGGTGCGCTCCTTGATGGCGCGCGCCGGTATTTTCGTGTCGCCATCGATCTATGAGCCATTCGGTCTGGCCGCGCTGGAAGCTGCCATGTCGGCAACGCCACTGGTGCTTTCCGACATCGCAACCTATCGCGAACTATGGGACGGGGCCGCGATGTTCTTTGATGCGCGCAATCCGCACGACCTCACTGCCTGCCTCAATCGTCTCTCCAGCGACGCCGAATTCAGGCGGGAGCTCGGCCAGGCAGCCATGCGACGGAGCCGCCGGTTTACACTGGTCAGGCAAGCGGCTGCCATGCGAGGCGTCTACGACAAGGCGGCCCTGGCCATGGCGGGGCGCTGACCATGCGCTTTCTGTTCTACACCCACTCGGTCGTTTCCGACTGGAACCACGGCAATGCCCATTTCCTGCGCGGTATCATGCGGGAACTGGTCGCGCGCCGGCACCAGGCGGTCGCGCTGGAGCCCGCGGACGGCTGGAGCCGTTCGAACCTGCTGGCCGAGAAGGGATCCTTCGCCATCGAACGCTTCCGCAAGGATTTCCCAGAACTGATGCCGGTGACCTACGATGCCGGGTTCGATCACGAAGCGTGGATCGCTGAGGCCGACGTTGTGATCGTTCATGAGTGGACGGATCCGGAGCTTGTCGCACGCCTCGGCCGTGCCCGGGCCGCTGGCGGCAACTTCATCCTTCTGTTTCATGACACCCACCACCGGGCCGTATCGGCCACCGAGGCAATCTCGGCGCTGCGGTTGGAGCACTATGACGGCGTTCTCGCCTTTGGCGAGGCCTTGCGCGAGAGCTATCTGCGCGCCGGCTGGGGCAAGCGCGTCTTCACCTGGCATGAAGCCGCGGACGATCGCCTGTTCAAGCCGCACCCGGAGATCCACGTCACGTCCGATCTGGTCTGGATTGGAAACTGGGGCGACGATGAACGAACCGTCGAACTCAGGGAGTTTCTGATCAAGCCGGTCCGCGATCTCGGCCTCGAGGCCACGGTGCACGGCGTCCGCTATCCCAAGCCGGCGCTCACGGACCTAGCCGCCGCCGGACTGCGCTATGACGGATGGATCGCCAATGCCGACGTGCCGAAGGCGTTCGCCGCGCATCGTGTCACCGTCCACATCCCACGGCGCCCCTATCGTGAGGGTTTGCCCGGAATTCCGACGATCCGCATGTTCGAGGCGCTCGCCTGCGGCATTCCGCTGATTTCAGCACCATGGTCCGATGTCGAGCAGCTGTTCAGGCCCGGCGTCGACTTTCTGTTTGCCCACAATGGCTCGCAAATGCGGCAACACCTGCGGGCGGTATTGGCCGATGCGGATTTCGCGGCTTCCCTGGTGACTTCGGGTCTCGAGACCATCCGCTCGCGGCACACCTGCTCGCACCGCGTCGACGAGTTGTTCGGCGTGCTCACGGAATGCACAGCCGAACACACCATCAACAAGACCACCGCAAAGGAAGCCGCCGCATGAAGATGGCATTCTACGGATCGAGCCTCTTGTCGTCCTACTGGAACGGTGCCGCGACTTACTATCGCGGGTTGCTGAAGGCGCTTTCCCAATTGGGCTACGAAATCACCTTCTATGAGCCCGACGTCTACGACCGGCAGGAGAACCGCGACATCGAGGCGCCTGACTGGTGCACTGTGGTCGTTTATGAAGCGACCCAGCACGCGCTGATGCAGGTCGCGGCACGCGCCGCCAGCGCCGACATCGTCGTCAAGGCGAGTGGCGTCGGTTTCGAGGACGAGGCGCTGCTGCGCGCCGTCCTCGACAACGCCCGCAGCGACGCGCTGGTGGTATTCTGGGACGTGGACGCTCCAGCAACCCTTGCCCAGCTGCGCGACGAACCGGACCATCCGCTCCATGGCGCCCTTCAAGAAATCGACCTTGTCCTGACCTATGGCGGCGGCGACCCCGTCGTCTGGGCCTACCGTGCCATGGGCGCGAACGAATGCGTGCCGATCTACAATGCGCTCGATCCCCAAACGCATCATCCGGTCGACAGCAATGCGCGTTTCGCTTGCGATCTGGGGTTCCTGGGCAACCGGCTGCCGGATCGTGAGGCACGCGTCGAAGCGTTCTTCCTCGATCCCGCAAGCCAGCTTCCGAAACAGCGTTTTCTGCTCGGCGGATCTGGCTGGGGAGACAAGCCGCTTCCCGCCAATGTCGGCTGGCTTGGTCACGTTGGCACCCGCGATCATAATGCCTTCAACGTCACACCCAAGGCAGTGCTGAACATCAGTCGCGACAGCATGGCCGTAAACGGTTTTTCACCGGCCACGCGTGTCTTCGAGGCGGCCGGCGCCGGTGCCTGCCTCATCACCGACGCATGGCTGGGCGTGGAACTGTTCCTGAAACCAGGCGAGGAGATCCTGGTGGCGCGCGACGGCGGCGATGTCGCCGAGATCATGCGCTCGCTGACCTCCAGTCGTGCAAAAGCAATCGGCCAGGCCGCACTTTGCCGCGTGCTGGCCGACCATACCTACGCGCTGCGGGCGGACGTGGCCGATGCCGTCTTCAAACGTCATTTCGAGCAGGGGACCGTGGAGGCAGCGGAATGACCAAGCAATTGAACATCGTCTTTCTCGGCCTGTCGCTGTCCTCGTCCTGGGGAAACGGCCACGCCACGACGTTTCGAGGCCTGCTGAAAGGTCTGCACGAACTCGGCCACCGCGTGACCTTTCTGGAGCGCGACGTGCCGTGGTACGCCAACCACCGCGATCTGCGAGATCCGGATTTCTGCGCCTTGCGCTACTACGAAACCACTGCGGAGTTGCAACGCGACTACGCCCGGTGCCTGGAGCAGGCCGACATCGTCGTCATCGGCTCCTTCGTGCCGGAAGGGCGCGTGGTCATCGACATCGTCGCGTCATTTTGCAAGGGGCGCTTCTGCTTCTACGACATCGACACACCGGTGACCGTGGCGCAGCTTTCGGCCGATGATTGCGATTATCTGAGCTGGCGGCAGATTCCGTATTTCGATGTCTACTTCTCGTTCACCGGCGGGCCGATGCTTGGCCATCTGGTGGAGGAGTTCGGCGCGCGCCGAGCCGAACCGCTCTACTGCTCGGCCGACCCGGAACGGCATCACCGGACCGGCGATCCGATCCGCTGGGATCTCGGCTATCTCGGCACCTACAGCGCGGATCGGCAGGCAACGCTGAACGCGCTGCTGCTCGAACCCGCACGGCATATGCCGGACCGCCGTTTCGTCGTAGCGGGCTCGCAATACCCATCCGACATCACCTGGCCGGACAATGTCGAACGCATCGAACATTTGCCGCCAGCCGATCATGCCGCGTTCTACAGCCGTCAGCGCTACACGCTGAACGTCACACGCAGTTCCATGATCGCTGCCGGATGGTCGCCCAGTGTGCGCCTGTTCGAAGCGGCTGCTTGCGGCACGCCCATCATCAGCGATCGCTGGCCAGGGCTCGACAGCTTCTTTCCCGCATCGGCGATCCACACCGCCGGAGAAACGGACGCTGTCGTCGAGATCCTCTTCGGCGAGTCCGAGCGCACACGCCGGGCCATGGCCCGCCGGGCCCGCGAACGCGTCCTCGCATTCCACACCGGTGCGGCCAGGGCCCGCGAATTCGTGACGGCGTTGACACAGCCAAGGGCGGCGGCCCTCGATTTCGACATCGGAAGCGCAGCATGACCGGCATACAGGAGAAAACGACGATGCGACAAAAAAGAAACGCGCAAAGGGCAAAGGCAGTGCTTGTTGCCGGCGGTGCGGGATTCCTCGGTTCGCATCTTTGCGAAGCATTGCTTCGCGACGGCTGGCGCGTGATCTGCGCCGACAATTTCCTGACTGGGCGCATGGAGAACATCATCTCGATCATGGACCAGCCGGGTTTCCGATTGATCGAGCAGGACATCTGCCGGCCATTGGATCTCGGCGAGCCCGTGGAGCGTATCTTCAATCTGGCATGCGCTGCCTCGCCGCCGCGTTACCAGGCCGACCCGATCCACACCACGCGAACCTGTGTGATCGGCACGCTCAACCTGCTTGAACTCGCTGCCCACAATAACGCGCGGCTGCTACAGGCCTCGACGAGCGAAGTGTATGGCGATCCGGAGCAACATCCTCAGAAGGAGGACTATGTTGGCCATGTGAACTGCACCGGCCCACGCGCCTGCTACGACGAGGGCAAGCGCACCGCCGAAACGCTTTGCTTCGACTATCTTAGAGCCGGCAAAGCCGACGTGCGCGTCGCGCGCATCTTCAACACCTACGGTCCGAGAATGGATCCGGCGGACGGCCGCATCGTCTCGAACCTGATCATGCAGGCGCTCGAGAAACGTCCTCTGACGATCTTCGGCGACGGCTTGCAGACGCGATCCTTCTGCTACGTCTCCGATCAGATTGATGGATTGAGGCGACTGATGGATATCGATCCCAATCCGGGCAAGCCGGTCAACCTGGGCAATCCCGGAGAATTCAGCATCGTGCGACTGGCGGCGTTGGTAAAGGCGATGACCGGCACCAAATCGGATCTGAGATTTCTGCCGCTGCCGCAAGACGATCCTCGGCGCAGGCAGCCCGATATTTCGCGTGCAAAAGCGCTGCTCGGCTGGACACCGAAGGTGCCCCTCAACGAAGGGCTCAAGCTGACGATCGATTATTTCGCGGCGCTCGAAGGCAGTCGCATCGGCGATCAGATGACAGGCTTTGCCAAAAGGGCGAGACCCGCATCCGGCGGGCTGCAGAACCTTCCGGCATGATGCGAGCCGGCGGTCGAATCTTTCCCGAGATCGTGCGGAACATCCGCCCAAGCTTGTGGTTTGGCGGGAGGACCCGATACGGAGGATCATCCTCATGCGACCCAAGCGACCCGCGAGAGAGATCGACCAGATGGCCGAACGTGAGACGGCTGCCTATCTGCGGCGCGCCTCGATCACCTATCTCGAGTGCTGCGTCAGCCTGATGATGACGCATCTCCAGCGGGAGGAAGTGGCCACTATTCTCGAGCAGGAAGCGGACATGTTGCGAAAGCTGGACTGATCGGAACGATCATGGCCGGCATTCGTCCAGGAACCGTATCAGTCGCATCCTATATCGGTCTGCCGTCGCGGCCAGCCTTGCTTTTTCCCGGCCATTTTCGGATTGCGCAGCCGTGCTCCAGAGCCCGAGCTGGAATGCCAAATAGCACGGTTCGAAAAAGCCGATGTGGCCGTTGTCGATGGCAAGCTTCATTCCTTGGACCAGGGTCCTCACATCGCTGTCGGATAGCCCGTACTCGACACGGGCGCCGGCAATGTCCCACTCAATCGGCTGGCAGCCGATCAAATTGTGTGCCCGGCAATGGTCGACAGCATCTGTCTTGAGCACCCTGCCGTCGGCACGAACGAGAAATTCCCACGGTTGGAGCTTGCCGTCGATTTCAACCCGCTGAAGCACATGCGCGGGAGTTTTTTTCGAGAGCCAACCGCGCAACGTCGCCGCGCGTTTTTCGCCCACGGCTTCCGACGCATTGGAAACAGCCATCTCCGCGAGTGCAAGCAATGATGCACCCGGTTCGCAAGTTCGAAGATTGACCGCACGCCAGGCCAGGTAATTTGTGAACTCCGCGATCCGTCTTTCCCTGGGCAGCGGCGCCTGATCCATCGTGGTGCCGTCAATCCACCGTTCAACCAGAAAGCCATGGCAAAGCGCGACAACTTGCGATCCGAACCCGGCTTCATACAACATCCCCGCGGCTCGTTTCTTGCGCAGTCCGGTTTCGCCGAGGCCGGCAAATTTGACGAGCCAGCGGTCACGCCCGGCGGACGCCAGGAATTTGCGCCGCTCGTTACCGCGTGGGCTCGGCGGCCAGCGCCCTTCATCGGCGTAGTGGGCGGCCCGCCACTCGCCGCCAGATAGCTCGGTCAGGCTTAATTCCGGCCTGCCGACCGCCTCGGCCACCCAGTCGCGCAACGTGGGAATTTTCGAGCTTTCGGAGAAGGTGCATTCAAACGCCGTCGCCACATGCTTCGGACAGCGCGACCATGTCTCCCGAGCCTCCCGCGACGCTTCGATGCCCGGGCCGCCTGAATGGCTGGGAAACAGGTGAATGCGGTCCGTATGGATACCCAGTTCACGCAGCCACACGATAACGGCATGCATCGAACTGCCGGACAGGCCAGGACCCTCGTCGACAACGGCGAAACGCGCCGATGGATTGTTCATCCAAGTGGCGATCGACCGCGGATCGGCGTTGATATGCCTGCGGAAGGGATGGCCGATCGGGCGAACGCTGAATGGTGCCGGCGCACCAATCGAGGCCGCCACCATAGCTGCCAGCCCGAGGCCAATGCTGCGGACGCCGATCACGCATGTGTTCGCATCGAGACCCGACTTCTGCGCCGCGTCCAAATAGCTTTCGGGATAAAGCGCATAATGCGCATAACCCTCGGCAGAGCCGGTCAGAACCTCGGCCTGGCAGTCGAGCCCGGCCAGCAGTTTGAAAAGTCCCGGGTCGATGCCACCGCCGGCGTCAAAACCGCTTCGCCACGACTTCGCCACCTCTGCCGCAAGTCCGACCAGCAACCTGGCGCCTTGCTGTTGTCGTGGCGAAAAGATGTCGATGCCGCTAGTTTCGAAATCGACATCGGCAAGCGCCTGAACCAGCTCCGACACGCTGATGAACAGTCCGACCAATGCAGCATGGCGTTGGATGCCATGAGACATCCGATCCAGGCTTTCGGCCATTTCGCTTGCTGCTTCGCGAAGCTGTTGTGCGTTCTGCGTCTGCTTGTGGTCGCCGTAGACGATCATCGATCGGTTTTCCAATGCTTGCCGTGCGGCAACGCATCGAATGCAGCTTCGATCCATGCTGTCTCGCGCAATTTTTCGATGGGCGGAGGAACATTCCGGCACGCTGATGGTTCGGCGCCAGGAACTTACCTTTGAACAACATAGGGTGGCGGTTCGTGGGATCGAAAAAGGTTCGTGTTGGTATCGTTGGTGTCGGCAACTGCGCATCCTCCCTCGTGCAGGGCCTCTCCTTTTACCGTCACGCGAAAAGCAACGAACCAATCCCTGGGCTGATGCATGCCGACCTCGGCGGCTACCATGTCGACGACATCGAGATTGTCTGCGCATTCGATGTCGCCAGGAGCAAAGTTGGCCTCGACGTCGCGGAAGCGATCTACGCCGCCCCCAACAACACGTTCCGCTTTGCCGACGCGTTGACAACCGGCGTTCGCGTCGAGCGCGGACCGACGCTGGACGGGATCGGCAAATATTTGCGTGACGAGATTGAAGAAGCTCCGGAGCCGGTTGCCAATGTCAGCGAGATCCTGCGCGACAGCAACGCTGACGTGCTGGTTTCCTACCTGCCGGTGGGTTCCGAGGAGGCGACCTGCTTCTATGCCGAATGCGCACTCGAGGCCGGCTGCGCCTTCGTCAATTGCATACCCGTTTTCATCGCCTCACGTCCGGAATGGCGCCGGCGCTTTGAGCAGCGAGGACTGCCGCTGGTCGGCGACGATATCAAGAGCCAGGTCGGCGCGACCATCGTGCACCGGTTGCTGGCCAATCTCTTTCGCGAACGCGGCGTGCGCATCGACCGCACCTATCAGCTGAATTTCGGCGGCAACACCGATTTTCTCAACATGCTGGAACGCGAGCGGCTGGAATCGAAGAAAATCTCGAAGACACAGTCCGTGGCCAGCCAGTTCGATGTTCCCCTGGAGCCGGGCAATATCCATGTCGGCCCGAGCGACCATGTGCCTTGGCTCACCGATCGCAAATGGGCCTATATAAGGGTGGAAGGCACGACTTTCGGCGGCGTGCCGCTCAATGCCGAACTCAAGCTGGAAGTCTGGGATTCTCCAAATTCAGCCGGCGTGGTGATCGATGCGTTACGCTGCGCCAAGCTGGCGCTCGATCGCGGCATAGCCGGTGCCCTGACCGGTCCCTGCAGTTATTTCATGAAGTCGCCTCCCGAACAGTTCACCGACGCCGAAGCGCGGCAGCGCACGCTTGCGTTCATCGCTGGCAAGGACGAGCCTTTGCTCGATGCCGCAGAATGACGACGACCTTCTTTCTGATCCGCCATGCGGCACACGACAATGTCGGCTCTTATCTTGCAGGCCGGATGGACGGCGTTCGCCTCGGCGATGCCGGCAAGGCACAGGCAGCGCAGCTTGGCGGCCGCATGGCCCGGGAGCCTATCGTCGCGATCCTGTGCAGCCCGCGTGAGCGTACGCGAGAGACGGCGCTGCCAATCGCGCTAGCCTGCGGTGTCGGGGACATCGCGATCTGCGCCGAACTCGACGAGATCGACTTCGGCGACTGGTCGGGAAAGACTTTCGATGAGCTGAATGGCGACGCCAGTTGGCGAGCGTGGAATGACCAGCGGCAGGAGGCAAGGACACCGAGTGGCGAGACCATGCAGGATGTCCAGCAACGCATTGTGTCGCTGATGGCCGCGGTCCGCGAGCGGCATCAGAACCAATGCGTCGCCCTGGTCAGCCATGCCGATGTGATCAAGGTCGCCGTCTGCACCGTCCTTGGCTTGCCGGCCGGTGACTGCTTTCGCTTCGACATCGATCCCGCCTCGATCACGACGATCGTGTCGGGGGACTGGGGGGCGAAGCTGATCCGATTGAACGAAGTTGCCTGACGAGGATTTGCCGGATGCAGATGGTCATTTTCGGTCTTACCGTCACGTCTTCATGGGGTAACGGCCATGCCACTTTATGGAGGGGACTGATCAGAGCCCTCGCCCGGCGCGGCTGGTCCATTACCTTCTTCGAACGCGACACACCCTACTATGCCGGAACGCGCGATCTCGATCATCTGGACGGCGGCAACGTCGTGCTCTACCCGGACTGGGAGGACATCCGCCGGGTCGCGGAGCAAACGATCAAACGATCGGATGTCGTGATCGTCACCTCTTATTGTCCCGACGCGGTGGACGCCTCGCGGCTGGCGCAGCAGGCAGGCCGCGGAGTGCGTGTCTTCTACGATCTGGACACTCCGGTCACGCTTGCCCGCATCGAACAAGGTGAGCGTCCACCCTATTTCGGCCCCGAGGGTCTTGCGGATTTCGATCTCGTCCTGAGTTACACAGGCGGCCCGGCGATCGACGCGCTGAAGTCGGTGCTGGGTGCGCACCACGTGGTGCCGCTCTATGGGCATGTCGATCCCGACCAACACCGGCCGGCAGCGCCGCGAGCCGATTTCAGGGCCGATTTGTCCTATCTCGGAACCTATGCGCCAGATCGCCAGGCAGCAGTCGAAAATCTGCTGGTTCGCCCAGCTGCGCGCTTGCCGGACCAGCGCTTCGTCATCGGCGGCGCACAATACCCGCAGGAATTCCCGTGGAGCGACAACATCTTCTTCGTCAGGCACCTTCCGCCGGCCGATCATCCGGCGTTTTTCTCATCCTCTCGTCTGACGCTGAATGTCACCCGCGAGGCGATGGCGCAAAAGGGCTGGTGCCCTTCAGGTCGGTTGTTTGAAGCTGCGGCATGTGGAGTGCCGATCATAACCGACACCTGGCCGGGCCTAAGCAGCTTCTTCGAACCCGGCAGCGAGATCCTGCTGGCCCACGACACCGATGACGTCGTCGCGGCGCTCGCCTTACCCGCAGGAGAACTCGATGCCATCAAAACCCGAGCGCGCGAACGGGTTCTCGACGAACACACCTCTGCCCGGCGCGCGGCGGAGCTGGACCACATTCTAAACGACGCCTTTCAAAGATCTCCCGGCGAACCGATGATGGAAGCAGTCTGATGTTGGGCATCGTGCCCGCTGCCGGGCGCGGCAGCCGCATTCAGCCGCTCGGCTTCTCCAAAGAGCTGCTGCCGGTCGGCAGTCGGATCGATGGGCAGACCGAGCGTCCCTGCGCCGTGAGCGAGTATCTGGTGCGGCGGATGGTGCGCGCCGGCGTCGACAAGATCTGCTTCATCATTGGATCGGGCAAATCCGACATCCTCGAATATTACGCCGCCGGCTATGGTGACGCCGCGGCTCTCTTCGTGGTGCAGCCCAATCCGGTTGGGCTTTGCGATGCGATTTTTCGGGCAGCTCCTCTCGTCGCGCCCAATGAGGTCGTCCTGGTCGGCCTTCCCGACACGATCTGGTTTCCCGAGGATGGCTTCTGTCATTTGCCTGACGATCAGCTTTCATTTCTGCTCTTCCCGGTGGATCGTCCGGAATTCTTCGACGCCGTCATTGTCGATGACCACGAGCGCGTGATCGAAATCCAGGTCAAGCAACAGGATGCCGGCACGAACTGGGTTTGGGGTGCGTTCAAGATGCCGGGCCAGATTCTGCATCAGCTTGCGGCACTCTGGCGCGAGCGGGAATGCCGTGACGAATATATCGGCACGTTGGTCAACGCCTACCTTGCGGCCGGAGGTCAAGCCTCCGGCGTCAAGGCTGGGTCCGCCTATGTCGATGTCGGCACGTTCAATGGCTATCGCACGGCTCTGCGGCTGCTCGAGGACGGCGCCGCACCCGTCCATCACCAAACCGCCACGATTATGCCAGGTGCCCGTTCGCATGTGCCTGTCGTTCCCGGCGAAGGAGCCTGATCATGCTGCATTCCCATGCCGAAATCCGCCGCCGTATCGATGCTCTCGGCCCATGGTTCCACAACATGGAACTGGCGGGTGTCGAAACCGCTCCCAACCATTTTCTCGGCAATTATCCGCTGATCAAATGGCGCAAATTCGCCGAGGCCATTCCCGCGGATCTGACAGGCAAGACGGTGTTGGATATCGGCTGCAATGCCGGTTTCTATTCCATCGAGATGAAACGGCGAGGTGCTGCCCGTGTCCTCGGCATCGATTTCGATGAGGCCTATCTGGCGCAGGCCCGCTTTGCCGCCGAGATCGCCAATTGCGAAATCGAATTCCAGAAACTTTCGGTCTACGACGTCGGCGCCCTGCGCGAAACATTCGATATCGTGCTGTTCATGGGGGTGCTTTATCACTTGCGCCACCCCTTGCTCGCGCTCGACCTTATCCGTGAGCATGTCGCCGGTGACCTGATGATCTTCCAGTCCATGCAGCGCGGCAGCACAGATCTGCCCGAGATGGAAGAGAACTATCATTTCTGGACGCATGACCTGTTCGACCGGCCGGAATTTCCCAAGCTCCATTTCATCGAGCACCGCTATGCCGACGACCCGACCAACTGGTGGATTCCCAACCGCGCCTGCACCGAAGCGATGCTGCGCAGCGCCGGATTTGAAATCGTCCTGCATCCGGAGCAGGAGGTCTATTTCTGCCGCGCCGCCGGCGACCCGGCCAGTGGCGGTCCCGTCTACCCCTCGAAAGGACAGCGCCATGATTGAAGCCGCGATGATCTGGAACGAGCCCAACAACAAATCGCATTGGGACCCGGAACTCGACCCTGATTGGAGCCGCTTTGCCAGGATGGCGATCCTGTCGGCGGACGCAATCGCATCTGAAAACCCGGCTTTGACCAAAGTGCTCGGCGGCATCTCGCCGATAGATCCGGGGTTCATCACCCGCATGAAGGAATTCGGCGTGCTGGATCATGTAGATGCCGTCGCTGTGCACGGCTTTCCCCTCGACTGGAATCTGTGGCAGATCCAGGAATGGCCGCAGAAGATCGGCGAGATCGCGACCGTCACCGACCTTCCCATCTGGGTCAGCGAAGTCGGCGTATCGACCTTCGGCGCCGAGGAAATCCAAGTCTGGGGGCTCAAGCGCACAGCTGAATTGCTGCTCGGCAATGCGCCACGCATCCAGTGGTACAGCCTCTATGATCTTCCGCGTGAATGGGAAGCAACGACGCGGCACCGCGAAGCCGAGGGCTCGTCTTATTACCGGCATTTCCATATGGGGCTGCTGCGCCAGGACGGCACGCCAAAGCCCGCGCTGGAGGAATTCCTGCGCCATGCACCTGCAATGGGCCTGGTGCAGTGGTTTCATTTCGAAGACCCGCGGCTGGACGATGCCGTCGCCTGGATGAAGCGGCTGGGTGTCACCAATATGCGTACCGGGCTTTCCTGGGCGGACAGCTTTCGGCCGAATGCGCTGGACTGGTTCGACCGGCAGATGGAAGCACTCGCCGATTTCGATGTGACGGTCACCTTCTGCTTCACACCTCAGCACCGCGGAATGATGCCCCACCACACCAGCCCCCCCCTGGTGCCGGAGGAGTTCGCGGAATTCTGTTCAACCATGATCCGCCGCTATGCGCCTGGCATGACATCCGCCTCGCTCCCCACGCAGCGGGCCTCGGCCGCGTGAAATGTCATGGTGCCCATGCATCAGATGCCGGGCTCCGCGACGCCGTTGACAGGTGGAGATGCGGCGCAGGGCAACGAGACGCGACCGGCCGCGACGCTCACCGTCCTCAATGTCGCCTACCCTCTCGCACCCGTCGGCCCCGACGCTGTCGGCGGTGCCGAACAGGTTCTGTCGATGCTCGATCGGGCACTGGTTCAGGCCGGTCATCGATCTATCGTCATTGGCTGCCGAGGCTCCAGAACGAGCGGCACGCTTGTGGAAATACCGGCCGAAAACGGCGTACTCGACGAGGCGGCGAAGAGCCGCGCGCAACAGGCCCATCGCGACGCGATCGCGGCTGCCCGCGCCCGATGGCCCATCGACGTGGTTCATCTGCACGGCATTGATTTCGACGCTTATCTGCCCGACGATGGTCCGACGTTGGTGACCCTCCACCTGCCATTGGATTGGTATCCGGCCGCGGCATTGCGCCCGACGCGCGGTGACCTCTGGCTCCATGCGGTCTCGCCCAACCAGCAGAAAACCGCGCCATCAGGCGCCAGGCTGTCGGCGCCGATTCCAAACGGCGTTGACATCGAAGCACTGACCCTGCTGCAGCCGAAGCGCGACTTTGCCCTTGTTCTAAGCCGGGTTTGCCCGGAAAAGGGCGTCCACCTGGCGCTCGACGCAGCCAAACAGGCAGATGTGCCGCTGGTCATCGGCGGCAAGGTCTATCCCTATGAAACGCATACGCGGTACTTTCGCGATGAGGTCCAATCTCGCCTCGATGGCCGCCGCCGCTTCCTTGGCCCGCTCGGCTTCACCGCCAAGCGACGCATTCTCAACGCAGCGCGCTGTCTGGTCATTCCGAGCCTCGCAGCCGAGACCAGCTCGCTTGTGGCCATGGAGGCCCTCGCCTGCGGTACCCCGGTGGTCGCCTTTCCAAATGGTGCGCTTCCCGATGTCATAGAGCACGGCAGGACGGGCTTTCTCGTCGACACGGTCGATGAGATGGCCCAAGCCATTCTTGCGGCGTCCAGCTTGGATGCCGAGACATGCAGGGCCGAAGCGCGACGGCGGTTTTCGCTGGAACGGATGATCTCGTCTTACATGGACGCCTATCAGGCGCTGGCACAGCTTGGCAGTGGTCGCCGGCGCTTCGCCGCGGTGCCGTGAGTAAAGCTGTGCTGCGCAGCGAAATCATCGGTGACCTCGCACAATTCGACGCCTTGACGCCGCACTGGTGGAAACTGTGGCAGCAGAGTCCCTCGGCGACGCCGTTTCAATCTCCCGCCTGGCTGGTGCCGTGGTGGCACGCATTCGCACCCGGTGAACTGGCGACGGTCGCGGTATGGCGCGGCGGCGATCTGGTCGGGCTGGCGCCGCTCTATCTCGAGCATGGGACCGCCGGTTCGAAGCTGCTTCCGGTCGGCATTTCGCTCAGCGACTACCTGGACATTCTGGCTGTCCCTGGGATCGAAGCCGAGGTCGTCGCCATTGTCGCCGAGTCGATCCTCTCGATCGGGTGGGTGCAATGGATCTTGTCGGACTTGCCGCAGGACAGCGTCGCCCTTGCGATGACGCATCCCGAGATGGATTGGCCGACCGCTCATGCCGCCTGCCCCGTGCTCGCCCTCGCCGGCGACGAAACGCTTGCAGGCTGCGTCCCCGCAAGACGCAGACGCCAGTTGTGTCGGGCGCGTCAAGCCGCATCAAGATGCGGCCGGATCGCGATGTCGTCGGCGAGCGGCAGTCCGCAAACCTTCCTCGATCAGTTGATCCGCCTGCACAATATGCGCTGGGCCGAACAAGGAGGCGGTGTGTTGGCCAACGCCGCCGTCGAGCAATTCCATCGGCTCTCACTTCCCGTGCTCGATGCTCACGGTCTGGTGCGATGCTGGCTGTTCGCGATCGATGGCGGGACCGTCGGCGCCTATTACGGATTTCACCACTGCGGCCGTGCCTATGCTTACCTCGGTGGCTTCGACCCTGCTTATGCCGAGGAGAGCCCAGGCGCGATCCTGATTGGCCACGCAATCGCGGAAGCGATCCGCGAAGATGCGCGCGAGTTCGATTTCCTGCGCGGCCAGGAGGCCTATAAATATGGCTGGGGTGCCGTCGACAGGTGGACGATGCGCAGGGTCTGGACGCGGAGTTGATGCATGAGTGTAACCGCACCGAAAGCCGCCCGGCGCCTGACATCGGTCGGGCTGGCGGTTGAAGACTGCGTGGCCGATGGCATTTGCGCCGAAGGCGTTCTCGTCAGACTGGCGCTCCACCTGCCGCCCACAATTGGAGCGGCGGAATTGGCGGAGGTCGTGCTGAAGGTCCAGCCGGCGGATGCCGGCGACGCAGCAAGGCTGCGAAAGGTCGCCGGACTGCTGCGCTGCAAGCCAGACGTCTTCGCCATGTTGCAGGCAGCGGGTGGCGCCGTTCGGCATGAGCGCAATGAGGATGAGACGAATGTCGCTGTCGTCAGGCGGCTGGCCTCCAGCTTCGATGCCGCGGCAGCGATTTCGGGAGCCGCGAGTGTCCAACTGGCATCCCTCGGCGATGAGGCAAGGCTCACAGCCACGACCAACGAAATCGTTGCATGGCTGGAAGCGCGAGAATTCACCGGAAGGGAACGGAGCATCCTCGACATCGGTTGCGGCATCGGCCGTTTCGAGCGTGCGCTGTGCAAATCCTTCAAGCGGATGGTCGGCATCGACATATCGCCGCGGATGATCTCCATCGCCTCCGAGCAATGCGCCGCACTCGGCAATGTCGAGTTGCGACAAACCTCCGGTCTCGATCTGTCCGAATTCGCCGATGCCAGTTTCGATTGCGTGCTGGCGGTGGACAGCTTTCCCTATCTGGTTCTGGCCGGCATGGCTGATCGGCATTTCGACGAAATTGCGCGCGTTCTGAAACGGCCGGGCTGGCTCGCCTTGCTGAACTATTCCTATCGCGGATCACTTCTCTCAGACCGCGATGATATCGGCCGTCTGGCGCAAACTCATCAATTGCGGGTCCTCATCGACGGCGAGAAGCCGTTTCGGTCGTGGGATGGCGACGCCTTTCTGCTCGCTGGGTGAAGCGGAACATTACAGCCCGATGCCAGTTCGGACGTCGAACAACGGGCACCGACGAGTGTCCCCGATTCGAAGGAGGATATCATGGCATCCGGCGGTAAAAAACATTTCGGCCGCAGCAGCCGGGCAAGAGTGCCGGCGCCGGCGCGGTGACCTCCCCGGAGAAGGACGAGATCGAAGAAACCGCGGTCTTGTCGAATCGCGACAAGAAGCAGCATGGCCAGGAGCGCGGGCAGGACGGCAATCGGATCAAGTCCGATCAATATCCGGGTGACGCCGCTGACCGATTGCCTGAGGACTGAACGCCACCGCAGCGCGTCCATGGCCCGCGGCGACGAAGGAGCTGCAAGGAAATAAACTTGTGCAAGGGGCCGCTGGTGAGCTTCTTGGCGGTGGACACCGCCTTGTAATGCAAGGCGCTTGCCACCACACTAGGATCAAGGGACCGCTATCAAGAGAATGTGATGTCTCGTTCGAGCGACGATACCGCGGATCCGCATGTCGAGATGGCTGTGGATCAGGAGATTGCTTCCCTGCTGGCCGCCATAGAGCAGGAAAAAATTCCAGACCGCCTGACCAAGCTGGCGATCGAATTGCAAAACGCGCTCGTCGAGAAACGTCGACGCGACGTGAAGAACTGACTATCTGCGGCCGTCGACCTCGACATCAAGCTGACCATCCGAAAGCTGGTTTCTTCTCTCCATCAATGTCTCCAGCGAACTCTCTCCAAGGAATTCAAGGATGTTGGCGCGCGCACGGTTCAGGCGGCTTTTGACCGTCCCGACCGCGCAACCGCATATGTCGGCGGTTTCCTCGTAGCTCACTCCCAAAACGCCGATCAGCATCAGGACTTCGCGTTGGTGTTCAGGCAGCCTTTGAATGGCGCCGTGAACTTCCCTGCTCTGAACGGTCCATTCCTGGGTGGCTTCCGAAATCGGTCTCGAAGACGCGCAATCGAGCAGTCCTGGCGCCTCCCGGGCAGCGATCTTGACCCGGGTGTAATAAGTGTTGCGCATGATGGTGAAGAGCCACGACTTCATGCGCGTACCGGGTTCGAACTTGTCGATGTTGGCGAGACCCTTGGTCAGTGTCTCCTGCACGAGATCGTCGGCGTCGTCAGGGACGCGGCAGAAGGTGCGCGCGAATGCCCGCAGGGCAGGTATCAGGTCAACGATGGAAACTTCATTGGTTTCCTGGTCGGCCAAAAGGCAGCCTCCGGATGACAATGGTCCAGCTCCCAGAAGAAAGAGTGTGTGAACGCAGCCCCAGCTAAATGCATGGAAGTTTGGTTCGTTCCTCGTGCTGGAGACAACTCTTCATAAATTCTGCGCAGGCGGAGATATCTGTCATCCGATCGGCGCGCACCATCGCCGCAGCAGTCACGGCTCCTCCGACAGCGGTGTCTCCACAGCGTCCATTTTTTACGGGAACAAAGCCGCTCACCGGCAGTTTGATGGCTTGACCACTTCAACCTTCCGGTATCGATCGAGGACCTGTCATGGCCAAATCCGCTCGCCCCTCCGCTCGCCAATCGGCAAGTGGACTGGATCAGAATAGCGCGCGCGGAAATGGCGGCGAGTTGCACCAGATCGCGGGGGATGAAACGCCTGCCCTTACGACGGCGCTCGGAACGCCTGTCTCCGACGACCAAAACACATTGCGGATCGGTGAGCGCGGACCGTCGCTGATCGAGGACTTTCACTTTCGCGAGAAGATTTTCCACTTCGACCACGAACGCATCCCGGAAAGGGTCGTTCATGCCCGCGGCTACGGTGCGCATGGTTTTTTCGAGACCTACGAGTCACTTGCCAAATACACACGTGCCGACATTTTCCAGCGAGTTGGTGAAAAGACGCCGGCATTCGTTCGTTTCTCGACGGTTGCCGGCAACAAGGGCTCGTTCGATCTCGCCCGCGACGTGCGCGGCTTCGCGGTCAAGCTCTACACCAAGGAAGGCAATTGGGACCTGGTCGGCAACAACATCCCGGTCTTCTTCATCCAGGACGCCATCAAGTTTCCCGATCTGATCCACGCCGCCAAACAGGAGCCCGACCGCGCCTTTCCGCAGGCACAGACGGCGCACGACAATTTCTGGGACTTCATCAGCCTGATGCCGGAATCGATGCACATGGTGATGTGGATCATGTCGGATCGCGCGATCCCGCGTTCCTTCCGCTTCATGCAAGGCTTTGGTGTGCACACGTTCCGCCTGGTCAACGCGAAGGACGAATCCACCTTCGTCAAGTTCATCTGGAAACCCAAGCTCGGCATGCAATCGGTGGTCTGGAACGAGGCGGTCAAGATCAACGGCGCCGATCCCGACTTTCATCGCCGCGATCTGTGGGACGCCATACAGGCCGGCAATTTCCCGGAATGGGAGTTGACGATGCAACTGTTCGATCAGGCGTTTGCCGACAGTTTCGACTTCGATATCCTGGATGCAACGAAGATCATTCCCGAAGAGGTCCTCGAACCAATTCCGGTCGGTCGGCTGGTGCTCGACAGGATGCCGGATAATTTCTTCGCCGAGACCGAGCAGGTTGCGTTCATGACGCAGAATGTGCCGCCCGGAATCGATTTCTCCAACGATCCGCTTCTGCAAGGCCGCAACTTCTCTTATCTCGATACCCAATTGAAACGGCTGGGCAGCCCGAACTTTACCCATCTGCCGATCAATGCGCCGAAGTGCCCGTTCGCCCATTTTCAACAGGACGGGCACATGGCCATGCGCAATCCGGCCGGTCGCGCCAATTATGAGCCGAACTCATGGGGACTGGGACCGCGCGAGGATCCGCAGCGTGGCTTCCGTTCTTTCGCCGATGCCGAAGAAGGGCAGAAAGTACGTCTGCGCGCGGAGAGCTTCGCCGATCACTACAGCCAGGCCCGGCAATTCTTCAACAGCCAGACACCACCGGAGCAGCGTCACATCGCGATGGCGCTGACCTTTGAACTGAGCAAGGTCCAGGCACCGGCGATCCGCGAGCGGATGGTTTCGCATTTGTTGAACATCGATGAAACGCTGGCGACCACCGTAGCCGACAAGCTCGGCATCCGTGACATGCCCGAACCTGCCGAAGCCGCCGTTCCGCCGCGCGACGACTTGCCGCCGTCGCCGGCGCTCAGCATCATCCAAAACGGGCCCGACAGTTTCGAAGGCCGCAAAGTCGGTGTCATGCTCAGCGATGGAGCCGATGTCGCGCTGTTCGAGGAACTTCGTTCCGCCATCGAAGCGGAAGGCGCGGTGATGGAGGTGATTGCGCCCAAGGTGGGCGGCGTCGAAGCCGCCGACGGTACTCACATCGAGGCAAGGCACATGATCGACGGTGGTCCATCCGTATTGTTCGACGCGGTGGTGCTGCTCCTCTCCGAGGCGGGCGCCGAGCTGCTGGTCAAGGAGGCCGCTGCGAAGGATTTCGTGTCTGATGCGTTTGCGCATTGCAAGTTCATCGGCTTCACCACAGGGGCCGAGCCGCTCCTGATCAAAGCAGGCGTCGCTCCCGATGCCGACGAGGGGCTGACGCGGCTGGATTCCGCAGCTTCGGTAACTGCGTTTGTGCAGTCATGCCGCAAACTGCGGCTCTGGGCGCGGGAGGCGGCTGTCAAGCTTTGATGCGATGGCGCCAGCTGTTCCGTTGGCGTGTCCGCAAGCCTTGGTTGCCGCCAAACCAGCCGGCACCGCAATCTACGAGCGGCCTTCCTTGCTGGACGCTTGTTGCCGCTGCTTTTCCAGGACCTCGTCGGTCCCGACCAGCTTCTTTGCTCCGCCTGAAATGGTCGTGGACACCACCGAGGGTGGATCGCTCGCCGGAAAGGAATCCTCCAACCCCGCCTGCAGTTGGTCCTCGAGCGTCTGTGGTTCTTCGGAACGGCCGGGCGTTCTGCGCGTGTCTATCTTCTCAAGTGCCTGTTTCTTTTTTGGCGAATCGTTGGCGTTCCGGACCAGGGCGTAAAGCTGCTCGATCGCGAATTCCTTGATCGATTCGAAATCGGCCCGATCGTCCTTTGCTGCCTCGATTTGATCAACCATGGCTTTCTCGAAGCGGTCGAGGCTGTCGGCTCCGCAGGCATGGGAAAGGCGCAACAAGGCCTCGTTCAGCATCAACGGAGCGAAATGTGCTGAAGCTTCAAGCCTGAGTTGCCTTAAACGATCCGGAGTGGCGGCCTGCAACTTTGACATGGACAACCTCATTTCTCCCACAAACGTCTCAACGACATTTGACCGCCGATGTTCCACCATGCCTGAACATCCTTCCCACCCGGCGAGCTACAGGAACCAGCTTGCTACCAACCCCGCCGACGCCGCAAGAATCGCCAGGATCGTCACCCCACCCAGGATGTTCGTGCTTGTGCTGTTGACCTTGTCACCCATGATCTTGCGGTTGTTGGTCATGATGAGAAGGAGAAGCAGCAGCGGCGGCGTTGAAAATCCTTGCACGATGCCGGACCAGACCAGAGCTTTCATCGGGTTGAAGCCGAAGAAATTGAGGCCCACCGCCACCAGCGTTATGACCCCGATCACGATGTAGAATTTGGGAGCCTGCCGGGGTTTGGCATGCAAGCTATTCTTCCATCCCATCGCCTGAGCGAAATCGAAAGCGGCGCCAGCGGTCATGATCGGCACGGCCAGAAAGCCGACGCCAATTATACCGGCCGCAAAGAGAATGCCGGCAGCGTCGCCGGCAAGCGGCCGCAGCGCTTCGGCCGCCTGTGCCGCTGTCTCGATCTGCGTCTGCCCGGCCTTGTAGAGCGTCGACCCTGTCGAAAGGATGATGAAATACATGATCAGATTGGAAAACGTCATGCCGATTAGGATATCGCGGCGGGATCGGCGCAGCTCGCCCTCGGTGGCGCCTTTGCGCTCTTCGAGGCTCGTTCGACCCTTGGCGATCTCCTCCTCCACCTCCTGATTGGACTGCCACGTGTAAAGGTATGCGGAGAGCGTGGTCCCGACGATGGCGACGAGGATGGACAGGTATTCGCGGCTGAACTCGATTTTTGGCAATAGCGTGCCACGCAGAACGGAGGCGGCATCCGGTTTGGCAAGCACCGCGGAGACCACATAGGCAAGCAGAGCCAGAGCCAGCCACCGGAACACATTTCGGATCAATTTATACGATCCGAACACCTGCAGGGCAAAAATGACGACCGCAACGACAATGACGACCAAGGGAGCAGGCAGAGGAACGAACAGCACGATGGCCGCCGACATGGCGCCAAGGTCGGCGGCTGCCTCGATCGTGTTGCCAATCAGTACGCCCACCAGCACAGACCATAGCAGCCAACGCGGATAGAAGTCCGATATGACCTTGAAGAGCCCGCGACCCGAAACCTGGCCAAGTTTGGATGAAAGGTAGACGACGAGATACATCATCGGCAGCGTGACAGGTGCCGTCCACAGCAGGTCGGGGCCGAACCGGGCTCCGGCGCTCGCGTAGGTACCGATGGCCGAGCAGTCGTCATCGGCCGCGCCGGTGATCAAACCAAGCCCGAGAGCCCGAACGACGCCACCTTTTTTTTGCTCGCTTGCCCTTTGGCCCTCTTCAGGTGGCTTGTTCATTGAAGCGCGTCTTTACCGGGGCCACGCAAGAAATCATGACGAACATTCCAATCGGATGCCGATGAAGCAGCCGTTTCAAGCTGCATTGAGATCAAGTTCGAACCTCTGGTCAGGCTTTTTGTTCCTGGACACAGTCCCGGCCCGCGACGGCGTTTCATCCCATGCGGGTTCTTTCGGCGGAGCCGAACATCCAAGCGAATGCTCCGTCCCCTGAAGAAGAGAATGCTTGTCTCGAAGCCTGTCATTCAGGCGACTTCTTTGAAAGAATGTCCAGCGGCGCCAAAGTCGAGTGTGGGGCCCGGCTGTTCATCCGCTTCGTCAGCGGCTCGTACCGCCGCCGATCACCATCCGCACGCCGAGGCCGATGATGAGACAGCCGGCGAGCCGCTGCTGCCAAAGCCTTGCGCGAGGGTGCCGCATGACCCATGCGCCGGCCGCGCCCGATGCCAAGGCGTAGGCTCCCAGCACCAGCACACCGGTTATCTTCTGTGTTGCGCCAAGCAGCACCAGCTGCAACGTGACGGAGCCCCCATGCGGATCGACAAATTGCGGCAGGAACGCAACCATGAACATCAAAGGCCAGGGATTGCTCAGATTGGCGATCATTCCTTCCCGGGCGGCGGCGAGCGGCCGCAGGGCCTTGAGGTCACCCGTGGGAATGGTTGCCGAGGATGAAAGCAGCAGCCGGACACCCAGCCAGACGATGTAGGCCGCCCCGGCCCATCGAAGCAGATTGAACGCCAGGGGCGAGGCGTGGACAAGCGAGGACAGGCCAAATGCAATCAGCGGAAGCTGCACCAGTCCGGCGCCCAGCGTCATGCCGAGCACCGTGAACAGCGCCACGCCGCGCCCCTGTCCGATGCCGCGTGCCATCACCAGCATGCTGTCGGGGCCTGGCGGCATCTGTATCAGAATGACGGTTCCGACAAAAGCTATCCACAATGAGGGATCGATGGGACATCTCCGCTCGCGTTGCCGATGACATCAAAGCGGCCAGCCGTCCTCCGGGTTCCGCGGCAAACGAAAATGTCCCATCGCGAAGAACCAGGCAGAACCGTCAGATGGAACACGGTGCCAGTCCTGGAGGTTGAAAAGCCGAAGCCGTTCCTAAACCGGTTTTGGAGGCCTGACCCGTGCATGAACCGATAAACGCCTTCCCGCTCCCGCTGGACACTCCTCCGATGGAGGCCAGGCTTGCCGATGAAATCCCCAGGGACGGGAACCGCTGGCAGTACGAGCCCAAATGGGACGGATTTCGCTGCCTGGCTTTCAAGAGCGACAACGCCGTTGACCTGCGCGCCAAATCCGGCAAGCCGCTCGGCCGCTATTTTCCAGAAATCACGGAGATTTTGCGTGACCTCAAGCGCGGGCACTTCGTCATCGACGGCGAGATTGTCATTGAGGTTGACGGTGAGCTTTCCTTCGAAGCGCTGCAGATGCGCCTTCACCCAGCACAAAGCAGAATCCGCAAACTGAGTTCGCAGACGCCTGCCAGTCTGATCCTCTTCGACATGCTTGCCAGGCCGGGCGGCGAGGTCATCACGGGCAAGCCACTTGTGGAAAGGCGGCGAGCGATCGAGGACTTCGTGACCTCCTCGAACAGTCCAGATCTTCGCCTGTCGAAGTGCGCTTATGATGCAGCCACGGCGGCTCGATGGCTAAACGGCGCTGGCCATGCATCGACCGACGGCATCGTGGCCAAAGTGCTCGATGAGCATTATCTGTGCGGCGAACGTGCGATGGTGAAGGTAAAGCCGAGGCGCACCGCCGATTGCGTTGTCGGCGGTTTCCGCTATCTCGCGGACAGTCGTGAGGTCGGCTCGCTGCTCCTCGGCCTCTACAATGACGACGGCAAGCTCGATCACGTCGGCTTCACGTCGACCATCGCCAGGACCGACAGAGGAGCGCTCACGCGCCGGCTGGAAGGGCTGCGGTCAGAGCCCGGATTCACCGGCAAGGCGCCCGGCGGCCCGAGCCGCTGGAGCACGGAGCGCAGCGGACAATGGGAACCCCTGGAACCTGAACTGGTGGTGGAGGTCCGCTTCGACCACGTTACCGGCAATCGGTTTCGCCACGGCACCAAACTGCTGCGCTGGCGCCCCGACAAGGCGCCACGGCAATGCACGTTCGAGCAGATCGAATAGACCGCTCCGGGGAGATCGCTTCCAGAAACCTGTCACGATTTATTGTGACGAAGGAACCAACTCGGGATTCACCGGTTCGGACACCATCCGCCGGAGCTACCCTGACATGCCAAATGCAGCAGAAATTCTCATCGATACGCTCGTCGCCTGGGACGTGGAGGTGGTGTTCGGCTTGCCGGGAGACGGCATAAACGGCGTCATGGAAGCGTTGCGGACGCGGCGCGACAAGATTGCCTTCGTTCAGGTCCGGCATGAAGAATCGGCTGCCTTCATGGCATGTGCGTATGCCAAGTGGACAGGTAAGCTGGGCGTGTGCCTTGCGACGTCCGGTCCCGGCGGAACACATCTTCTGACCGGCCTCTATGACGCCAAGCTCGACCAGGCTCCGGTGCTGGCGATTACGGGCATGCAGTTCCACGATCTGATCGAGACGTTCACGCAACAGGATGTCGATCTGACGCGCGTGTTCAATGATGTCTCCGTTTATAACGCCCATGTTGCCGATGCCGCGCATATGGAAAACGTCGCCAGCCTTGCCTGCCGAACCGCGCTGGCGCGCAAGGGCGTCGCACATCTTTCGATTGCCAGCGACATCCAGGAGCAGGAGCGCGATCCGTCGAAGCGCTCCAAGCGCAATCGCCCGGCGCACACGCCGCAGGATATGTTCGCCGCTCACAGCGTACCGCTGGACGTTGAGCTCGACAAAGCCGCCGACATTCTCAATGACGCTTCGCGGGTTGCGATCCTGGCCGGACGCGGCGCCATCGGCGCGGCCGCCGAACTCGAACACACGGCGCGCCTGCTGCAGGCGCCTGTCGCGAAGGCCTTGCTGGGCAAGGCGGTGCTGCCGGACGACCATCCCTACACCACCGGCGGGATCGGCATTCTTGGAACCCTGGCTTCGCAAGAGGCGATGGAGAGCTGTGACGCGGTGCTGATTGTCGGTTCGACCTTTCCCTATATCGAATACTACCCGCAGCCCGGGCAGGCCCGTGGCGTCCAGATCGACTGCGATGCGCAGCGGATCGGCTTGCGCTTTCCAGTCGAAGCCGGCCTTGTCGGCGACGCGGCCGAGACATTGCGCGCGCTCAACCAACGTCTGACGCAGAAGCCCTCCGATGAGTTCCTGCACCGTTCCCAAGAGACCATGAGAAAATGGCGCGAGATGATGCGGCAGTCGGAAGACATGCAGGCGCAACCCTTGAAGCCACAGGCGATTGCCCGGGCGTTCGGACAACGGTTGGCCGACGACACGGTGCTGGCCACGGATTCCGGTCAGAACACGGAACTGGCCGCCCGCCATGTCGATCTTCGCAGCGGCCAGGCATTTGGGGTGTCCGGATCGCTGGCGTCGATGGCTTGCGGTCTCGCCTACGCCATCGCTGCCGGCATAGCATTCCCCGGTCGCCCGATTGCCGCCATCGTCGGCGATGGCGGCTTTGCCATGCAGCTCGGCGAATTCTCGACGGCGGTGCGCTACAAGATCCCGCTGAAGGTTCTGGTGATCAAGAACAACATGCTCAATCAGATCGCCTGGGAGCAGATGATGTTTCTGGGGAATCCGCAATTCGGCTGCGAATTGCAGCCGATCGATTTTGCCATGGCGGCGGAAGCAATGGGCGCCAAGGGTTTTCGCATCGAGCGGACCGATCAGATCGAGACGGTTCTCGACCAGGCTTTCGCCACGGAAGGCCCTGTCGTGATCGAAGCGCTGGTCGATGCCTATGAGCCGCTGATGCCGCCCAAAATGCCGGCAGACTATGCCAAGAACTTCCGCCAGGCCCTGCCGCGAACACCGGGACACGAACGCATAGAAGAAAATATCGCCCGGGAGCCGGCGAAATCGACGATGGACGCCTAGAGGCGGCGCAAGGAGGTGGGAACAGCGCGCCTCCTTGGCTTCATTCTGGATCTTTCCAGATGAACCGGTGCTCTTCCGGGTGACGGATGCGGATCATGAGCTTCGACGCGCTTTTTTCGACCTCCATCTGCTACGGTAACGGCGCTCCGCAGGCCGGTTGGACTCTGGCGCTCCCCATCACATTGCCACTGGCGGCAATCCTTTTGCTGTATGTTGCCGGCGCCAACCGACTGTGGCGACGGAGCGGACGCGGACGTCGCTTGCGATCACGGCAGGCCTTCCAGTTTGCTGCCGGCTGGGCCGTCCTGGCGTTCGCCCTTGTAAGCCCGATCCATGCGTTGGGCGAACATGTGTTTGCGGCGCACATGATCGAGCATGAATTGCTGATGGTGGTCGCAGCGCCTCTGCTGGTTACCTCCCGCCCGACAGCGGCGATGATGTGGGCACTGCCGGTACAACTGCGCCAGATATTCGGAGCGGCCGGACATGCAAATACGCTTCGGGCGATCTGGGCGTTCATCAGCCGCCCTGTGGTCGCGACCGTCCTGCACGGAGCCGCGATATGGATTTGGCATCTCCCGGCGCTGTTCGAGGCTGCCCTCCAGCAGGGTTTCCTGCACTATGCCCAGCACGCGAGCTTCCTCGGCACCGGGCTTTTGTTCTGGTGGGTGCTGCTGCCTCGCCCTGGCCGCGAGCACGCTCGCGGCAATGCGGTGATGCATCTCTTCTTCACCTCGCTCCACACCGGGCTGCTCGGGGCTTTGCTCGTTGTCTCGCCAAAGCTGTGGTATCCGGCCAACGCCGTCGGCTCGGATCTGTGGGGGCTCAGCCCGCTCGAGGACCAGCAACTTGCAGGCTTGATCATGTGGATTCCCGCTGGCCTGATCTATGGCGGAGCCGCACTGCTCTTGGTCGCTTTCTGGATTCAAACGAGCAGTCGGCGGCATCAGGCTCCCCAGGAGTTGCGCATCGTCTAACCCGCACCGCTTCACGTCGGTTTTCGCCGGGGCGGTGTTGCCAAGCATCCTTTTTCAGTCAGCTGCGTTATGGCCTTGGCAACGATGGTGGATCCTTCATGGCGAGGTGCATGAGTCCGTTGGCCGGCTCTCGCAGGCGGACACGACCGCGAATGTCGCTTGCCTTTACATGTCCAACGCAAATCCTGACTGACATTGTTCCGGGAAAGGCCGCGCAACAGCGTTTGAGGTGGGTCAGCGCAGCGCCGATGTTGGTATTGGCAGGATGCGGCGATCGGCAGTCGGCCCTCCATGCACACGGTGCGAACGCCCGGAGAATCCTTGATCTGATCTGGTCTTTCAGCGCAGTCGCGGTGGCCACGTGGCTGCTTGTCATGCTGGTCTTGGCGGCAGCGCTTTTGCATCGCCGCCTGTCCGAGACAACGCGCTCGCCGCTCGAGATCGATTCACATCAGGAGCGCCGATTTACCCGCGCTGTCGGCAGCGCCATTGCGTTGACCGTTCTGGTGCTCGTCATGATGACGATAGCGAGTTTTTTCGCCGGCAAATCCATTGCTTCGCTGAGCGGAACGGAAACGCTTGCCGTGCGGATCACGGGGCACCAATGGTGGTGGGAGGTCCGGTATGCCGGTAATGATCCCTCGCAATCGATCGTCACGGCAAATGAAATCCATGTCCCGGTTGGCGAACCGGTCAAGGTCGAACTCGATTCGCTCGATGTCATTCATAGCTTCTGGGTGCCGAACCTTGCCGGTAAGCGCGATCTCATTCCGGGCCGGCTAAGCCAGCTTACCCTCATCGCCGATAAGCCCGGCATCTATCGTGGCCAGTGTGCCGAATTCTGCGGCTATCAGCACGCCCATATGGCCATCACCGTCATCGCGGAAAGCCGCGAAGCGTTCGAAGCATGGCAATCCAGGCAAAACGCCGTCGCATCGGCGCCTGGCGGCGAGGAAGAACGCCGCGGCCAACAGGCATTTCTTTCCACCGGCTGTGCGCTCTGCCATACGATAAGAGGCACGCCTGCCAGCGGAACGGTCGGACCTGATCTTACCCATCTCGCCAGCCGACGTGCACTGGCCGCGGATACGCTGGCCATGACCCCTGGCGCACTCGCCGCCTGGATTGCCGATCCACAGTCGATAAAGCCTGGCGCCAAGATGCCGCGCATTGCCCTTAGCGCCGACGATCTCAACGCGGTCGTCACCTATCTCGGAAGCCTCGAATGAGCGGCATTGCGGGAAAGCCGGCCGAGCATACCGAGCAGGGCTTGAAAGGCATCCGTGACACCGGCCTCGAAGAGGTGAGACTGCGCGCTTTTCTGGCGCATGCCTGGCGAACGCCGAAAGGCTTCTACGGCTGGCTGGTCACGGTCGATCACAAGCTGATCGGACGGCGCTATATCGTGACGGCTTTCCTGTTTCTCATCCTTGCGGGTCTATCAGCGCTCGCCATGCGTTTCCAGCTTGCCCAGCCTGAGGCCGGCCACATCGGCCCCGATCTCTACAACCAGCTGTTCACCATGCATGGCACGACGATGATGTTTCTGTTCGCCGTGCCGGTGATGGAAGCTTTCGCCATTTACCTGGTGCCGCTGATGATCGGCACTCGCAATGTCGCCTTTCCGCGGCTCAATGCATTCAGCTACTGGGTCTATCTTTCCGGCGGGCTGATGATCTGGATCGCCTTTGCCTTCGAAACCGGTGCGGATGCCGGCTGGTTTTCCTACGTACCGCTCGCCGGACCCGAATATGGCATCGGCAAGCGCCCCGATTTTTGGGCGCAGATGGTGACCTACACTGAAGTGTCCGCGCTCGCGGTAGCGGTCGAGATCATCGCGACAGTGTTCAAACAACGTGCTCCCGGCATGTCGCTCGACCGCATCCCGCTCTATGTCTGGTCCGTCCTCGTTACGGCTTTCGTCATCCTGTTCGCCATGCCGGCCGTGATGGTCTCGAGTACAATGCTGATCCTGGACCGCCTGGTCGGCACGAAATTTTTCGATCCCGCAGCAGGCGGCGATGCACTGCTGTGGCAGCATCTGTTCTGGTTCTTCGGCCATCCCGAGGTCTACATAATCTTCATTCCGGCGACCGGCTTCGTCTCCGCGATCCTGCCGACCTTCGTTCGCCGCCCGATCTTCGGCTATCTCGGCATCGTCCTGTCGTTGATCTCGATCGGTTTTCTTTCCTTCGGCCTGTGGGTGCACCACATGTTCGCTACCGGCCTGCCGCAGCTCGGCGAAAGCTTCTTTACCGCTTCCTCGATGATGATCGCCATTCCGAGCGGCATTCAGATCTTCTGCTGGATTGCGACGATCTGGGGCGGCCGGCCGATCTTCGCCACGCCCATGCTTTTCGTGCTCGGCTTCATCTTCACCTTTGTGATCGGCGGCCTGACCGGGGTCATGGTCGCCTCGGTGCCGCTCGACCTGCAGGTGCACGACACCTATTTCGTGGTTGCCCATTTCCACTATGTGCTGGTCGGGGGCGCCGTCTTCCCCCTGCTCGGCGCCGTTTATTACTGGTTTCCCAAGATCACCGGACGCATGCTGTCGGAGAGGCTCGGCCGCTGGAATTTCTGGCTCGTCTTCCTCGGGTTCAATCTCACCTTCTTCCCCATGCATATTCTCGGTCTGCAAGGCATGCCGCGCCGCGTTTATACGTATCCGCCGGCGAGCGGCTGGGGCGAGATGAACCTCCTCATCAGCCTCTCTTCACTGGTGGTGTTCGCCGGCTTTGCGCTTTTCTTCCTGAACCTCCTGCTCAGCCTTCGCAACGGCCGCATTGCCGGAGACAATCCCTGGGGCGCGAGCACGCTCGAATGGGCGACGACGTCGCCGCCGCCCTCCTACGATTTTTCGCGGCTGCCCGTGGTAACTCACCGCGAACCGCTTTGGGCCGAGCCCGATACGCTTCCCGTGGTCGAGGGTCTGCGTGTCGACGCACGCGAGGTGCTCGCCGGCACGGTCGCCGATGCGGTGCCGCAACTAAGGGTGCCATCGGCTGACAACTCGATCTGGCCGCTGCTGTCGGCCATTGCGGTGGGCGGCGCATTTCTCGGTTCGATATACACGCCATGGGCGGTGGTCTGGGGAGCGATCCCGGTTTCGATCGGCTTCATCTGTTGGTTCTGGCCGAAAGGCGAGCCGGAGGACGAGGAATGAGGCACCGTCCCGTCGCCGACGTCAGCCACCTGCCCACATATGATTTCGGGTCGGCGAGCCCGATGTGGTGGGGAACCCTTGCCTTCATTGCTCTCGAGGCAACAGGTTTTGCCTTGGCGATAGGCACCTACTTCTATCTGGCTGTGCTGGCCCGGCATTGGCCCATCGGAGCCCCGGCGCCAGATTTGCTGCCGGGCACGGCAGCGTTGATTATTCTGGTTGCGAGCGTCGTGCCCAACCACCTGATCGAGTTTTGGGCGCGTCGCCAGGACCTCGCGAAAGTTCGCCTTGGCATGGTCGTCATGTCGATCGTCGGGATTCTTCCGCTGATCGTTCGCATCTGGGAATTTCCGGCTCTGCGGATTTCCTGGGATCAGAACGCTTACGGATCGATCGTGTGGTTCCTGCTTGGACTGCATACGACGCATCTTCTTACCGATGTCGGCGACACGATCGTCCTGGCGGTTCTCATGTTCACGCAAAAAGGCAAGGCGGGCCGCCGCTTCAGCGACGTCTCGGACAATGCGTTCTACTGGGACTTCGTCGTCGTCTCATGGGTCGTGCTCTATCTTGTTATTTATTGGGCTCCGAGGATGTGAGATGCAGGCGATCCGTACCGGCGTTTCCTGGGCAGGCCTGGTCAGCGGGCCAGTTGCGTGGGCAATAGCCCTGCAGCTCGATTACTCCATTGCATCCTGGCAGTGCCATGCCGGCTTTCGTCCCACTGCCTTGTTCTCATTGATAGGCGCCGCTGTCGCCCTGGCAGGCACGCTGCTGTCGTGGCACGCCGTTCATGACCGCGGACGTGGTACGATCCCGCCCCGGAGGGCGCGCACGCGTGCGTTCCTTGCCAGGACTTCGGTGGGCGTCGGGGCGCTGTTCACGCTCATCTTGCTGGCGCAAGTGGTGGCAGGGCTGATCTTCAGCGGGTGCGAACTGTGACGACGCCAAAGACGCGGAGATTGGCCATCCACCGCCGGTACGCGCTTTGGCCTGCCACGGGCATTCCATTCCCACCCGTCATTTCTCGGGCGGTCGTACTCGTCTTGTCGTCGTTGGCGCTTTGCACCGAGCTGCGGGCGAGCGAAATCCAGAGGGGTGAATATCTCACGCGAGCGGCCGACTGCATCGGCTGCCACACGTCCAATCCGAGCCGCCCCTTCGCTGGAGGCTATCGCGTGCCGACACCGTTCGGCGATGTATACTCGACCAACATCACACCAGATCTCGAAACGGGCATCGGACGCTATTCCGCGGACGAGTTCGTGCGAGCCGTCAAGAAAGGTATCAGGCGCGACGGAGCCGATCTCTACCCCGCCATGCCCTATGACAGCTTCGCCGCAATGAGCCGCGAGGACGTGCTTGCAATTCGGGCCTATATCCTTGCGCAGCCGCCGATTTCCCAGCCGCGGCCGCGAAACATTCTGCCTTTTCCATTCAACCAGCGCTGGACGGTTGCGCTGTGGAAGCTCGCGAATCTCCAAACCGGCAGTTTCACGCCTGATCGGAGCCGGACCGCCGCATGGAACAGGGGAGCCTTCCTTGTCGAGGTGCTCGGCCACTGCGGTGCCTGCCACACGCCAAGGAATGCGACGTTCGGCATGGATGAAGACCACAAGCTTGCCGGCGGCACCGCCGGCATCTGGCACGCCTTCAACATCACCAGCGACAAGATCGCAGGCGTCGGCGGCTGGAGCAACGAAGAGCTGTCTCGATTTCTCAAAACCGGCGCCGTGCCCGGGAAGGCCTACGCGGGCGGGCCGATGGCGGAAACGGTCATGAACAGCCTGCAGCATCTTTCCGACGACGACATCCAGGCTATTGTCGCCTATCTCAGGGACGTGCCCACCCAACCGGGAGACGAGAAGCAGCCGCGTTTCTCATGGGGTAACGCGGCCGCCGCCGCGGCCGACGGCGATGCTGGAACCGAGGGGATGACGCAAGGCAGCGGGACCGCAACCGGCGATGATCTCTATCGATCGCTCTGTTCGACGTGCCATGGGGCGAACGGAGGCGGATCGCCCGACGGATACTATCCGTCCTTGACCCGCAACAGCACCCCCGGCGCGGCCACGCCCGAGGATGTCGTCATGACCATCCTTGAAGGCGTCAAAGCTGGTGACGTGGCCGGGCGTCAATCGATGGCGGCCTTCGGCGGCTGGCTGGACGATGGCCAGGTGGCAGCTCTTGCAAATTACGTCACCGCGCGGTTCGGAAATCCCGACCTCAGCGTCACCGCGGCCGATGTACGCCAGATGCGAGCAGGAACGACAACCAGCCAGACAATCATGATTCTGGCGGCTCAATCACTTGTAGCGGGCGCCGCCGTGTTGATGCTTGGCCTGCTGCTTTTGCTGGCAAGACGCCTGCGCCGTGGGGCGACTTCAGCGCGCCTCATGTTCGCGCATAGAGATAGGCGGTAATGTCGCGCGCCTCTTGAAGCGACAGATTTGTATTGGGCATGGCCGCCTTCGGGTCTACATCCCGCGCCCTGCTGATCCAGCGCATCATCGCATCCGGGGTGGCTCGCGACGCCCCGATATATCCTCTTTCGACGACGCCTTGCAGGGACGGACCGACGGTGCCATGGGCGCCGGGTACCCCCGGGATTTCGTGACATCCGCCACAGCCGTGGCGGATCATTGCCGGGACGGCCCGGTCAGGGTCGCCACCGATGGCCTGTGCAATGGTGGTTTCCCGGAGATTGTCGCCGCGGACCAAGTTGACGGCGCAAACTACCGGAATAATGACGATTGCCGCGGATACGCCTGCCACCCAGGGCAGCGCGGATGGCATCAGCCTGACGGGTTGTCGCTCATCCGCGCATGCCATCGCAGTCGCAAAACGCGGCCCGATCGCAGCCCCAGGGAAAGGAGCAATGTCCGGCAGCGCTCCGAGGCACCAATCTATTTGTTGCAGTTCTGCACATTCGACGTTGTCGTGCCGGAGGCGGTGTTTGTGTCGGTATCATTGCCCGCGGCGTCCTTGCAGCGGTCGCTCATGCCGTTCGGGGTGGTTGTCGAATTTGTTGCGTTCGGGTCAACGGGGGTTGTCGAAGTACCGGAACCGGAACCGGCGGTACCATTGGCATCATTCGTGGTTCCGGGCGTCGTGCCCGAACCGCTGTTGGAGCTTGAACCGTTCGACTGCGCCATTGCCGATGTGGCCAATGTGAGCGCGAGCACAGCGGTGGAGAGAAGTTTGACAATCATGGTGGATCTCCTGGTTGTGTACCGCCACCAAACCAATCCTTTGCTGATAGTTCCCGGCGAAATCGTGTTCAGCGAAATTCCTGTGAAACGGTTTCAGGCTAACGCAGACTGTTAGCCGCGCGACGGCAGTCGGTATAAGCGCCGCTTGTTGCGCCGTCCGGCCGCGGAAGCAGCGCCAGCCGCATATCCTCGCCAAACACATCGTCGCTCACTGGTGGCCGCTGCAAGCGCCCTCAAACGCCCGATCATCCCTGGATCGTGCAGGAAACAGCTCAATCATCGCAACGAAAATCACACCAACGGGCCGAACACGAATGTAGCAAGCAGAACAAGGAAAAGCACAGCGATAACTGCGACCGCCCACATGACAATCCTTCTTGTCCCCCGTTGCTCTTGCTTGCGAGAGATATCTTCTGACACAGTACGAAATCCTTGCTGCAAAATTCAACTGACGATAAGGCTCGGCGCCTGCATGGCCCGGACCTGCCGAATTGGCACCCGGGCCGCGTCTTGGAGTTGGCCGCAGCCGGGGCTCACACGCCTACCAGCCCTGCCGACCGTACCAGTCATCGATATCGCGCCGCACACGGTCCTTTTCGAGGCCGTAACGCTCCTGGATCTTGCCTTCGAGTTGATCGCGCTTGCCGGCGATGCGGTCAAGGTCATCATCCGTGAGTTTACCCCACTGCTCCTTGACCTTGCCTTTCACCTGTTTCCAGTTTCCTTCCACGCGGTTCCAGTCCATGACACCGTTCTCCTTCGGTTTGAAAACGTCTAACCTCGGAGAGCAAACGCAAATCAACGACGGATGTTCCTGGAACTCGACAGCAAGGCGCTTGTCTTGCTCTCACAGGCCGCGATCCATTCCTTTACGCTCAGTCTGCGTCATCAATTGAGGTCGAGCGGAATTCGGGTGGTGGAGATGGCTCCGCCAATTGTCGATACCGGTCTCGTTGGCAGCACCCGCAGCGGAGGAACAGCCAACCGTATGATGGTCAGTCCGGACGAATTCGCCACCGAGGCGCTGCGCATTCGAAGCGGACAAGGACGAGGTGCTTGTCGGTATTTTGGCCCATACGCGCCGGATGGGCGAAGCTTTGTTCGAGCGGATGAACAATCACTCCTGAGCCATTATGGGATCGCCGTCGCGGTTGCGGCAATCCGCTGGTTTCCGTGCGTCCCTCGAGGTTTTGTCAGCTATGTCCCCGGGGTCGGAACACAGACTGGATGGTAGGCCCGGAAGGTCAACGTTTCTACAGAATCAACACGTTGTGGCTGATCCCACTCCTGCAAGGCGGGCAAATCATGGACTGGAGCGGCGGCCTCATTCTGTAAAATCCGGGCGTTGGCAGCTTTGCCAGCTAAGCAGCGACGCCACCTAAATAGGCGCTGATAACCGCTTCATTGCTCGCGAGATCGCTGCCTGGTCCCTCAAGAACAACGCGTCCGGCCTTGAGAACGTAGCCGTAGTCGGCGAATTTCAAGGCGACTTTGCTATTCTGCTCCACAAGCAGAATGGTCACGCCTTCACGATTGAGGCGCTGCACGATGTTCATGACTTCCTTGATCAGTTGCGGCGCCAGACCCATGGAAGGCTCATCGAGCAACAGCACCTTGGGCGCGGCCATGAGGGCTCTGCCGATCGCCAGCATCTGCTGCTCGCCTCCCGAGAGGTTCCTTGCATCGCCATTCTGTCTGCGCGCCAGGATGGGGAAGAGCTCAAAAACATGATCCAGCCGCCGCCGGCGCTCGACGTCGTCGGCAAGCGTGAACGAGCCCAGGTCGAGGTTCTCCCTGATCGTCATGTCGCCGAAAATACGCCTTCCCTCCGGGACGTGGACGAGCCCGCGATGCGGCAGGCGATGGGCAGGGACTTTGGTTATGTCCTCGCCCAGGAAGCGGACACATCCGGAGGATGCGGCAACAAGGCCGGACAGCGTGCGCAGGGTGGTGCTCTTGCCCGCACCATTCGCGCCAAGCAGGGCGACGATCTGGCCGCGCTTGACCGAAAGGCTGACACCATGAAGGGCTTCGATGCCGTCATAGCGTGCGACGATGCGGTCCGCGGAAAGAACGATTTCGGCGTCCATCAGTCCTCCGTACCGAGATAGGCTTCGATGACCCTGGGGTCTTTTCGCACGGCCTCCGGCGGTCCGTCGGCGATCTTCTGCCCATAGTCGAACACCACGATCTTCTCCGACACCTGCATGACCAGGCCCATATCGTGCTCGATCAGCAGGACGGTGACACCGGTTTCGTCACGGATGCGGCGGATCAGGTGAGCAAGGTCCAGCTTCTCGCGCTCGTTCAGGCCGGCGGCGGGCTCGTCCAGCAGGATGAGCTCGGGCGCCGACGCCAGGGCTCTTGCGAGTTCGAGCCGCCGTTGATCGCCATAGGAAAGACCACCGGCACGGCGATGCGCATGCTGCTCGATGCCGACAAAATCGAGCCAGCGCATGCCAGCCGCGCGGATCGTCTCCTCCTCGCGCCGCTGTGCCGGCAAGTGCAGGATCGCCGACATGATGCCGTGGCGGCTGCGGCAATGCTGGCCGGACATGGCGTTTTCCAGAACGGTCATTTCCTTGAACAGCCGGATGTTCTGGAACGTGCGGGCGAGGCCGAGCGCGGTGATGCGATGCGGCGGCAAGCCGGTGATTGGCCGGCCGCCCAGACTGATCGAGCCGCCCTTCGGCTTGTAGAAGCCGGTCAGGCAATTGAAGAGTGATGTCTTGCCGGCCCCGTTCGGCCCGATAAGGCTGTTGATGGCGCCTTTCTCAACCGAGAACGAAATGTCGTGAAGGACTTTCAGTCCTCCGAAACTGAGACGCAGGTCGCGGACTTCCAGCAGCGCCATGGTCAAACTCGCTTGTCCGGCCACAGCCCGTTCGGCCTGAAGAGCATGATTGCCAGCAGCGCAACCGCGGTCACCAGGGGACGATAGGTTCCCGCGCCGCGCAGCACCTCCGGAAGCAGGGCCACGAGAACAGCACCAAGGACGACGCCGGGAATGCGGCCCATGCCGCCCAGGACGACGCCGAGAAGGATGAGCAGCGATTGGTTGAAGGTGAAACTCTCCGGCGAGATGGCCGTCATCTTGGCTGCGTAGAGGCATCCGGCCACGGAAGCGATCACAGCGCCCATCATATAGGCTTGCAGCTTGGCCGTGACACGGTTGATGCCGATGCCAGCGGCGGCGTCCTCATCGTAGCGAACGTAGAACCAGGCTCGTCCCATTCGCGATCGCTCGACGCTCAGACAGACGAAGGCGGTGAGAAGCGCAAGCACCAGGAACGCATAGTAGAAGTGCTGCACCTGCATCAGCCTGAAGCCGAATATCTCCGGGCGCTCGATGCCGATGAGTCCGCTCGCGCCACCGGTGATGTCGAGGTTGCGGGCGATGATGCGCACGATTTCGCCGAAGCCCAGCGTCACGATCGCCAGATAGTCGCTGCGCAATCTCAATGTCGGAGCCCCGATGATGATGCCGGCCACGCAGGCGGCGACCATGGCGACCGGGATGGTAAGCCAGAAATTGAACCCGAATTCCGCGGTCAGGATGCCTGATGTGTAGGCGCCGACCGCGAAGAAGGCGGCGTAGCCGAGATCGAGCAGGCCTGCATAGCCGACGACAACGTTGAGGCCGAGGCACAGAACGACATAGAGCAGCGCCGTGGTTGCCACCTCCGTCACATAGGCGTTGGCGAATTGCGGCAACACCAGCGCGCAGGTGAGCGCCGCCAGGCCGGGCAGCACGACGGACCAGCGCATCAATTGCGGTTGCCCGGCGGTCGGCATGGTTCTCACTTCGTCGGTCATCACACCCGCTCCACGACAGAGCGTCCAAGAAGGCCGGTCGGCTTGAACACAAGGAACAGGATCAGGGTCCCGAACACGAAGACGTCACGCCACTCCGAGCCGACGAAGGGCAAGGACGAACCGAAAGCTTCGAGCAGGCCGAGCAGCAATCCGCCGAGCATGGCGCCCGGCACGCTGCCGATCCCACCTATGACCGCGGCGGTGAAGGCCTTGAGCCCCATGATGAAGCCCATGAAGAAATGGACACTGCCATAATAGGCGCCGGCCATGACCCCGCCGCCGGCAGCGAGCGCCGAGCCCATGAAGAAGGTCAAGGCGATCACCCGGTCGACATCGATGCCCATCAGGCGGCTCGCCCCCATGTCGATGGACACGGCGCGCATCGCCTTGCCGTACATGGTGCGTGAGACAAAGGCCTGCATGCCGGCCATAAGAGCGATGGAGGCGGCCACCAGCACCATCTGCGTGTAGGTGATGTGAACGGTGGAAATATCCACGCCGGCAAAACCGAGGTCCGTGTTGAAGGCGTAATGCCGCCCGCCTGTCAGGGCGAGTGCCGTGCCGTTCAGCACCATCGACGCGCCGAGCGCCGTGATGAGGATGGAGAGGCGCGGCGCATTGCGCATCGGCCTGTAGGCGAAGCGTTCGATGATGACGCCGAGCAAGCCGACAGCCAGCATCGACACAAGCAGGGCGCAGACCACGCCCAGCCAGCCATTGCCGACCCATATGCCGACGAAGGAGAACACGATGAGGCCGACGAAGGCGCCGTTCATGTAGATGTCGCCATGGGCGAAATTCAGGAGCTTGATGACGCCGAAGACCATGCTGTAGCCAAGCGCGATCAGGGCATAGAACGAGCCGACGATAAGACCGTTCACCAGTTGCTGAATAAGCAGGTCGAGCGTCATTGATGCTCCAGGGCAGAATTGAAAAAGTCTTGTCTGAGCGCAGCGTCGGCACACCAGACAATCGGCGGTGACGCCGAGGCCGCCACAAGGCCTGCCTCGGCGTCAATCCGGTTGGCCTTTATTCGGCTACCCACTTGCCGCCCTTGGCGATCACCGGGCGGAAATTCGAGGTCTGGAGCGTGTTCTTGTCGGTGAACTTGATTTCACCAGCAAGGCCCTTGAAGTCGCTCGCCTTGAGCGCCTCGATGATCGCTTTCTGATCCGCCGACTTGGCCCGCGTGATCGCATCGACGATCAGGTCGCCCACATCGTGGGAGAGCGCCGCATAGGCGCCGGCGTCGCGGCCATAGGTTTCCTTGTACTTGGCCTTGAAGTCGGCGGCGCCGGACAAGAGGTCGACAGTCGGGGGAGACAACAGGTACACGCCCTCACCGGCCGACCCGGCGATCTCCAGATATTCCGGTGAATTGTTGCCGTCGCCCAGCACAATGCCGCCCTGGAACCCGGCCTGCCGGAGCTGCTTGGTGAGCAGGGCGCCACCGGCATGATATGCGGTCCAGAAGACAGCGTCGGCGCCGCTCGATTTGATCTTGGTGACGACCGCCGAATAGTCCTGCTCGCCGGCCGTGGTGGTCTCCTTGGCGGCAATTTCGCCGCCTGCGCTCTTGAAGGCTTCGGCGGTCAGCTTGGCCAAGTCGGACGAATAGGCATCGCCTTCGTCCACGACCGCGATCTTCTTGTAGCCGTTCTTCTTGAAGAGCTCGACGGCTGTCGTCGCCTGCATGTCACCGGTTGAATTGGCTAGGAAGGCATTGCCCTGATTGGCGGCGACCAGCTTGGTCGAGTTCGCTCCGATGATGACGAATGGAATGCCGGCGTCACCATAGATCTTCAATGTCGGCAAGACGGCGCCCGAGCAGTAGCCGCCGACGATGGCGGTCACGCCTTCCGAGACAAGCTTGCTGCCTGCGGTCACCGCCTGCTGCGGATCGCAGGCGTCGTCGGCGGTAGTGGTGATGATCTTGTCGCCGTTGACGCCGCCTTTGGCGTTGACGGCATCGATCGCCATCTTCACGGCGTTCTCCATATCCTGCCCCTCACTGGCCAGTTGGCCAGTCATGGGGGCCACAATGCCGATCTTGATGTCGGCAGCCGCGGCCATCGTGGTCATAGCCAGCCCGGCAAGGGCGGTGGCACAAGCAAGCCTCTTGGCAAGCCTCTTGAAGGAAACAACCATTAATTCTCTCCATTTCCCCTGTTGGCGCATCCAGGCGGCGTGCCCGAAATGCATTGTTTCGCCCCTCGGTTAGCTGCGGAGCGGTTATGTTGAGCAAGATCGCTAGCCGGCCACGCGATTTGTCACCCGCAGGCTCTGATCCGCCGATCAGTGACTGCCGCCGGCAGCCCGGGCATAGGCTCCCTGGTAGCGGTTCTCCCGGATGCTCTGCATGATCTCGGCCTCACGCGCTTCTTGCGCCCTGACGGCGGCCAGCAAAGCGGCGGCATCTTCGATTGGAAATGCCACGACGCCATCCTCGTCACCCACGACGATGTCGCCGGGACCGACGACCATGCCGCCTATGCAGACGGGAACATTTATGGCTCCCGGACCATCCTTGTAAGGTCCGAGATGGATGGCCGACCGTGCGAAGCATGGAAACGGATTGCGGCCGATGGCACCGGCATCGCGAATGGCGCCGTCGATGACAATGCCTGCGGCGCCGCGCGACGCCGCGACACTTGTCATGATCTCGCCGACCAGCGCGCGTCCTTCATACCCGCCGCCATCGACGACGATGACGTCTCCGGGCTGCAACAGATCGAGCGCACGATGGATGAACTGGTTGTCGCCGGGGCGGGTCCTGACCGTCAGCGCCCTCCCCGCCATGACGCCGCCCACCCGGTGAAATGGCCGCAACCCGACAGCCCCGGGGACACGGGCGAGATTGTCGCTGATCAACGGCGTCGCCAGAGCGCGGAACGCGTCGATCAGTTCGCTTTCCTGTGATCCATCCGCCATCGTCTGCACTCCCCGTCGTCGGCACTTTTATGAATATAGTATCCAATCACAATTAATTCAGTGGAGTCAACCGGCTTGCAATGGTCGGCAGAAAAAAGCCAAAGCAGCCCATAAACGCCGCCACTTGGGCAAACATGACCGCAAAGGCCCACCCGTCCGGGCTTGCAATGGCGGCAAAGTTCAAGATAGATTGGATAACATATCCATAAACGCCATGATTGTAAAAAGGGAATTGGCTGTGAAGCATGCAGGAAAAGTCGTGATCGTTACCGGGGCGGCACAAGGCCTGGGCCTTGCCTGCGCCGAGCGCTTTCATGCCGATGGCGCCAAGGTTGTGCTTGTCGACGTGCAGGCCGATCGCGGGCGCGAGCATGCCGAACGTCTTGGTGAGCGTGCCGCCTGGCTATCGGCGGATCTCTCCGAATGCACGCAGGAAATGGCAGCCGATGTTGTTGCCAAGGCCACAGAGCGATTCGGCGGTGTCGACGTCCTCATCAACAATGCCGGCATCATCCATCTGGACGATTTCGTCGACTTCCCCGAGGAAGCCTTCGACCTGGTTCAGCGCGTCAATCTCAAGGCGCCCTTCCTTCTCGGGCAGGCCGCGGCAAGGGCCATGATCGCGCAGGGACGCGGCGGCTCGATCATCAACATGTCGTCGATCAACGCCATCCTGGCCATTCCCAATTCCGTCGCCTATGCCGTGTCCAAGGGTGGCATCAAGCAATTGACGGCGGTGATGGCCGTCGGATTGATCCCGCATAACATCCGCGTCAACGCCATCGGCCCCGGCACCATCCTGACCGACATGGTCAAGAGTTCGGTCATGGCCAGCGAAGCGCAGCGCCAGACCATCCTGTCGCGCACGCCGAGCGGCCGCTGTGGCGAACCTTCGGAGATCGCCAGCGTCGCATCCTTCCTGGCCAGCGACGACGCTTCCTACATCGTCGGCCAGACCATCTATCCGGATGGCGGTCGCCTGATCCTGAACTATACGGTGCCGGTGAAGGACTGACCGCCCATGGTTGTCGGTACGCCTCACATCAGTCTTGCGGGATCGGGCGCGCTGCTGCTCGATGGCGTGCAGGGGGCTTTCAGCGATGCCACCCAGGAACTGGTCTGGGCGGTGGCGAATGCCGCGCTGCGCCTAGAGGGGGTGCGCGAGGCCGTTCCCGGCATGAACAACCTGCTGGTGGTGTTTGACCCACTCGCTACGGACGCCCACAGCGTCACGGGTCAGCTGATGTCGCTCTGGGCTTGCACCGATGCCCACGCGGTGACCGGCACGCATCATACCATTCCCGTCAGTTATGGCGGCGCGCGCGGCGAGGATCTCGCCGGCTGGGCCGCACATTGCGGCATGTCTGTCGACGAGACCGTCAGCCGCCACGCGGCGGCCACCTACACCGTCGCCGCCATCGGCGCCATGCCGGGCTTTCCCTATCTGTCCGGTCTCGACCCGCTGTTTGCCTGGGCAAGGCGCAGCACGCCTCGCCTCAAAGTCACTGAGGGCGCCGTCATCATTGGTGGCGCGCAGGCGGGTATCATGCCGATGACTGCGCCTTCCGGATGGCACATAATCGGCCATACCGACGTGAAGCTGTTCAAGGCCGAAGCGGAATTGCCCGTGCTGCTCAGGCCCGGAGACAAAATCCGATTCGCAATCGCAGAGATCGAGGCATGATCGAGATCCTCACCACCGGCTTGCCGAACACGGTCCAGGATCTCGGCCGGCCCGGTCATCTGGCGCTGGGGGTCAGCCATGGCGGCGCCATGGACAGGCAGGCGCTGGCGATCGCCAATCTCATGCTGGGCAATGACCCCTCGGCTGCCGGGATCGAGGTCGCGCTTCATCCGTTCCGGCTGCGCGTGCATATCGACACCGCCGTCGCCATCACCGGCGCGGATTGCGCCGTCAGCGTCGGCGATCGGCCCTGTCCACCCTGGTGGGCCATGACGATCCGCGCCGGCGAGACCCTAGTCCTCGAAACCCCGCGCATCGGTGCTCGTTCCTACATCGCCTTTGCCGGCGGGCTCGATCTGCCGTCCGTCATGGGGTCGCGCGCGACGGATGTGAAAGGCGGTTTCGGCGGTTTCGCCGGACGCGGTCTGTCCCGCGGTGACCGGCTTGCGCTCAACCCTGCGCAATGCCGCCTTCCCGCGGGCGGCATCGGCGCAGCGCTGGAAGAGCGGCGAGGCGCGGCGGACGGCTTGGCCTCGGCAATCGAATTGCGGGTTTTGCCGGCCGCCGAGTTCGACGCCTTCAGGCCGGAGGCCCAGGCGGCTTTCACCGGCAGCGAATGGAGCATCACCAACGACGCCAACCGTATGGGATATCGCCTTGCCGGGGCGACGCTTTCCCTCCTCTCGCCGCTGGAATTGCTGTCCCACGGCATCGTGCCGGGAACTGTTCAAGTGCCGCCGTCCGGCCAGCCGATCATCCAACTTGCCGATGCCAACACCTGCGGCGGCTATCCGAAGATCGCCACGGTGATCGAAGCCGATTTCTGGCGGCTGGCGCAAGCGCCGGTCGGCGCTCGCCTACGTTTCTTGCCGGTCTCGATCGAAGCGTCGACAGAAGCGCTTCGCGCGAACCGGCAGCAAAGTCACGACTTTATCGCCGCCCGAAACCTTATGGCCGGCGAGCAGAGGGCTCCATGAAAATTCGCCCCTTCACCATCGAGATTGCCCAGTCTGAAATCGACGATTTGAAGAAGCGCATCTCGATCTGGCGCGAGCCGGACCAGTTGCAGGCAATAGGCTGGACGCAGGGAACGGAGCACGAGCAACTGCGCCGACTAATGCAACACTGGCGCACTGGCTTCGATTGGCGCAAGCAGGAAGCCGCCTGGAACATCCATCCGCACTACCAGACGGATATCGGCGGCGAAACCCTCCATTTCATCCATGCGCGCGCCGCTGTCGCAACCGGCAGAACGGTCATACTCACCCATGGCTGGCCAGGCAGCGTCTTCGAATTTCATGAGTTGATCCCGCTTCTGACCGACCCGCTTTCGCATGGCGGAAGACAGGAGGACGCCTTCAACGTCGTGGTCCCCTCGATTCCCGGCTATGGCTTTTCAAGCCGACCGACCAGGCCTGGTCTCAACCTGTTCACCGTCGCCGACCTTTGGGCCGAGTTGATGAGCCGTCTCGGCTACAAACGATATCTCGCGCAAGGTGGCGATCTGGGCGCCGGCGTGTCGACCTGCCTGGCGCACGCGCATCCAGACAGTCTCGCCGGGGTGCATCTGAACTTCATCCCCGGCTCATACTCACCTCCTCACGATCCAGGCCCGGATGGCGACCTAAGCTTGGAAGAACGCGCCTTCCTGGAACGGAAAGCCGAATGGGCGGATATTCATGGCGCCTATGCTCATATTCAAGCGACGCGCCCGCAAACGCTTGCCTATGGGCTGACGGATTCGCCGGTCGGACTGGCAGCGTGGATGATCGAGAAGTTCCGCGACTGGAGCGATTGCGATGGCGATCTGGCCAACGCCGCATTTTCGCGCGACGACATGCTCGCCAACATCTCGCTTTACTGGTTCACCCGGACCGTCGCTTCGTCGATGCGACTCTATTGGGAAACGCGCGCCCGTCCGCTTGCATTCGCGTCCGGCACAGCGATCAACGTCCCGCTTGCAGTGGCTTTGTTCCCCAAAGAGCTGCCGATGCCGCCCAGGAGTTGGGTCGAGCGCGTCTTCAAGGACATCCGCCAGTGGACAGCGATGCCGCGCGGTGGTCATTTCGCAGCCCTCGAGCAGCCCGCTTTGCTTGCACAGGATATAAGAGCCTTTGCCGGCGGTCTGGATTTTTAAAGGCAGCGTTTGCGCGCAGCCAAACCCGAAGGCCAGAAATGAACAATACCGCCCTCACCATCGATGCCTTGCATAAGCGCGTCGATGCAATTTTCCGCAAGGCCGGACTGAACCCCATCCAGGCCAGCGCCATCACACGGGTCATCGTCGCGGCGGAGCGCGATGCCTGCAAATCGCATGGTATCTACCGGATCGAAGGCGCGCTGCGAACGATCAAGGCAGGGAAGGTAAACCCAGACGCGGTGCCCGAACTGTTGCCGCAAGACGCTCCCGCCATTGTGAAAGTGGATGCGAAGCACGGCTTCGCCAACCCGGCCTTCGAACTGGGCCTGCCGGTGCTGGTCGAGCGGGCACGCTCCTGCGGCATCGCCGCGCTAGCGATCAACGATGCCGTGCATTTTTCCGCCCTTTGGGTGGAAGTCGAAGCCTTGACCCAGGCAGGCCTTGCCGGCCTGGCCATGTGCCCGAGCTATGCCACCGTCGCTCCGACCGGTGGCAACGGACCGTTGCTGGGCACCAATCCTTTTGCCTTTGGCTGGCCGCGTAAAGAGCAGCCTCCCTACGTTTTCGACTTCGCGACCTCGGTTGCCGCGCGCGGCGAGATCGAGCTCCACCGCCGGGCAGGCAAGAAGCTGCCGGAAGGCTGGGCCATGGATTCGGACGGCAGGCCAACGACCGATCCCGAAGCTGCCCTGGCGGGCGCCATGCTTCCCTTCGGCGGGCACAAAGGCTCCGCCATCGCGACGATGATCGAACTGCTCGCCGGGATCATGATCGGCGACCTGACCAGCCCCGGGGCGCTCGAGCTGCTTGGCACCACGACGCTTTATCCGTCGCACGGAGAGTTGGTCATCGCTTTCTCGCCGAAAGCCTTCGCCGCCGGCCGGCCCGGCAATCCGCTGGGCCGTGCTGAAGCGCTGTTCGAGGCGATCTTGGGCCAAGGTGCGCGCCTACCCTCGCAAAGGCGGTTCCTAGCCCGCGAGACGTCGGAGCGCGACGGTATCGTCCTCTCGCACCAGGAAATGGAACAACTCGATCGTTTTCTCGAACGGGGGCTCGACACGGTCTGAATCGGTATCGCCAGGGCCAAGATCAATCACTGGAGGAGAAAAATGCGCTGGACGAAAACATTCACGGTCGTCGGCTGCCATGCCGAGGGCGAAGTCGGCAATGTGATCACCGGAGGCGTCAAGGACGTTCCGGGCAAGACCATGTTCGAAAAGAAGGAGTATCTCGAAGCGCATATGGACGACATTCGTGGGCTGCTCTTGTTCGAGCCGCGCGGTGCGCCCTACGTCAACGGCAACATCATCCTGCCGCCTTGCGATCCCTCGGCGGATCTCGGTTACGTCATAATTGAAAGCACCGAATACCCGCCCATGTCGGGCTCCAACACCATCTGCGTCGCCACCGTGGCGCTGGAAACGGGCATGGTGCCGATGAAGGAACCCGAGACGCGGCTGCGCATGGAGGCGCCGGCCGGCATGATCGAGGTGCGCTGCCTCTGCGAGAACGGCAAGGTGAAGCAGGTGGAGTTCACCAATGTGCCGGCTTTCGCGTTCCACCTCGACACACCTGTCGAAGTCGAGGGGCTCGGCACGATCACCGTCGACACCTCCTATGGCGGCATGACTTTCGCCCATGTGAACGCGCGCGCACTGGGCTTTTCCATAACACCCGACGAGGCACACCAGATGTCGCTGATGGGCCAACGTATCAAGAAGGCGGCCAACGAACAGCTCGTTGTCGTGCATCCGGAGAACGCTAAGATCCGCGACGTGTCCAACGTGATTTTCGAAGGCCCGATCAAGCGCGTCGACGGTCGCGTGGAAAGCGTCAACGGCACGGTGTGTCTGCATGGCAGGCTCGACCGCTCGCCGACCGGCACCGGCACCACCGGGCGGCTGGCGGTGATGTCGGCAAAGGGGCAGATCGCCAAGGGAGAGCTGTTCCGCAACAAGTCGATCATCGGGACCCATTTCGATTCCCGGGTGATCGCCAATGCGCGCGTCGGCGATCGCGACGCTGTCGTGGTCACCATCGCCGGACAGGCCTGGATCACCAGCATCGGCCAATATGGCCTCGACCCGACGGACCCTTATCCGCGCGGACATCGCCTCAGCGATGTCTGGTTCTGAAACGGACGCGACCGTGCTCAGGCCGCGAACGCTCTGACCCTGACGCCGCTCGCCTCCAGCCGTCGCCGGACGCGCGCGGCGATGGCGACGGCCGCCGGCGTGTCGCTGTGGACGCAGATCGAATCGATCGGCGTCCGCAGCATCTGCCCGGAAAGCGTCTCGATGGCGCCTTGCTTGACCATCCGCACGACCCGTTCCGCCGCCTTCTCGGTGTCATGGATGACAGCGCCTTCCAGCTTGCGCGAGACAAGAAAGCCTTCCTCAGTATAGGCGCGGTCGGCAAAGATTTCGGACCTGACCGTCAGGCCCGCGTCGCGGGCGATCCTGTCCTGGAAGCCGAGCGCAATGGCCAGGCAGATCAGGCCGGGATCGACGGCCTTGACCGCGCGCGTCACCGCTTCGGCGACGCCACGATCGGTCTGGGTAAGATTGCCCAGCGCGCCATGCGCCTTCACATAGCGGATCGGGTGGCCGGCATAGGCGGAAAGCGCCTGCGCCGCGCCGATCTGGTAGGCGACCAGCCTTTCGATCTCATCCATGGAATGCGGAATGATGCGGCGTCCGAACCCCCACAGATCGGCGAAGCTCGGATGCGCGCCAACGGCAACGCCCTTGTCGCGCGCCATCGAGAACGTGGCCGCCATGATCTCGGGGTCGCCGGCATGAAAGCCGCAGGCCACATTGGCGGAACTGACGATGTCGAGGATCGCCGCATCGTCGCCGAGCCTGTAGGCTCCAAAACCCTCGCCCATGTCGGAATTGATATCGACCTGCAATCCTTTGGCCGCCATGGCGCTTTCCTCAGTGGTTCGAACCATCGCCTTTGCCTTCACACCATTTCGTAGAGTGGCGTGCCGTAACCGACGACTGCCCCATCCTCGGCCAGTGCCACACCCAGCACACCGTCTGCCGGCGCAACGATTGCCTTCAGGCATGGGCCGACCTGCAGGACGCCGACCGTCTCGCCCTTGCGGACCGTCTGGCCAGGTCCGGCAACCGGCCGACCGGTCGTTGGATGATCGAGACGGAACACGCCGACGCCGGGCGCGCGCACGCCCTTAAAGACCGTTTCGGCCTTCGGGGCTTCGGCCGGGGGTGTCGAGGCAACAACGGATTGCATGTGCAGGCGCAACGAAAAGCCGGCCTCCGACAGTTCTATCTCGCCCATGCCGGCGCTTGCGCACCAGGCGGCCAGCCTTTCGATCTCCTCAATCGTCATCGGCGCCTCGTCCCTGGAGCAGACCGCCTTCAATGAGACGTTCAAGATGATGGATATCGAAGCCGCCGGCAGCGAAGCCGGGCTCCTCCATCAGGAGGGCGTGGAGCGGCGAGTTGGTGGCGATGCCGACAGCCTCCATCTCGCCCAGCGCGCCGCTCATGCGCCGGATCGCCTCGGCCCGCGTCGCGCCATGCGCCAGCAGCTTCGCCACCAGGGAATCGTAGTGCGGCGGCACGGTGTAGCCGGAGTAGAGATGCGATTCGACGCGGATTCCCGGGCCGCCGGGCGGCGTCCAGCGCTCGACCCGGCCCGGATGCGGGCGAAAGCTATATGGATCTTCAGCGTTGATGCGGCATTCGACAGCGTGGCCCTGGATGCGGATGTCTTGCTGGCTGAACGACAGGGGTTCGCCCCGGGCGATGCGGATCTGCTCGCGCACGATATCGACGCCGGTGACGAGTTCGGTGACGGGATGCTCCACCTGCACGCGGGTGTTCATCTCGATGAAAGAGAAGCGCCCGTCCTCGTAGAGGAACTCGAACGTGCCCGCGCCGGTATAGCCGATGGTCAGGCATGCGCGGGCACACAGCTCGCCGATTTCGGCAATCGCCTCGCGGGCGATCCCCGGCGCCGGCGCCTCCTCGATGATCTTCTGGTGGCGGCGCTGCATGGAGCAATCCCGCTCGCCTAACCACACCGCCTTGCCATGCTTGTCCGCCAGAATCTGGATCTCGATATGGCGCGGGTGCTCGAGGAATTTCTCCAGATAGACTTGCGGGTTGCCGAAGGCCCGGTCCGCCTCTTTCACCGCCATTGAAACGGCTTCCCTCAGGGCGTGCTGCTGGCGCACGATGCGCATGCCGCGCCCGCCGCCGCCGCCCGCCGCCTTGACGATGACCGGATAGCCGATGGCCTCGGCAATGGCGCGCACTGCCTGCTCGTCCTGCGGCAGCGCCCCCTCCGACCCTGCAACGCAGGGAACGCCGGCAGCGATCATCGTGCGCTTGGCGGAGACCTTGTCGCCCATGGTGCGGATCGCCGCGGCCGACGGCCCGATGAAGGCGAGGCCGGCATTTTCGACGGCCTCGGCGAAGGCGGCGTTTTCCGAGAGGAAACCATAGCCCGGATGGATCGCGCCCGCGCCGGTGAGTTGCGCGGCCGCGATGATCTCGGGGATATTGAGATAGCTCTCCGTCGCGGCAGCCGGCCCGATGCAGATCGCCCTGTCCGCCAGCGCGACATGGCGAAGGCTCGCGTCGGCTTCCGAGTGCGCTGCCACCGTCTTCAATCCGAGATCACGGCAGGCGCGCAGGATGCGCAGCGCGATTTCACCGCGGTTGGCGATAAGGACGGTGTCGAACATCGCCGCTAGCCCAAATCTTCGAGAACGAACAGCACATCGCCGGACCGCACGGCGGCATGGTCGTCGAACGCGATCTGGACGATCCGCCCAGCGCGATCGGATTCCACGACGTTGAACGTCTTCATGGCTTCGATGACACCGACCTTCTGCCCTTCCACGACCACATCGCCAACCGAAGCGAGCGGCGGTTCGCCTTCGGTGCCGGAACGGTAGAACACGCCGGTCAGCGGCGCGCGGATCGAATGCCGCGCGATGGGCGGAGCTGTCGAAGCCGGATTTGTGAAGACGGCAGGGCCGGCGGCTGACCCCGACTGCGGCGAAGGCTGCGACGCGGATTGCGCCGGCGCCGCCTGCCTGGATATGCGGATACGAACGCCATCGCGCTCGATCTCCAACTCGGCAATGGGCGAACGCGAGACAAATTCGATCAGCTTCTGGACGAAGTCGAGATCCATCGCCGGCCTATCGCAGCGCTTCGACGGCCTCGGCAATGCGCCCGATCGCTTTTTCGATCAGGTCCATCGACGTGGCTATGGAAATGCGGAAATGCGGCGACAGACCGTAGGCAGAGCCCTGCACCACCGCGACCCGTGCCTGATCGAGCAGGTAAAGCGAGAAGTCGTCGTCGCTGCCGATAGGAGTGCCGTCCGGGCGGCGACGGCCGATCAGGGCCGAGCAATTGGGGTAGAGATAGAAGGCGCCCTCGGGCGTCTGGCAGGTGAGGCCGGGAATCTTGCGCAGCAGCTCCAGCGCACGGTCGCGCCGGGCCTGGAATTCGAGCGCCCGCGGGCGAAGAAAGTCCTGAGTGCCTTCAAGTGCGGCGATGGTCGCGGCCTGTGAGATGGATGACGGGTTCGACGTGCTTTGGCTCTGCACGGTCGCCATGGCGCGGATCAGCTCTTCCGGCCCGCCGGCATAGCCGATCCGCCAGCCGGTCATGGCATAGGCCTTCGACACCCCGTTGACCGTCAGCGTACGGTCCTTCAGCCTCGGCTCGACGCCGGCGATAGTATGGAACGTACGTCCATCGAACAGGATATGCTCGTAGATGTCGTCGGTCAGAACGTGCACATGCGGGTGATCGAGCAACACCCCCGCCAGCCCCGCAAGTTCGTCGCGGCTGTAGACGGCGCCTGTCGGGTTGGAAGGCGTGTTGAGCAGCAGCCATTTGGTGCGCCCGGTGATCGCGGCTCGCAGGGCTTGCGGTGTCAGTTTGAAGTCCTGCGCCTCCGGGCAGGGAACGACCACGGGCCTGCCTTCGCCGAGCAGGACGATGTCGGTGTAGGAAACCCAATAGGGCGCTGGGACAACCACCTCGTCGCTGGGGGCCAGCGTTGCCAGCAGGGCGTTGTAGATGATCTGCTTGGCGCCGCCCGCGACACTGATTTGCGAAGGCTTGTAATCGAGGCCGTTCTCGCGCCTGAATTTTCCGGCCACCGCCTTCTTCAGCGCGGCGGTGCCGTCGACCGCCGTATAGCGCGTCTCACCCCTGCGCATCGCCTCGTAGGCTGCCTCGACGATGTGCGGAGGCGTCGGAAAATCCGGTTCGCCGGCGCTCAGGCTGATGACGTCGATGCCGGCCGAGCGCATTTCGATTGCCCGCGCGGTGACCGCCATGCTGGGGCTTGGCTTGATGACGTCGAGACGGGGAGCGATCAGGCCCACGGGAAATCCTCGGCATGTCTGATATCTGCTACAAATTGGATAATGTATTCTGATTTTCGCGTCAAACCCCTTTTTCTGCAGAGAAGACCGGGTTATGTCTCATTCTGGTGGTGGGCCGATAGGGGAAAGTATCCAATCCTTGTCGCCACGGATGATATTCGAGATAGGGAACGCGATTGGTATGGGCACAAACTATGATGTGGTGATCGTCGGCGGTGGCGTTGTCGGCAGCTCGATCGCCTACTTTCTGTCAGCCAATCCGGATTTCGATGGCAGGATCGCGGTGATCGAGCGGGACCCGTACTACACGGCGTCCTCGTCTTCCTTGTCGACCAGCGCCATCCGCCAGCAGTTCGGCACGGCGCCCAACATTGCCATGTCGAAGTTCAGCATCGACTTCCTGCGCCAGGTAAAGACGCGGCTTGCCATCGGCGACGAGTTGGCCGACATCGGCCTGCATGAGCCCGGCTACCTCGTGCTGGCGACACCCGAGCGGGCCGACGCGCAGCGTGCCAAGAATCGCGTTCAGCGCGGCATGGGCGTCGACGCCGAACTGATCGAGCAGGTCGATCTGGCACGACGCTTCCCGTGGCTCAACACGGACGATCTCGCCCTTGGCTCGCTCGGCCTTGGCAGCGAAGGCTGGTTCGACGGCCCCGGCCTGATGCAGGCCTTCCGTCGGAAGGCGCGCACGCAGGGCGTGAACTATCTTGCCGCGACGGTGACCGGATTGACCATGGCGTCTCCCCAAAAGGTCGGCGAAGTGGTGCTCGACAATGGCGACCGGCTTACCGCCGGCACGGTGATCAACGCGGCCGGACCATGGAGCGCGGGCATTGCCAGGATGGCCGGCGCCGAGCTGCCGGTTGTCCCGAGCAAGCGCTGCGTCTTCGTCTTCGAAACGCCGGCAAGGATCGAAAACTGCCCCTTCGTCTTCGACACGAGCGGCTTCTGGCTGCGGCCGGAAGGTCAGCTCTTCCTGTGCGGTATTCCGCCGGTGCGCGAGAACGAGCCGGACGATTTTGGCCTGGATGTGGATTACGACCTGTTCGACGAGTTGATCTGGCCGGCGCTCGCCCATCGTGTGCCCGGCTTCGAACAATTGCGCATGCTGCGCGCCTGGGCGGGCCTCTACGAGTACAACACCTTCGACCACAGCGGCATCATCGGCCGGCATCCCGAGGTCTCGAACTTTGTCCTGGCCACCGGCTTCAGTGGCCACGGCATGATGCATGCGGCGGCAACCGGGTCAGGCGTCAGTGACCTCATTGCCTATGGCGAGTACCGCTCTGTCGACCTGTCGGCCTTCCGCTATGAACGGATCGCTGGCAATCAGCCCATCGAGGAACATGTCTACTGAAGCGAAACGGGCGACATGGCATCGCAGTGACAACGGTGCTATGCGTCCACTTCTTCAATCAAAACGGCGCCAGTCAACAAACACGGCGGTCGCCTCAGGCTGATTCATGCTCGTACAGAAGAAAACCATCTCGACCCAGGTCGCCGATGCCATCAGGCAGAAGATACTGATCGGTGAATACGAGGCCAATTTCCAACTGCGGCAGGAACATCTGGCCACCGAGTTCGGCGTCAGCCGAATTCCGGTGCGAGAGGCGCTGCATCAGCTTCATTCGGAAGGCTTCGTCACGCTGGTTTCCCACAAGGGCGCCGTCGTTACCTCCATTTCCCTGGACGAGATCCTCGAGCTCTACGAATTGCGAGCCCGGATCGAAACATGGCTGCTGGCCCTAGCCATTCCAAGGATGACGGAGGCAGACCTCGCGCTGGCCCGCGAGCGCGCAAAGCAGCACCAGGAGCAGGGCAAGACCGGCGAGTACTCGAACCAGCTCAACTGGAACTTCCACGCCGCGCTCTACGCGCCGTCCGGCCGCAAGGCGACGATCGAACTGGTCGGGCGCATCTACCAGCAGCTGGAACGCTACACGCGCATGATGGTGACGCTCACCGAGATCCAGGCCCAGTCCGACCGCGACCACTGGCAGCTCATCGACCTGTGCGAAGCCAAGGATACGCTGCGCGCCGTCGGCCTTTTGGAAATGCATATCATCACCAGCGGCAAATTCCTGGTCGACCGGCTTGAGGAATTGCGGGGCAGCTGATCAGTCGCCCCGTCTCCTTGTCCAGCCCCAATCCTTCGCGCGAAGATCATTTGCCGGGCAGATTGGTCGCCCGGGTCAGCAGGATCACGCCTGCCTTGTCGGCTGTGTCGTAGTAGGTGAAGCCGGTGCGGTTTTCCCGGCGCCCGCGCATCAGCACGGCAAGTCCGTCGGTTTTCGCCTTGGTTTCGGCTGCGTCCGCATCACGAACCTCGAAGCCGATATGGAAGACACCTTCACCCTTGCTGTCGAGATGAATTCGCTGCGGTGAAGGATCGCCGTTCGGCTGGCACAGCTGCAGCTGAACGTTCGGCAAGTTGCAAATCCGATATTGCATCGCCTTGAAACCCTCGGGGCTTGGGACCTGCAGTTCTTCGTATTCAGCCAGCGGCGGATAGGGCTCCCATGGCCCGATGCCGATGGAGTCGTAGTAGGCCTGCGCCTTGTCGATATCGTGCACGACGATGCAGATGTGATGCAGCTTTTCGAAATTACCCATGTCGTCACTCCCCATTCTTCTCACTCCTTGATCGGGACCGTATAGTTCAGCACGCGGCGCCCCCCGTCGGGGTAGATCGTCTCGCCGGTGATGTAGGAAGCGTCGTCGCTGGCCAGGAACGCCACGACCGAGGCGATCTCGGCTGCCGTGCCGAGGCGCCCGAGCGGTGTACGCGAAAGGACCGCCCGTCTCATTTCTTCCGAATCGATGAATGTCCCGTCCATGACCATGTCCGTGGCGATGGTGCCCGGGCCGACACCGACCACACGGATGCCATGGGGAGCGAAGGCGACGGCCGCGGTGCTGGTGACCTGGTTCATGCCGCCCTTGGAGATCGCGTAGGTGGCGACACGCGGGTTGGCGAGGCCCGAATTGATCGACGACATGTTGATGATGACGCCGCCTCCACCTTGCGCGATCATCTGGCGGGCGGCCGCCTGGGTGCCCATGAACGCGCCCTTCAGATTGACGGCGAGAACCCTGTCGTAGTCCGCCTCTGTGATGTCGAGAAAGTCCTGGACCGGAGCGATGCCGGCATTGTTGACCATGATGTCGACACGGCCGAACTTCGCCACCGCCGCTGCAATCAGCCCATCGATCTGTTCCTTCTTGCTGACATCCGTAACGACCGCCAGGACGCTGTCGGTGGTGCCGATTTCAGCGGCACATTTTTCTAGCTCCACGGCATTGATGTCGCCGAGCACGAGCTTCGCGCCTTCGGCCAAAAAGCGTTCCGCGCAAGCGCGTCCGATGCCGCGCGCCGCGCCTGTGACAACCGCCACCTTGCCTGCCTGTCTCATGTCCAATCCTTCGATCATTTGTAAGTCGGCCACCGTCTCAAGGAGTATGGGCCGAGCTTGGCTACGGATGGGGATTCTCCCACCGAAGCCTAGCCTAGCGGATAACGAAGGGATTGGCGGTCTTGCCGGCGGTGTCTATCCACACCGTCTTGGTCTGCAGATAGGAATTGATGGCATCCTGCCCGCTTTCGCGCCCGATACCGCTCCTCTTGTAGCCGCCGAAGGGCGCCATGTAGGAGACGGCACGGTATGAATTGATCCAGACCATCCCCGCCTCCATTGCGGCCGCGCCGCGCAACGCCCGGCCCATGTCGCTGGTCCATATTCCTGCCGCCAGCCCGTAGGGGCTGTCATTGGCAATGGCGAAAGCCTCTTCCTCGTCGTCGAACGGAATGACCGAAAGGATCGGTCCGAACACCTCTTCGCGCGCGATCCGCATGGTGTTGTTCACGCCAGTGAAGATGGTGGGCTCGACGAACCAGCCCTCGGCCAATTCACCCGAGGCCGGCTTGCCGCCGCCCAGCACGCAAAGCGCACCCTCGCGGCGCGCGATGCCGAGATAGGACAGCACCTTCTCGCGCTGGGCTTGCGTGGTGATCGGCCCGACCTGCGTCTCTTGCAGCGCCGGATTGCCCAGTCGAGCGCTGGCCGCCAGCGTTATGACGCTCTCCACGAACCGGTCGTGGATTTTGCGATGCACCAGCAGCCGCGAACCCGCGATGCAGGTCTGGCCACTGGCGGCGAAGATGCCTGAGATCGCGCCGTTGACCGCGCCCTCGATATCGGCGTCGTCGAAGACGATGTTGGCCGATTTGCCGCCGAGCTCCAGCGTGACGACTTTTAGCTGTTCGGCAGCCGCTCGATAGACCGCGATCCCGCCAGGCTCACCACCGGTGAAGGCGATCTTGGCGACGTCGGGATGAGAGACGAGTGGCGCGCCGACATCAAGCGGCATGCCGGTAACGGTGTTGACCACGCCGGGCGGGAAGCCTGCCCGCGCAAACAGTTTCACGAACTCCAGCGTCGAGGCCGAGGCGTGTTCCGACGGCTTGATGACGACAGTGTTGCCTGCCGCCAGCAGCGGCGCGAGCTTCCATGTCAGGAGTAAAAGCGGCGAATTCCAGGGCACGATCGCTGCAATGACACCCAGCGGCTCGTGGCGGGTGAACGCGAACATGCCAGCCTTGTCGATCGGCAGCACCGCACCTTCGATCTTGTCGGCAAGACCGCCGAAATAGCGGAACCATTCCGGGATATAGCGCAGCTGTGCCGTCATTTCGGTGAGCAGCTTGCCATTGTCGCGCGTCTCGATGGCGGCAATGCGATCCGCGTTCTCCGCGATCAGCTCAGCCAGCCGCACGAGCAGCTTGCCGCGCGCGGTGGGCGTGATCCCGGCCCACTCCTTCGACCGGAAAGCAGCCTTGGCGGAGGCTACGGCGGCATCCACCTCGGCCTGTCCATCGCGCGGAATCAGCGCCCAGGGCCTGCCGGTGAACGGATCATGGCTCTCGAATGTATCGGCTGTCGATTGCAACCGACCGCCGACCGTGTTCTGGAAACTGACCAGCGCCATATCGGTCCTCAACAGGTGGTAAAGCCCAGATGGGCGCGAAAGCGGTTCTTGACCTCGACCGCGTCGCGCGGCGGCAGCGAGCGCGGCAGGTTCTCGGCGGTGATTTTCAGCACGAAAAGGCGCGGACCGTCGGCCGGATGCCGAAGCTCTTCACACAGCGTGTCGACCTCCTCCAGCGTACGCAGCTCGGCGGTCTTCAAAAAACCGCAAGCGGCCGCGACCTTGTCGAAACCAATGCCCTTGCCGGTATGGCTGGACTGCATGCCGGTCTCGCCGAAATGCTGATTGTCGAGCACGATCAGGTCGAGATTTTTCGGCCGCGCCACCGAGATCGTCGCCAGCGAACCGAACGCCATGAGCTGTTCGCCATCTCCGGTGATCACCATGACCCGCTTCTGCGGCTGGGCCTGGGCAAGCCCCAGGCCGATCAGCGCAGCACCGCCCATGGCGCCCCACAGATAATAGTTGTCGTTGCGGTCACCGGCAGCATGCACGTCGTAGCTCGGCGAGCCGAGACCGGTCACGACCAGGGCTCCGTCGCGGGCGTCAAGCAGCTTCTTCACCGCAACCCGGCGGTCCATCGTCGGTAAATTCATGTCGCTCACCACTTCTTCTTGCCGAGCAGCCGCTGCCCGATCAGCACGGCAATCTGCTGGTCGGCGTCGAAAGCCATCAAGGCTGCCTGCGCCACCGTCTCCACGAGATCGGGACCGGTCTCGGCGCGCAGCACCCTGAGGCCGATCGCCTTCAGCGAGGCCTCCGTCGCCTGCCCCATTGGCACCTGCCACGGATTGAACTCGGCCCACTCGCCTCGCATCGTCACCAGGACGAGCAGGGGAAAGCGCGCCTGCACGGGAAGCGACAGCATGTTGATGCAATTGCCGACGCCTGAGGATTGCATGAGCACGACGCTCCGCTTGCCGCCGAGCCAGGAGCCTGCGGCAATGGCGATGCCCTCCTCCTCCGTCGTCAGCACATTGGTGACAACCTCGGGATCCGTGCTGAAGCGCTCAATCAATGTGGTGTGGCCTGCGTCGGGCACATAGGACATCTGGCTGATGCCGGCGGCCTTGAGCACGTCATAGACCGGATCCGGCCACTGCTTTTCAGACGCCGCCGGAGCGGCTGCAAGTGCTGCCGCTTGCGGATGTTTTGCTTCTATGCTCGCCGTCACCTTGGACCCCCGGGAATTTGGATTGGAACCAGGTTACCTCGGCTGTCCAATCTAATCTTCGTCCCTTTATTGTGATCAGATATAATGATATTCGATAGCTCATGGAGTTATCGCAGCTACGCACGCTCATCCACGTCGCCGAACTCGGCAGCCTCAGCAAGGCCGCCGACCGGCTGCACATTGCGCAGCCGGCGCTCAGCCGGCAGGTGCGCATGCTGGAGGAGGAATTGGGCTTTGCCCTTTTCCTGCGCCATGGACGCGGCATGGTGCTGTCTGAGCAGGGCAAGGAGGTGCTGGCGCACGCCATGCGCGTGATGGCCGAGATCGACGAGATCCGCGCCACGGCCACGCCCGCCGATGCGCCGCTAACCGGCGAAGTGGCCATCGGCCTGCCGCCCACCGTTGCCGACATTATTTCGCTACCGCTGGCGGCCGCCTTCGGCAAGGCCCATCCCAAGGCCAAGCTCAGGCTTGTCAGTGCCTACACCGGCTATCTGCTGGACTGGATGCACCGCGGCGAGGTGGACGTTGCGGTGCTCTACGACCCGCGCATGGCGCGTTCGCTGCGCTCGCGCCCGCTGCTCCTGGAAAACCTGTTCCTGATCGGACCGCCGGACGCGGGTTTTTCAACCGTGCGCGCCGTATCGTTCGCCTCGCTCGCGGGCAAGCGCCTGCTGCTGCCCAGCATCAAGCACGGGTTGCGCATCATCGTCGAACGCTGCGCCACGGATGCCGGCATCACGCTCGATGTCGGCATCGAAGCGGACTCATACTCCGCGCTGAAGGACCTAGTGCGCAACGGCCATGGCTGGACGATCCTGCCGCTCGCTCCTATCCATGCCGACGTGACCGCCGGGCTGCTCACCGCCGCGCCGTTGATCGATCCGGTGCCCGTGCGCCGCCTGATCCTTGCATACCCGGCGGACCGGCCTGCCTCGCGGCTGGCGCGGTTTGCCGGACAAGCGATCGAGGACATCGCCAAGGATCTTGTCGGGCGGGCCGTCTGGGTTGGCCAGCTTCTCGGTCCTCCGCCATAAGCATTTGAATTTCGTTATATCTGCTCACGCCTGCCTTGCATTGCGGATAGGGCGTCGAGGCGCGATAGTGAGGCCTGCAGCAAGACGAAAAGCCGGACAAACCTCATGGAACACTACCAGGACATTCGCGATGCCGTCGCCAGGTTGTGCGCGCGCTTTCCCGGAGAATACTGGCGCGCACTCGACAGGGACATGACCTACCCCGGTGAATTCGTCGCAGCGCTGACGCAGGCCGGTTGGCTCTCGATCCTGATCCCGGAGGCCTATGATGGCTCGGGCTTGCCGCTTTCGGCCGCCGCTGCCGTGCTGGAGGAAATCCAGCGCGCCGGCTGCAATGGTGGCGCCTGCCATGCCCAGATGTACACGATGGGCACGCTTGTTCGCCACGGCTCGGAAGCCCAGAAGCAGCGATATCTGCCGAAGGTCGCCACAGGAGAATTGCGCCTGCAGGCCTTCGGCGTCACGGAACCGAGCAGCGGCACCGACACCGGCGCGCTCAAGACTACTGCTCGCCTCGACGGCGATCATTTCGTGGTCAAGGGCCAGAAGATCTGGACCAGCCGTGCCGAGCATTCCGATCTGATGCTGCTGCTGGCGCGGACCACGCCGCTGAAGGACGGCATGAAAAAGACCGACGGCCTCTCCGTCCTCATCGTCGACATGCGCGAAGCCGTCGGCAACGGCCTCACAATCCGGCCGATCCGCACCATGAAGAACCATGCCACCACGGAAGTCTTCTTCGACGATCTGCGCGTGCCGGTCGAAAACCTGATCGGCGAAGAGGGAAAGGGATTCCGCTACATCCTCTCGGGCATGAACGCCGAGCGTATCCTGATTGCCGCCGAGTGCATCGGCGATGCGAAATGGTTCATCGAAAAGGCCAGCACCTACGCAAAGGAGCGGCATGTGTTTGGCCGGGCAATCGGCCAGAACCAGGGCATCCAGTTCCCGATCGCAAGGGCCTACGCCAACATGCGCGCAGCTGAATTGATGGTGCGCCAGGCGCTGAGCCTCTACGAGGCCGGCAAGAACCCCGGCGCTGAAGCCAACATGGCCAAGATGCTGGCGGCCGACGCTTCGAACGAAGCCGCCAATGTCTGCATCCAGACTTATGGCGGGTTCGGTTTCGCTGAAGAATACGATGTCGAGCGCAAGTTCCGCGAGACGCGTCTCTATCAGGTCGCGCCGATCTCGACCAACCTCATCCTGTCATACCTTTCCGAGCACGTGCTTGGACTGCCGCGTTCCTACTAGGAGTCGTCCGTGAACGTCCTCATCGTCTACGCCCACCCGGAAGCAAAATCCTTCAACGGCGCCATGAAGGATCTCGCCGTGGAAACCCTGACCCGCGCCGGCCACGACGTGGTTGTCAGCGACCTCTATGCGATGGGCTTCAATCCTGTCGCAGGGCCGGGCGACATATCGGGCGAGCGCAACGATCCAGACTTCTTCAGCCTGCCGCGCGAGCAGACCGCCGCCTACGAGGCCGACGCACTCGCGGCCGACATAAACGCCGAGGTCGAAAAGGTGAAGCGGGCGGATTTCGTGCTGTTCCAGTTCCCGGTCTGGTGGTTCGGAATGCCTGCAATGCTCAAGGGCTGGGCCGATCGCGTCTTCGCGCGCGGTTTCGCCTATATGCCGGGCCGCAAATACGACACCGGCATGTTCAGGGGAAAGCTCGCCATGGTGGCCGCCACCACGGGCACGTCGGCCGACACCTACGCGCCCGATGGCATCGACGGCGACATCCTCACGGTGCTGTGGCCGATCCACAATGGTCTGCTGCGCTATTCCGGCTTCGACGTGCTGCCGCCCTTCGTCGCCTATATGCCGGGCCGTGTCGGCGACGATGGCCGCAAGGCCTATCTGGAAGCCTACCGCAAGAGGCTTGAGGACATTGATGGCACGCCGCATCTGTTCTTCCACGCAGCCGAGGACTACGGCAAGAACGAGCGGCTGAAGCCTGGTGTGCTGGCGCGCTCGGGAGTGCAGCGCAATGTCTGACGGCGCCCGCCCACTGGAGGGCCTGTTTGTCGTTTCGATCGAGCAGGCCGTCGCCGCTCCGCTCTGCACGGTCCGCCTTGCCGATGCCGGCGCACGCGTCGTGAAGATCGAGCGCCCGGAAGGCGAAACCGCGCGTCACTACGATTCCGCAGTGGAGGGCATGTCCGCTTACTTCGTCTGGCTCAACCGCGGCAAGGAGAGCGCGGTGCTCGACCTGAAGACCGAGCACGACCTGGCTCTCCTGCACCGGATGGTCGCGCGCGCCGACGTCCTCGTGCAGAATCTCGTGCCGGGCGCCATCGACAGGCTCGGCCTCTCGGCCGATACAATCGCGAAGGAGTTTCCTCGGCTGATAGCCATCAACATCGTTGGCTACGGGCAGGACACGCCCTACGCGGCCATGCGCGCCTACGACATGCTGGTGCAGGCCGAAAGCGGCATCTGCGCCGTTACCGGCACACCGGACACGCCGAGCAAGGTCGGGGTTTCCGCCGCCGACATCGCCACCGGCATGAATGCCCATGCAGCGATCCTCGAAGCCTTGCTCGCGCGCCAGAAGACTGGGCGCGGTCGCATTGTCGAGATTGCCATGTTCGACGCCATGGCCGATTGGATGACCGTGCCGCTGCTGCACTACGAATATGCGGGCCGTGAGACCCAGAGATATGGCCTGGCGCACGCTTCGATCTACCCCTATCGACCCTATGCCTGTCGGGATGGCAGCGTGGTCGTGTCCATCCAGCAGAACAATGAATGGAAGCGCTTCTGCACGCTCGTGCTGCAAAGGCAGGATCTGTTCGCCGACGAACGCTTCGCCACCAATGCCTGGCGGGTGGCCAATCGCACGGCACTCGACGCCGAGATCGAACCGATCTTCGCGGCAATCGACTGCGAAGTGGCTATAAACCGTCTCAACGAGGCGCAGATCGCCTGGGGCCGGGTGAGCGCAATGAACGACCTGCCGCACCACAAGGCGTTGCGCCGGACAGAGGTGGCGCTGCCGGACGGCAGGCGCATCTCCGTGCCGATGCCGGCAGGGCGGTCGGAGGGGTTCGCAACGGTCCCCAGCGTTCCCGCCCTTGGCGCCGATACGGACCGGATCCGGTCCGAATTCGCCGCCTGACGAGGACCTGATGAGCCTGGACATAACCACGCTGCAGGAATGGGTTGGACGCACACACACGGTCGAGGACATTGTCACCCCGCGCCTGCTGGCCAGCTTTGGCGCCACGCTTGGGGACCACGCGGCGCAGACTGCCGAGGGCGCGGCCCCGCCAGGACTGCACTGGTGCCTGACGCCGGACATTGCCGCCATGCGTGAACTCGGACCTGACGGGCACCCGGCCAAAGGCGGCTTCCTGCCACCGGTGCCGCTTCCGCGCCGCATGTGGGCTGCCAGCGACGTGCGTTTCATGGCGACGATCCGCTCCGGCGACCCCATCCGCCGCCGCTCGACATTGACCGCCATAGAGGAGAAGCATGGCCGCAGCGGCCCCCTCACCTTCGTCACGGTCCGGCACGACATTGCCAACGATTCCGGTCCGGTGATCGAGGAGGACCAGACCATCGTCTATCGCGCCGCCGAAGCTGCTGCGGCGACCCCTGCCCCGCCGGCCAATTCGCCCCTGGCCGCATCGCACGAGCGCACGATCAACGTCGATCCCGTGCTGCTCTTTCGATATTCCGCGCTGACGTTCAACGGGCACCGCATCCACTATGACGCGCCCTACGCCACGACGGTCGAGCACTATTCCGGGCTCGTCATCCATGGCCCGTTGCAGGCGACGCTGCTGATGAACTTCGCCACCGCCATTGCCGGCACGTCGCCGCGCCGTTTCTCGTTCCGCGGCGTGCATCCCGCGACCGGCCCGCAGCGCCTGCTTTTGAGCGCAACATCCCGAGGCCAAGATGGCATGGCCCTCGAGGTACGGTCGGCCGACGGCCATGTGACGGTGAAGGCCACGGCGCAATGGTGAGCTTCGTCACGCCTGTGGTGCCGCTCTTCGTACCCGGCTCGCGGCCGGAGCGCTTTGCCAAGGCCGACAGCAGCGGCGCGGATGCGGTCATTCTCGACCTCGAGGATGCCGTCGCCCCTGGCGACAAGGAGCGCGCCCGGGAAGCAGTCGTTGCCCATGCAGCCGTGCTGACATCCGCGGTCGTGGTTCGCATCAACGCCGTCGGCACACCCTGGCACGAAGTGGATATCGATGCCGTGCGGCGCCTCGACGGCGTCTCCGTCATGCTGCCCAAGGCCGAGCGGCCGGAAGACATTACTGATATGACCAGGCACATGGCACGCAGCGTTTCCGTCATCGCGCTGGTCGAGAGTGCTGTCGGCCTTGCCAATCTGCCGGACATATTGGCCACGCCCGGCGTCGTTGCCGTCGCCTTCGGCTCGGTCGACTTCTCGCTCGATCTCGGTTGCGCGCATGATCGGCTGATCCTGCTTGCGGCTCGCAGCGAAATCGTCTGGCGCTCGCGCGCCGCTGGCCGGGCCGCGCCGATCGACGGCGTAACGACCGACCTGAGCAATCCTGAAATCACGGAGGATGACGCCCGCCACGCCATGAAGATGGGTTTTGGCGGCAAGATGGCCATCCATCCGAGGCAGATCGAGCCGATTCGCAATGGCTTTCGCCCGAGCGAAAATGACATCACATGGGCACGCGACATCATTGGCGCGGCCTCATCAGGCGAAGCCAGCCAGGTGAACGGCGAGATGGTGGATCGGCCGGTCATCGAACGTGCAAGGCAGGTCCTGCGCCGGGCCGCTTTGGTCTAAAGGGCATGCCAGAGGAGGAGCAACAGATGAGCACGGACACCGCCGATTGGCCGACCGCCAGGCTCTGCTCGTTCATCGCCGAACTCGACTTCGAACAGATCCCGCCGCGCGTCGTTCATTTCGCGAAAGGACTGATGATCGACTGGCTCGGCTCGGCGCTGGCCGGCAAGGGTGCGCACCAGGTCGAGATCATCGACGGCTTTGCGCGTGCCATGGGGCCGGCGGACGGCCCAAGCACCATCATCCCGACGCGGCGGCGCACAAGCCCCTATTTCGCGGCGATGGTCAATGCGGCGGCCTCCCATATCGTGGAACAGGACGACGTTCACAACGGCTCGGTCTTTCACCCGGCGGCCGTGATCTTTCCGGCGGTCCTGGCGGTTGCCGAGGCTGAGGGGAAGACCGGCCGCGACGTCCTGACTGCCTGCATCGCCGGCTATGAAGTGGGCATCCGCGTAGGAGAATTCCTCGGACGCTCGCACTACGAGATATTCCACACCACCGGCACCGCTGGCGCTGTCGCCGCGGCCGCGGCGGTCGGCAGATTGATCGGACTGGACGCAGCCGGTCTCAACCATGCTCTCGGCTCCGCCGGCACCCAGGCGGCAGGGCTCTGGGAATTCTTGCGCGATGCCGCCGATTCCAAGCAGCTTCATACGGCGCGAGCCGCCGCCAACGGCCTGTTTTCTGCCTATCTGGCACGCGATGGCTTCAAGGGGGCCGCGCAGATCCTCGAAGGGAAAAAGGGCATGGCTTCAGGCATGTCCAGCGACGCCGATCCGGCCCGCCTGACGGACGGCCTCGGCAGCCGTTGGGCAACCGAGGAGACCTCCTTCAAATGGCACGCCGCCTGCCGGCACACCCATCCGGCCGCTGATGCGCTGCAGCTTCTCATGCGCGGCGAGGGGCTCGGTCCGGACGACATCGCTGATGTGGTAACCCATGTCCATCAGGGAGCCATCGATGTCCTGGGCGCGGTGGTCATTCCACAAACCGTCCACCAGGCGAAGTTCTCCATGGGCACAGTGTTGGGCCTCATCGCCGTCCATGGCGTCGCCGATCTCGACGCGTTCGAACACCAAGCACTTGCCGACACGCGCGTCGCCCGTTTCCGCGCCAAGGTGCGGATGGAGTTCGACGCCGAGATCGACAGACTTTATCCCAAGCAATGGGTCGGCAAGGTGAGCGTCATGACCATTGACGGCCGCAAACTCGATACCCGCGTCGACGAGCCCAAGGGCGACCCCGGCAACACGCTTGCGAAACAGGAACTGGAAGCCAAGGCCATACGCCTTGCCGAATTTCGAGGCGGCGCCACCGCCGACGAGATGCGCGCGTGTATAGCCCGCATCTGGAGACTCGATCAGCCCGGAAGCACGGCGCATATATTTGCTGAGAGTTAGCCCGCTATCGCGCCGAAGGACTGCATCCGCCCGAACGGATGGAGAATTGCCCGCGGCCGGTCGTGCTATGGGGCGTGCGCAGGAGCGACCGCAGTTGACTTCAGAGGCGATGTCAGCTTTCGGGAGATCACCCAGTGTCGAACGGCCGACTTGAAGCGCATTGCTGCCATTTGCGAAGATTGAACAAACGCTACTGAATTTGGGTCGTCAATTGCGAACGAGCGCATAACGGGCAGTTCGATTCCTTTCGCGCCGCCCTGTGTTGTAAAGCAGTTTGACGATAATGGTGGGCCCGGAGGGCATATTAAAATCCTTGGTTCTGTTGAGTTTTTCGTGGGCCAGAATCTGAAAGCTTCCCGTATCGTTTCGTATGCTCCCGCGACCCCAAACTGCCGACCATAGCTGACCTCGTTTTACGAACGTTGGGAGCAGGGTCCAGAACGGCGGAAATGGGGCCGGAACCCGACTGACAGCTTCGCGACTTCGGGATGGCCCTAGCGGACGTTTTACAAGTCTGGCATGTCCCATCGGAGACTCGACGACGTCGCTAGGCGAGAAGCGCCGAAACGCTTGTCCAATTATCCCCGGCCCGTTCCGCTTCGATCGCCTCATCAGGAGGCCTCTGGTCGCGCACCAACTTGACGATCTGTTAGCCATGGCAATTGTCGACTAGTATACTTAGCTGGAGTGTTCATGCTGAGGTTCTTGTCAGCGCGCCGCAGTCGCTAGAAATCCGGCCGGGCGCCATGCCACAGCCCGGCGCCAGCGAAGTGGTCGTTCACGTCAGCCGTGCCGGCATCTGTGGCTCCGACATTCACATCCTGCATGGCTCCAATCCGTTCGCCGTTCTATCCGCGCGTCATCGGCCATGAGTTCGCGGGCACCGTCACCGCGCTCGGACGCCATGTGACCGGCGTTGCCGTGGGAGGAGGCCGCGCGGTGGTCGACCCCGTGGTGTCGTGCGGCCACTGCTATCCCTGCCGGATCGGCCGTTCCAATGTCTGCGCCCACCTCGAAGTGATCGGCGTCCATCGCGACGGCGGTTTCCGTAACTTCGTCGCCGTCCCGGCGCATAATGCCATTCCAATTCCGGCCGACATGCCGTTCAGTCTGGCGGCGCTGGCCGAACCGATTTCGATTGCCGCCAACGTCCTCGACCGCACCGGCTGTGGCTCTGTGATACTGCTGATCAGGGTGCCGGAACCGTCGGCGTCACGGTGCTGCAGGTTGGCAAAATGCATGGTGCCCGCTGCATCGTGGCCGACATCGATGAAGCTCGCCTCGAGCGGGCGCTACGCTTCGGTGCCGACAAGGTGATCCACTCCGTGCGCGATCCCGTGCCGGCTCGCGCCTGAATCGCCGGCTGTTGCCACGCGTCGTCGAATGGCTGGCCGACAAGCGGCTCGATCCGCAAGGCATGATCAAGTAGCCTATAACTCATTGAAATTGCACTAAAATATCCCTATAATCCCAAAAGAGACCGACACCAGAGCCGTCAAAAAATTACGCTTTTGGTTTTAAAGGGAATTCGCCGCAAAGAATTTTCGAGGGTTCACCAACTATCGGGACCAATCGGGCGATTTTTGTACCTCACGACGTTCGACGGCCTGCCCAAGCCGTTTAAAGAAGTACCGTCACCGCTCCAATAAGGCATTGGCATGGGCCATAACGATCGACAAGCAACCGGTGTCGCACATACCCTGCAGCGGGTGGTGTGTTGCGACCGCGCTGGCATCCACTCGATTTTTGCTGAAATTCCGGCTAGCTTGGCGACAGATGGCTCAATTTCTGGTCGGTGAATCACAATGAGACCGCCCGTCAAGAGAATAATGGGCGGCACCTTTGGTCCCGAGGCGAGTGCAATGGCGCACGAATGAGTTCTACAAGAATGCGCCGTGCGACGCCAGCGACCTTGTCCTTTCGTATACCGATCAAGCAATTGGCTATATGGGCAAGATAGGGGAATTTCACCTTTACCAGTCCGGATTGGAATCAAGAGGGATGATTTCTGCCGATTTTTTTGACATCGCTTTCCTCTTCGATCCATCCCACAATATAACAGGAAGTCTCTGCTCACACCCGCGCGGCGATATTCGCCAACCCATCTAGTCTCGGACTCGCGATCAGAAAGCATATCTGAACGGCATTCCATAGAAGCAATATAAAATTGAAAATTGCGGCCAAACCCAGGATGGTTTCGAAGCCGGCGGGCCACTCACGGTGTCAAGGCGAGAATTTTAAGAGACGTTCAAGAATGACCCAGCACGCAGAAAACGCACGAATTCTCATGTACAGCCACGACACGTTCGGGCTCGGCCACTTGCAGCGCTGCCGGACTATTGCGCATTCGCTAGTCGAGGATTTCCGTGGGCTTCAGGTGCTTATCATTTCGGGTGCGACTATCGCTGGCGCCTTCGACTACCGCGCCCGTGTCGACTTCGTGAAGATCCCCAGCGTCATCAAGCTGCGCAACGGCGAATACACCTCGTTGGAAAAGGACATCGATCTGCATGAGACGCTAAGGATGCGTCAGTCGATCATCCGCCACACAGCCGAGACCTTCCGGCCGGATATCTTCATCGTCGACAAGGAACCGCTCGGCCTGCGCGGTGAGATTGAGGACACGCTGTCCTACCTCAAGACGCGGGGCACCACGCTGGTGCTTGGCCTGCGCGAGGTGATGGATGCACCGCATCTGCTCGAAGCAGAGTGGGCGCGCAGGGATGTGATGCGCAAGATAGGCCTGTTCTACGACAAGGTCTGGGCCTATGGCCCGCCGGATTTCTACGATCCGTTGACTGGCTTGGATGTGCCGCCGGCTGTCAGGGCAAAAATGAGATTCGTCGGTTTCCTGCAACGGAGCCTGCAGCGGAACCAGTTGCCCGGCCACCGGCCAGAGGGCGACTATATCCTGGTTACCACCGGTGGCGGCGGCGACGGCGCCGAATTGATTCACGACGTCATCGACGCTTATCAGCAGGATCCGAAATTGCAGCACAAGGCGCTGATCGTGCTTGGGCCTTACATGCCGGCTCGCAAGCGCAACAAGTTGCTGAAGAAGGGGGCCACGATCCCCTACATCAAGATTATCGAGTTCGACAACCGCATGGAAGACCTGATTGCCGGCGCCAAGGCGGTAGTGGCGATGGGCGGTTACAATACTTATTGCGAGATACTATCTTTCGACAAGCCGGCGCTCATCGTGCCGCGCATCGAACCCCGCCAGGAACAACTGATCCGCGCGCGGCGCGCAGCCGAACTGGGCCTCGTCGAAATGCTTTTGCCGGAGGAAGCCAAGGACTCCCAGCGATTTGCCGATGCACTGGTGGCGCTGCCGAATCGGCCTCGTCCATCCCAGAGTAATCCACATCTGACCCTGGAAGGGCTCCCTCATATTTCCGAAATCGTCGCGGAACTGCTCGACCGGCAGGCTGGCCCTCACCTTTCGGTTATTGAAGGCATGAACTGAGTTGCAACATCGCAAGATCGTCGTGGTTCTGAAGGGTTATCCGCGGCTCTCGGAAACCTTCATCGCGCAGGAACTGCTCGGACTGGAGCGTGCGGGGTTCGATCTGATACTCGTCGCGCTCAGGCGGCCGACCGACGCAAAACGCCACCCCGTGCATGACGAGATCAAAGCGCCCGTCCATTATCTGCCGGAATATCTGCATGAAGAGCCGCTGCGCGTGGTTCGCTCGCTTTCTGCTTGTTTGCTGCGGCCGGGCTTCTGGCGTGCACTGGGATCGCTGGCCGTCGATATGCCGCGCGACTTTACGCGCAATCGCGCGCGCCGTTTCGGGCAAGCGCTCGTGCTAGCGGCCGAATGGCCCGAAGACGCGGTATGGCTGCATGCGCATTTCGCGCACACGCCGGCATCGGTGACGCGCTATGCCAGCCAGCTTCTTGGTCTGCCCTGGAGCTGCTCGGCCCATGCCAAGGACATCTGGACTTCGGCGGATTGGGATCTGGCCAGCAAGCTTTCCTCGGCGCGCTGGACGGTAACTTGCACGAAAACCGGCTTCGACCGTCTGAAAAAACTCGCCGACGGCAACTCGTCAGTGCATTTGAGCTATCATGGGCTCGACCTTGATCGCTTCGGCATTTTCGGCGAGGCACGAAAACAGCATGACGGCTCGGCGCCGGACGAACCGGTTATCGTTCTGAGTGTCGGGCGCGCCGTTGCAAAGAAAGGTTACGACACCTTGCTGGAGGCCCTTGCCCTCTTGCCCGGTGATTTAGCGTGGCGTTTCGAGCATATTGGCGGCGGCGAGGAACTGGAACGGCTCAAGGCGTTGGCGCAAAAGCTCGGACTGGATGATCGCATCTCTTGGAAAGGCGCGCTCGCGCAGGAAGAGGTGCTTGAGCACTACCGCCGCGCCGATATCTTCGCCCTGGCCTGCAGGATCACCGCAAATGGTGACCGCGATGGTCTGCCGAATGTTCTGGTGGAGGCGGCCAGCCAGCGGCTTGCCTGCGTGTCGACCGATATTTCCGGCGTGCCGGAGCTTTTATCGCCGGATGAAACCGGGCTGCTGGTTCCGACGGAAAACCCAATTGCCCTGGCACAGGCGCTGGAGCGGCTGATCCGTGATCCCGTGCTGCGTGCCCGCCTCGGCGACACCGCAGAGGCGCGCGTGCGCGGCAATTTCGATCACATAGCAAGCATTGGACAGCTCAAGGAGCTGTTCGAACGGGAGTGGCGGGCCGCCGAATGAAGCGGCTGCGCGCGTTCTTCTATGTCCAGCACCTGCTCGGCATCGGCCATCTCGCGCGCTCCAGCCGCGTCGCGGCGGCTCTGGTCGATGACGGGTTTGACGTAACCATCGTCACTGGCGGAGCGCCGGTCGCGGGGTTTCCGGGATTGGGGGCAATATCTGTAACCCTGCCATCTGTCACCTCCGGTGATGAAGGATTTTCCGGTCTTGTCGACCTGCAGGGCAAGCCCATCGACGATGATTTCAAGAAACGGCGTTCAGAGATGCTGCTGCAGGCATTCCGGGATTGCAGGCCTGATATCGTCATTGTCGAGGCGTTTCCATTTGGGCGCCGGCAGATGCGTTTCGAACTCTTGCCGCTGATCGAGGCCATCGACGCGGCGTCGCCCAGACCGCTGCTGGTGACGTCAGTCCGTGATATCCTTCAGGAGCGCGTCAAGCCGGGCCGAAACGAGGAAACGGTCGATCTCGTTAACAGGCATTTTGACCTTGTCATGGTCCATGGCGATCCGGCTTTCGCAACCATCGACAAGACATTTCCACTGGCGGGAGCGATCAGGGCCGAGGTTGCGTACACGGGGCTCGTTGCCGCGCCACCAGCGCCCGCGGCCTCCGAGCGTTTCGACGTTGTGGTGTCGGTTGGCGGCGGGGCCGCCGGAAAGAGCCTTGTCCGGTCCACCATCGCATTAGCGCGGAATGCCGACAACGCCTGGAAATGGTGTCTGATCACCGGCCCAAACCTGCCGAAGGACGAATTTGACGCGATTACACGCGATGCGACGCCGCGCCTGTCCATCTTCCGGTTTCGCGAGGATTTCGCCAGCTTGCTGACCGGCGCCCGCCTGTCGGTCTCGCAGGCGGGTTACAACACTGTCTGCGATGTCCTGCGCGCGCGCTGTCGCTCGCTGCTCGTTCCCTTTGCAGCCGGCGGGGAAACGGAACAGACGGTTCGAGCCCTTATGCTCGAAGAGCTCGGCCTTGCAACGGTGCGGATGGAAAAGGACCTGACGCCTGAGTGTCTGGCGCAAGCGATCGAACAGGCGCTTGCGGGACCGGCGCCAGCGGCGCATCGTCTCGATCTGGAAGGCGCCCGTCACTCTGCGCAAATCCTGCGCGAGCGGCAACGAACCTGGTCCTCGAAATCCTAACGCAGGTCGCATCTCGTTGGATTCGCGAAACGCGCTTCAAACAGTTCCAATCAGCATGAAGCGCGTATATTTTTTTGTCGGCAGTTCGCCGGAGAACCTGATCTCCCGTAGCGCCGCCATTGCTTCGAAGGCTGCAAGCGAAGCCACGCAGTTGATGTGCGTCGGCTCGCTGAAGTAATCGTTCGATTGCAGCAGCACATTCGTGCCCCGCGGAAGCAGGGCCAGCCAGGCACCCAGCTCGTCTATGTGTTCGCAGCTCGTATTGACCACTAGGTCGGGCCGCCCGGCGGCATAGTCGAGTGCGTACATATCTTCCGTCAGCGCCCGGAAGCGGTCGCCGGCTTCCCGGTTGAGGGTCCGGGCGACCGGCCCGACTCCCGGATCGATGTCGATGCTGTCGATCGCCGCAATGTCGAAACGGGCGTCGTTGAAAAGCATTGCCGGCAATACGCCGTACCATCCACCCAGCACCCATATACGCCCGAACCGGCCGCCGCAGCTTCCAAACAGCTCGTCGAGCGCCCACATCTTGCAAGCGACCTGCTTGTGGTTGAAGGCGTTGGCGATGTCGGCCGTCGGATGCTTGGCGATGACGCGCGCCAGCCCGGCGACGAGAGGGTGGTCGACATAGGCGGCAATTCCCCGGGCGAGATCCAAGGCTTGTTCGTGCCCGCCGGCATTGCGTGCTTGTGTGACATCCATCATATTCGTCCTCTATGTTGGGATTTCGGGCGACACAACGCAATATTGCCTCACGCGAGCCTGTTCGACTTGCGGATAAGACGATGCCGCCAGCCGTTTCGCCGTTGCACGGTGGCGAAGGGGGCCGATTGCGTCTGTCCCGACCAGCGGCGTCCATCCGCGAAGACATTGCCGATACATCGTTTGCCAGCAGGTGCTTTCACCGCCTGCATCCTCCAAACTGACAGTCGCATATGGAACCCAGCCTAGCCCGCTATATCTGGACGCACACCCGGAAGCAGCAGATCTGGATATTGATGATCGTCCTGCTTTCGATGATCCCATATTTCATGTCCTTCGACCTGCCGAAGCTGATCGTCAACGGCCCGATCCAGGGGAAGGGGTTCGAGCAACCCGGCACGACCCTGCCCTTCATGAGATTGCACTATAACCTGCCGTTCATTGGCGAGGTCCAGTTCTTCTCCGGTTTTCAGCTTGACCGCAAGGAGACGCTGCTTGCCCTGAGCCTTGTGTTCCTCTTGCTGGTCGTCATCAACGGCCTGTTCAAACTCTACATCAACACCTACAAGGGCCGCCTCGGCGAACGCATGCTGCGGCGTATTCGCTTCGATCTGATCGATCGTGTGCTGCGGTTTCCGCCGATTTACTTCAAGCGGGTGAAATCCGCCGAAGTGGCGACCATGGTGAAGGATGAGGTGGAGCCGCTGGGCGGCTTTATCGGCGATGCCTTCCTGCAGCCGGTGCTGCTCGGCGGCCAGGCGCTGACGGCCATGCTGTTCATCATGGTCCAGAACGTCTGGCTCGGAATGATAGCGGTGGTGATCGTGATCATCCAGATCGTACTCATCCCGCGGATGCGGCGGCGGCTGCTCGTGCTTGGGCGCCAACGGCAGTTGACGGCGCGCGCGCTTTCTGGCCGGGTTGGCGAAATCGTTGACAGCATCGGCGCGGTTCACGTCCACGATACGTCGAACTACGAGCGCGCCGACATAGCTGCTAGGCTAGGGCTCATCTTCAAGATCCGCTTCGATCTTTACCAATGGAAATTCATGGTAAAGTTCCTCAACAATTTTCTCGCACAGCTCACGCCCTTTCTGTTCTACATGATCGGCGGGTATCTGGTCATCGGGGGCCGGCTGGACGTCGGCCAGCTCGTGGCGGTGATCGGAGCCTACAAGGACCTGCCCGGACCGATGAAGGAACTGATCGACTGGGATCAGGATCGGCAGGATGTCCAGGTCAAATATCAGCAGGTCGTTGAACAGTTCACCGTCGAGGATATCATTGCGCCGGGAATCGCGGCACTGACGATCGACGATCCCGGTCCGATGACAAACCCGCTGTCGGCGGTCGGTCTCTCCATGGCAGACGATGGCGGTGCAATGCTCCTCAACCGTGTCTCCATGCAGGTCAAGCCAGCTGAGACGGTGGCGCTGGTCAGCACCCCGACAGGCGGAGCGGAGGCGCTAGCAGAAGCCTTCGCGCGTCTGAACTGGCCAGAGAGTGGAAAGGTCGCTTCGGGCGCCGATGACCTGCTTGAACTCCCCGAAGCCGTGACCGGCCGGCGCATGTCCTACGCCTCGTCGGATGTTTTCCTGTTCCAAGCAAGCCTGCGCGATAACCTGCTCTACGGGTTGAAGCATGCACCGCTGACATCGGTGACTTATGACGGCGCCGCGGCAGACCAGCAGCGCTGGAACATGGACGAGGCGCGCCGGTCGGGCAATCCGGATTTCGACGTCCATAGCGACTGGATCGACTATGCTTCCGCCGGTGCTACCGGCCCGCACGACCTCTTTGAAGCGGTGCGCCGGGTGCTCGACGCGGTTCTTCTGTCGCGCGACATTCTGGATCTTGGCTTGCGCTCTTCGGCCGACCTCACGCGTCACACGAAGCTCGCCGGGCGGATCGTCGAACTGCGTGCAGCGCTGCGAACCCGGCTGGAACAGGAAGGGCTGCGCGAACTGGTGGTTCCTTTCGAGCCGGGCGCTTACAACACGGAAGCGACGATCGGCCAGAACTTGCTTTTCGGCGCCGCCGCCGGCCCCGAACTGGCCGACAAGGCTCTGGCGGCCAATCCCTACTTTGCTTCCGTGCTGAAGCAGGCCGGCCTCGACAGCACGCTCTACGAGATGGGCATGGAGATCGCCGAACAGGCCATCGAGCTGTTTGCCGACCTGCCGCCAGATCACCAGTTCTTCCAGCAGCTCGCCTTCATGAGCGCCGAGGAGATCCCCGCCTACGAGACCTTGCTGCAGCGGCTCAAGAACCGCCCCTACGAGGCGGTTTCGGAGGCCGACCGCGCCATGATCATCACCTTGAGCTTTGCCTATATCGAGCCCCGGCACCGCTTCGGCCTGCTGACCGACGAGTTGATGAGCAAGATCGTCGCCGCACGCAACCAGTTCTATGAAAACCTGCCGCCCGAACTGCACAACGCGATCGAACGGTATGATCCTGCCAAATACATTGCCGCGGCCACCGTCATGGACAATGTCCTATTCGGCCGTGTGGGAAACAACCATCCCGACGCCCCGGACCGCATACGCTCCATCGTCTATGACATTCTTGACGAGCTGGGGCTCTATGCCGAGCTTCTGGATGTCGGCCTGGACTTCAACGTCGGCGCCGGTGGAAGGCGGCTGACCGGCGGACAGCGACAGAAGCTCGATGTTGCCCGGGCTCTGCTCAAGCGTCCCGATTTTCTCATTCTCAACCGGCCGCTGTCGGCGCTCGACCAGCGCATTCAGGACAAGGTGCTGCGAAACGTGCTCGAGGAAGCCAGACGCGACGGCCATTCGCCGGCAATTGTGTGGGTCGTGACGAGTCCGGCAATGGCGATGATGTTCGATCGCGTTATCGTCTTTGACTCGGGTCAATTGGTGGAAGACGGTACACACGAGACACTTTTGGCAGAGAACGGTATCTTCAAGGAACTTCTGTCATAGTCTGGCAGACGCGAATTTAGGAAGGTTTGCGACAATGCTGCTCAAGGATGAAGTTGGAATGCTGCAACGCGTTCCCTTGTTCTCTGGCATTGAGCCGGCAAAGCTCAAGCTGCTCGCGTTCACATCCGATCGCGTGAATTACAGCGCCGGCCAGATTCTTTTCCGGCAGGGCGACGAGGCAGACGCTGCCTATGTCATCCTTTCAGGCAGGGCGGATATTCTGGTCGATTCCGACAGCGGGCCGATGAAAGTTGCCGAACTGCTGCCAAATTCGATTGTCGGCGAGATCGCCATATTGTGCAACAGCTCCCGCACTGCCACCGTCAGCGCGGCAAGTGATCTGGAGGCCTTGAGAATCCGCAAGGATCATTTCCTGAGGCTTATGAAGGAGTTCCCGGAAATGACCATCGAGATATTGCGGGTTCTTGCCGATCGGCTAAGCCATACGACCGCGGATCTGATCGACGCACGAAGCGCCTAGAGCTATGATGGGCGAAAGGTAGCATGGACGACGATTTTTTCCTGGTCAGATTTTGGGGCGTGCGCGGCAGCATTGCTGTATCCGGGCCAGAATTCGCTCGCTATGGCGGCAACACAATCTGCATTGAGATGCGATGCGGCAAGCATACGCTTCTGTTCGACGCAGGCTCTGGCCTGCGGCCTGCCGGCAGGGCGCTTCAGGCGTCGAATGTGACCGATTTCGACCTGCTTTTCACCCATTGCCATTACGATCACATCATCGGGCTGCCGGCTTTTGCGCCTATCTTCGACCCGAGCGTCAAGCTTACGCTTTGGTCCGGGCATCTTGCAGGACGCATGACGACCCGGCAGATTATCGATGAGTTCATACGGCCGCCGTGGTTTCCGGTGAAAATGAACGTCTGCAAGGCAAATCTCGACTGCCGCGATTTCGTATCCGGAGACGTGCTTCGGCCGCGCGAAGGGGTGGTGGTTCGGACCGGCAGTCTCACCCATCCGGGAGGCTGCATAGGCTACCGGATCGAATGGGGCGGCCGCGTCGTGGCGGTGATCACCGACACCGAGCACGAGCCGGACAAACTCGATCAGTCGGTGCTCGACCTGATCGAAGATGCCGACCTCGTCATTTACGATTGCACCTACACCGAGAAGGAAATGGAACGCCGCCGCGGTAACGGTCACTCGACATGGCAACAGGGCGTCAAGCTCTGTGAGGCGGCCGGTGCACGGGCGCTTGCACTGTTTCACCACGATCCGACACGCACCGACGAGCAACTGGACGAGATGGAGAAGCTGGCCAAGGACAGGTTTGCCGGCGCTTTTGCCGCGCGGGATGGCCAGATGCTCAAATTCCCGGTCTCATCGCACAGAAAGCGCTGAGCTATTTTCCTTTACCCGCGTGGCGCCCGATCAATGTCCTGATCGGAAGCCATGCACAGGGTTCAGCCTGTGCGGTGACTGTCAACAATCGTTCGAGGAAAAGCCAGGCCGATTCATCATGTACAAGATGGTGGGTGAGCAGGCCGATCGGCTCGCCGTCGGATGCATGCTGCAAGTGTGCGATGATAGCCTGGACCAATACACCATGATCGCGGCAGCCGCGCGTGCCATGCCAATCCATGATGTCGACATTGCTGTTGATGACCGCCAATGAAGCCGGCTTCGGCGGCCCATAGACTGACAAGGCCGCAAAACCTATCGATCCAAGGTGGGATACCACGCCGGCGTCGATCCTGTTCCAGGGCGGCACCAGCATCGGAACGGCACGTGCGCCGTGCAGGCCGGTTACTCGCGACAGTCCGCGAGCCAGATCATCGAGCACCGCCTCGCGTGGCCGATGCGCGCCGAGCTCCTGCTTTTTCTGGTCCTCGGGCGCATGAGTCCGGTGCGCCCAGCCATGGATGGCGACCGTGGCATGCGGGGCCTCGTCGAGCCGGGCGACAAGCTTCGCGTCGGTCAGGGCCGGAATGACGGCCAGAGTGACCGGAACCGCGAATTCACCGGTGAGGTCGAGCAGCCGATCAAGCGCAGGCGTCGGATACACGGCGTCGTCGTCGCGCAGCCAGAACTCCGCCTTGCGGCCCGCCCGTTGCAGGCGCGCCAGCTCTTCCACCAAGGGCTGCCAGATCGGATCGGACGTCATGAGACCGGGACCTTCGCAATAAGTTCGGCCAGACGCGCAGCTGCGCCACCGAGGGAACGTTCTTCGAGAACGAAACGCCGGGCTTCCGCGGCCATGATGGTTCTTTCGTCGTCCCGGGCCAGAAGCCTTTCAATGGCGGAAGCGAACGCCGCGACATCGCCCGGCGGGGTGAGAAACCCGGTCTGGCCATCCCGCACGACCTCCGGCACGCCGGCGATGTCCTGAGCCACCACCGGAAGGCCGGCGGCCTGTGCTTCAAGATAGGTAACGCCGTAGGCCTCGCCATAACCCGGCCAGACATAGATTCCCCCGGTATAAAGGACATCCGGCACGGCGGCAGGCTCGATCGAGCCGATCCATTCGATACGATCGGCGGGCAAGCCGGCGAATTGCGCTTCGACCTCGTCGCGAGCTGGCCCGTCTCCGACGACCGACATGGTCCAGGGCATATGGCCGATCAAGCCGAGCGCTTGCGCCAGCATGCGATAGCTGCCCAGTTTGTCGCCCGGGCGCATCATGGCGACGGTAACGAGGCGCGTCGGACAACCCCGTGCCGGGATTTCCCGGAATGCCGATATGTCGATGAAGGGCGAAAGCATACCGAAAGCGGCCTTGGGAATAGCATCCGCCAGTCCCTGACGATCCCTTTGGGTGAAGCAGATGTTCAGAGCCGCTTGTTCGATGGCTCGCGCCACCAATGCTTGGCTATCGGCCCACAAGCCGGCATTGCGTCGCCTGGAATAGGAGGCTTCCGCTGTCACATAGGGGACAGCAAAGGCCGACGCCAGCTCCGGCCCGATCAAGTCGGGCGCCTTGTAATAGGGATGGTAGGTGAACCAGAGATCGGGCTTGCCGTCACGATCCCAAAGCTTGGTCAGCCGCGCGGCTTCCTCTGCGGCCTCGATCTTGAGTGCTTCGAAACTTTTCGACTCCGGCTGGCGTAGATAGAAGCGCAACTCAGATGCCAATTCGACGCTATGCCCTCCGTACTCCAGCGCTTTGACAAGCATCCGTGCCATCTGGCGGTCGCCGGAGACAACGGGATGATTGGGTGACTTCAGCGGCGCGTAGAAGGCAATTCGCATCGCGCGACCCTATCATCGGAAAGCCTGCGCAAGTCAATTTCCAAGCGTGATCGACTTCACCTTCAAGTCGTGGAATGTGCTATCTGATGGCCATGGAAACAGCTGTCGCGTCCGACCCTTTTGTCGCTTCTTTGCCGGTCTTCGCAAAGTTCGAAAGCGTTGCCGATATCGATAACTATCGGCCCCTCCCCGATGGCTGGGCGCTGGCCACTGCCGACATTGTCGGCTCGACCAAGGCGATCGAGGCGGGGCGCTATAAAACCGTCAATATGGCCGGCGCAAGCGTCATTTCGGCGCTGCTCAATGCGCTGGGTCGGCAAGATCTCCCCTTTGTCTTCGGCGGCGACGGCGCACTCGTGGCGTTTCCCGGCTCGGCGCTGGAGATCGCCCGCAAAGCGCTGGCGGCCGTCCAAAGATGGGTGGCGGACGAACTGGGCCTGACCTTGCGCGCCGCGATCGTGCCGATAGGGGACATAAGGGCGCAGGGCCTCGACGTTCGCGTGGCGAGGTTCCAGGCCTCCGAAGCGGCCTTCTATGCCATGTTCGCCGGCGGTGGCGGCAGTTGGGCGGAAGCTGAGATGAAAGCGGGGCGCTACCGCATCGATCCTGCGCCGGTCGGCGCGCGGCCGGATCTGACCGGCCTTTCCTGCCGTTGGAACCCGATCGAAGCACGGCATGGCGAAATCGTCTCGATCATAGCCACACCGGGGGCGTCGCGCGACTTGCGCGGGTTTCAGTTTCTGGCTTCCGACATCATCGCCCTCGCCGGCAGGCAGGAGCGCGATGGCCACCCGGTGCCGGTGGACGGCCCGGGCTACAGTCTGCTGCCCGCCGGCCTGGATGTCGAGGCGCGGGCGATGGCCACGGCAGGATGGCGGTGGCGGTCGAAGCTGTGGATCGTGTTCCTGATGACGCTTACGGCTGTAACCGATCGATTTGGCTGGACGATTGGCCGTTTCGATCCGAAGGTCTACAAACGCGAGGTGGCCAGCAATTCGGATTTCCGAAAGTTCGACGACGGCTTGAAGATGACCATCGACGTTGACGCGGATGTGCTGCATCGGATCCAAGACCGGCTGAAGCAGGCGGAAGAGGCGGGCATCTGCAATTATGGCCTGCACCGCCAGAAGTCGGCCTTGATGACCTGCCTCGTCATCTCGCCGCTGCAGCGCGATCATGTTCATTTCATCGATGGCGCCGCCGGCGGCTACGCGATGGCTGCCGCAAGCCTGAAGGCGAAGGCGCCGGTCTGCTGACTGCTTGCGGAAATCGATTTCCGCAATATGCCCTCACTCATGGTTCTTGGCACCGGTGAGCCGCGCCATGGGAGCGGGTAGCCTGTCCGAATTGACGGGAAAGCAGATTTTTGGACGCCTAACGATCAACATATGACCGTCTTCTGAACCGGATTTCGAGGTGCGTCGCGCAAGTCGGCGTGATCGGACCGAGCTATGTCGGGTTGCCGCTGTCGGTTGCGATCGCACGCGCCGGGTTCCCGGTTTCCGGCTTCGACATCGAAGCCCGGAAGGTCGATGCCTGAGCAACGGCCAATCCTACTTGAGGCAGTGACGTCGACAGCCGTGCCGGCCGGGCGGTTCCGCACCACTGCGGATTTGCCGAACTAGCCGTCTGCGATGCCATCATAATCTGCGTTCCGACACCGCTGACGAAACACCGGGAGCCGGAGAGGATCCCCGAAGGATCCGATGCTGTCGTCGTGGCAACCTACCACGACGCGATCGACTATCAGGCGATCGCTGATCACGCTCCTCTGGTCGTCGACACACGCAATGATTTTGGCCGCCTCGGGCTGGTCCAAGCGACAGTGGTGGTGAAGGCCCGACGATGTCTGAGACGGCGAATTCTTTGCCCGATGTCAGGATCGAGATTGCACTCCGCCGGAAGCCTCGCCACATAGGGTTCCAGGTGATAGATGCTGTTTACGCCTGCTTCCTTCCTGCAAGGAGTTATTTAGGAAATTCTTCGCCGGCTTTCGTCGCCGAAGCCGGCTTCACTGCCTTCACTTGTGTGGCGGATCAAAGGAGATGGCTCGTCTTCGACGGGTTTGAGATAGCATGAGCACAGCGCAAGCAGAAGTTTCCACTATTCTCATGGATAAAGTTGCCGACTGGCTGAGCCAATCGGCGCTGGCGGGCAACGACCTGGAAACATTGGTAAAGGGCTTTTGTGAACGGTTGGCTGCTGCCGGCCTGCCGCTGAAGCGGGTGCATTTGAGCTTTTCGATGCTTCATCCGCTCTATGACGCGCTTGGTTTTACCTGGCTTCGCGGCCAGGGCCTGGAAGTGGAAGGCTTCCGCAGTGAGAACGGCGTTCATTCCGACAGATTCCTGACCAGCCCATACTACCATCTGCTCAGCAACAAGCTCGACCACCTGCGGCGCCGGCTTGACCCCTCGGTGCGGTCGGAGTTTCCTGTTTTCGACGACCTCAGGCGTATGGGCGTCACCGATTACATGGCATTCGTGCATCCCTTCAACGGCGATACCAGCCAGGGCATGATGGGGTCGTGGTCGACCGACAGTGCGTCTGGCTTCAGCGACGGCATGATTTCGGCGCTATTGCGGATCCAGAACTATCTCGCTATCGCCACCAAGATGGCGGTGCTCACCAAGCTCGCCGACAACATGATGACCACTTATCTTGGCGGCGACGCCGGCAGACGTGTGCTGGACGGCCAGATCAAGCGCGGCGAGGGTGACACAATCCGGGCCGCACTGGTCATGGGCGATATGCGGGGGTCGACAAGGCTTGCCGAAACCTCCGGTCGCGAAATCTACATCGATACGCTGAACCAGTTTTTCGATGCCATCGCTGCACCTTTCAATCGCAAAGGCGGGCAGATCATGAGTTTCCTGGGGGATGGCTTCATCGCCGTCTACCCCTGCGAAAGGCATCGCTCGCAGTCCGAGATCGCCTGCCAGGCTGCTCTTGCGGCAGCGCACAAGGCCAGCGCGCGCATGATGGAGCTCAATCTGCGCAGAAAGGAGCAGGGGTTGGGCGACATAAAGTTTGGTATCGGCCTGCATGTCGGCAATGTGATGTTCGGCAACGTCGGACTTACCGACCGGCTGACATTCTCTGTCTTCGGCTCGGCTGTAAACGAGGTCCAGCGTCTCCAGACCCTGACCAAGAAATATCCGCACAGCGTTCTCGCCAGCAAGGACTTCGCCAGCTATTGCGGCGACAACAGTTGGCTGACGCTCGGCACGGAGGAACTGGCGGGTATCAAGCAGAAGCTGACGGTGCTTTCACCCGATTTGTCGGGTGCTCTCGCGCTCGATGAAGACGCTGCGCCGATTCAGGACCGGATATCGGACGCCGAGCAGGTCATGCTGCTTCATCGCGATGCCGCGCGGTTGTCGGCAAGCGACCGGAGGAAGCTCCAGTAACCGACACGATCCGGTCCGAAAGCCTTGGTGTGCAGCCCGGTCGCCGGTTCCGTCGCGGAATTCGATTCGAATCCAAGTTGCTCTAGGCTGGCAATACGCTAGTCTCGCTTTTTGGGTCTGCCGCCCGGCAGACTGCCAGAGTGGGGCTGGTGTGAGGATGAATTCGGGCATTGATCTGTTGCGGATCGAGGATCTTGGCATCTCTTTTGCCATGATCGGGGGACCGTTGCATGCCGTCAGACGCGCAAATCTCCGCGTCCTGCCCGGCAAGGTTACCGCGCTTGTGGGCGAGTCCGGTTCCGGAAAATCGGTTCTCAGCCAGGCAGTGATGGGCATTTTGCCGAATACGGCCCACGTTCGCGGCCGTATCCTGTTTTCTGATCCTGAAAAGCCTGGCACGACGCAAGACATCCTGCAGATGCAGCGTGACGGAACCGAAATCCGGGCGTTGAGAGGCAGCCGCATCGGCAAAATCTTTCAGGAGCCAATGACATCGCTCTCGCCGCTGCACACGATCGGCAACCAGGTCAGCGAATCCTTGCAGATTCATACGCCTATGGCTCGGGCGGAGCGCAAGGCGCGGACCGAGGAAATGCTCGGCCTTGTCGGCTTCCCCAATCCCAAGCGCGCCTACGACATGTATCCATTTGAACTTTCGGGAGGATTGCGGCAACGCGCCATGATCGCCATGGCGCTTATCTGCCGGCCTGCTTTGTTGATCGCCGACGAGCCGACGACGGCGTTGGACGTCACCATCCAGGCGCAAATCCTGCAATTGCTGCGCGGGCTTCAGACCAAGCTGAACATGGCGATGCTGCTGATCACGCACGACCTCGGCGTGGTCGCCAATGTCGCCGACGAGGTGGTGGTCATGTACCATGGCGAGATCATGGAAATGGGGCCTGTCGAGGCGATATTCCGCCGGCCGGGCCACCCTTACCTGAAGGGCCTAATGGCAGCCGTTCCGCATTTCGACCTGAAGCCCGGTGAAAGGCTAAAGGCGCTCCGCGAGGTGCCGGTGAATGTCGGGAACCTGCTCGGCAAGCAGACTGCCCCGGCATCGAAGGGGCCAGACGACATCCTGCTGTCGGTAAGGGATCTGACTAAGACCTTCACCATCCGCAAGTCAGGATGGTTCAGCGGGGGTCATCAATCCTCTGTTCGCGCCGTGGACGGCGTGAGCTTCGACATCAGGCGGGGTGAGTGTCTGGGTCTGGTCGGCGAAAGCGGCTGTGGCAAAACAACCGTCAGCAAGATCCTCATGCGGGCCATTACCCCCAGCGGCGGTTCTGTGATCTTCAACGGCCGCGATGGACCGACCGACGTCCTGGGCGCAGAGGGAGATGCCCTGCGCATATTGCGCGCGAAAATCCAGATGGTCTTCCAGGACCCGGTTTCGTCGCTTTCACCTCGCATGACGGTGGAGAACATCTTGAGCGAGCCGCTGGAGATCCATGAGCGTGGCAATGCGGCGTCCCGACTCGCCACGGTCAAGAGCCTGATGCAGGCAATCGGGCTCGATCCGCGCTTCATTAAGCGTTATCCGCACAGTTTCTCCGGCGGGCAGCGTCAGCGCATCGGCATCGCGCGCGCATTGGCGCTGGGGCCTGAACTCCTGATCTGCGACGAGCCGGTTTCGGCGCTCGATGTCTCTGTCCAGGCGCAGATCCTGAATCTTCTGAAGGACCTGCAAAAAGAACTTGGCCTGACCTACCTGTTCATATCCCACAATCTGGCGGTGGTGGACTACATGGCAGACCGCATCGCGGTGATGTGCGGCGGGCGTATCGTCGAGCTTGCGCCGCGCGAAATTCTGCTCAGGAAACCAATCCACCCCTACACGCGCTCCCTGGTCGCCGCGGTACCTTTCCCCGATCTCGACCGGCCGATGGATTTCAAGACGCTGAAGCTCGGCGGCGCTTCCGACACCAGCGCATGGGGACCGCAATTCCGCGAAGAAGGCGACGAGGATGTCCTGGCGCCGCTCGATCTTGGCGGCGGCCACCTCGTGCTGGCCCGACGTTCGGCCGATGTCAGCGAGTTACGCCATTGATCAGCCGTCGCACCGTCCTTGGCGTGATGGCTTCGGCACTCCTGCCGGGCACGTCGCGCGCTGGCGACCTGGAGCCGGAATTTCTTCGGCCGCAGCTGACGGCCAGGGCGCTGCCGGCACTCACCGAGCGCCTGCCCAAGAGCCCGCGCGCCTTGAATCTCGCCACGATGGGCCGGCAGCCGGGCCAATATGGCGGCACGCTGCGTACGATCATCGGCAGCCAGAAAGATATCCGGATGATGACGATTTACGGATATTCTCGCCTGGTCGGCTACGACGAAAAGCTTAGCTTGCAGGCCGACATTCTCGAAAATTTCGACGTCGCGGATGATCGCATCTTCACGTTCAAGATACGGGAAGGACACAAATGGTCCGACGGCAGCCTGCTGACGCCGGAGGATTTTCGCTATTGTTGGGAAGATGTCTGGCTGAACGATGAGCTTTCGCAAGGCGGGCTCGCCCCGACCCTGATGGCGGACGGCAAGCCGCCACGCTTCGAGATCGTCGATCCGTTGACGGTGCGCTATAGTTGGGATGCGCCCAATCCCGACTTCCTGCCCAAGCTCGCTGCCGCTTCGCCGATATCGCTTGTTCTGCCATCCGCCTATCTCAAGCAGTTCCACAAGAAATATCAGGATCCATTCCGGCTCGCCGGCCTGATGAAGGAGAACCGGACCCAGAAATGGACGCTCCTGCATATCCGTATGTCGCGGCAATATCGCCCGGAGAACCCGGAACTGCCGACGCTCGACCCCTGGCAGAACCGAACCAAGCCGCCGGCCGAGCAATTCATCTTCGAGCGCAACCCCTTCTTTCATCGGACAGACGAGAACGGCCGGCAACTGCCCTATGTTGACCGAATCATCATGAATGTCAGCTCATCGGCGATCATCTCCGCGAAGACCGGGGCGGGCGAGAGCGACCTGCAATGCATGGGAATTGACTTCAGCGATTACTCCTTCCTGAAGGACGCGGAGAAGCGCTATCCGGTGAAGATGCACCTGTGGAAACGCACACAGGGTTCTCGGCTGGCGCTGCTGCCGAATCTGAATTGTGCCGACCAGGTGTGGCGTGGCCTTCTGCGTGACGTGCGCGTGCGCCGCGCACTTTCGCTCGCCGTGGACAGGCGCGAGATCAATATGGCCGTGTTCTACGGATTGGCGCAGGAAAGCGCCGATACGGTTTTGTCCGAGAGCCCGCTCTACCGGCCGGAATTCGCTAAAGCTTGGGTTGCCCATGATCCCGACCAGGCCAACGCGCTGCTCGACGAGGTCGGGCTTCTGGCACGTGACGATGACGGCCTGCGGATACTTCCCGATGGACGCTCTGCCCAGATCATCGTGGAAACCGCCGGCGAAAGCACGCTGGAAACCGACGCGCTCGAACTCATCACCGATCACTGGCGAAAGATCGGCATCGCCCTGTTCATCCGGACTTCGCAGCGCGACATCTTCCGCAGCCGCGCGCTTGGCGGCCAAATCATGATGTCGATGTGGTCGGGCATCGACAATGGCGTGCCGACCGCCGACATGAACCCGAGTCAGTTGGCCCCCACAATCGACGATCAGCTGCAATGGCCGCTCTGGGGTGCTCACTACTTGTCTCATGGCAAGATGGGCGAGGCGCCCGATCTTCCTGCAGTGATCGAGTTAATGGTTTTGCTCAAGCGCTGGAACGCATCGACCGAAGCGACAGAGCGCGCCGAAATCTGGAATTCGATGCTGTCGATCTACACCGATCAGGTGTTTTCGATCGGGACCGTGAACGGAACGCATCAGCCGATTCTGGTGTCCTCACGGCTGCGCAATCTGCCTGACAAGGCGCTCTTCGGCTACGATCCGACCGCCTATTTCGGTGTCTACATGCCGGATACATTCTGGCTTGGAGAGTCCTGAGCGTGCTTCGATATATTGTCTGGCGCATTACTGTGATGGTTCCAACGCTGCTGGTGATATCAGCGCTGGTGTTCACGATCATCGAACTTCCCCCCGGCGACTATTTCGACAGCTATGTCGCCGAGCTTCGGGCACAGGGCGAAGGGGTGGATTCCGATCGCATCGAGATGATGCGCAAGGAATATGGTTTCGACAAGCCGCCGATCATTCGTTACTTCTATTGGGTCGGCGGGATGCTGCACGGCGATTTCGGCTATTCCTTCGAGTATGAGTTGCCGGTTCGCGACGTCGTCGGGGACCGAATGTGGCTGACTGTGCTGGTTTCCTTCGTCACGATCATCTTCACTTGGCTCATCGCCTTTCCGATCGGCATGTACTCCGCGACGCATCAATACAGTTGGGGCGATTACGGCCTGACCTTTTTTGGCCTCCTAGGCCTTGCCATTCCGAACTTCATGCTGGCGCTGATCCTGATGTATTTCGCCAACATCTGGTTCGGCACGTCCATCGGCCATCTCATGGACCCGCAATATCTCAGCGAGCCGATGAGCTGGGCCAAGGCGAAGTCGATACTCTCCCATCTCTGGATCCCGGTCTTGATCATCGGCACCGGCGGCACGGCAAGCATGATCCGGCGGCTGCGCGCCAATCTGCTCGATGAGCTACACAAGCAATATGTGGTGACCGCGCGCGCCAAAGGTCTTCATCCGTTCAGGGCGCTGGTCAAATATCCGCTGCGCATGGCGCTCAATTTCTTTATTTCCGACATCGGCTCCATCCTGCCGGCCATCATCTCCGGCGCCGAAATCACCGCGATCGTGCTGTCTTTGGAAACGACCGGGCCGATGCTGATCAAGGCGCTGCAAAGCCAGGACATGTATCTGGCGGGGTCGTTCCTGATGTTCCTCGCCTTCCTGACGGTTATCGGCGTCCTGATTTCCGACCTGGCGCTGGCGCTGCTGGATCCACGAATTCGTTTGCAGGGCGGCAGCACCAAATGAAAACGGATTCGCCGCTCCCCGCACCGAGTGCTCCACTAGAACACTATGTTTCCAGCGCGCCCTTTGACCTGCAGTCGGTCGAGGCGATGACGGTGGAGCAGTCGAAGGTCTTTCAGGCGTCGCAGTTGCGGCTGATGTGGTGGAAATTCCGCTTGCACCGGCTCGCCCTTGTATCCGGCATATTCCTGGTAGTGCTTTATTTCGGGATATTAATCTGCGAGTTCCTGGCGCCCTACAACCTGCACACGCGCAACATGGACTACATCTATTCGCCGCCGCAGCAGGTGCACCTGTTCCACAACGGCCAGTTCGTCGGGCCGTTCGTCTATGGCCGCCAGATGACGCTGGACATGGACACGCTCAAGCGGAACTACATCGACAACCAGGACGATGTTCAGCGGCTCCGTTTCTTCTGCAAGGCCGATCGTTACCGGTTCTGGGGCCTGATCGAAGGTGACAGGCATTTTGTCTGCGCTGCCGAAAACGGTCAGCTTTTCCTGGCGGGCACCGACCGGCTGGGGCGCGACGTGCTCTCGCGCATGATCTATGGCGCACGCATTTCACTGACAATCGGCCTCGTCGGCATCAGTTTCAGCTTCCTGCTGGGCATCGTCATCGGCGGACTGGCCGGTTATCACGGCGGTATCTTCGACCTGATCGTTCAACGAATAATCGAAGTTCTGCAATCGATTCCCAGCATTCCGCTATGGTTGGCCCTGGCGGCGATCATGCCGATAACCTGGAGCCCAATCCTGATCTATTTCGGCATCACCGTCATCCTCGGAGTGCTCGACTGGACCGGACTGGCGCGGGCCGTGCGTTCAAAGCTTCTGGCCTTGCGCGAGGAAGATTACGTTCTCGCCGCGCAGTTGATGGGCGCCGGAAGCAGCCGCATCATTAGGCGGCATCTCATTCCCGGCTTCATGTCGCATCTGATCGCGACGGCGACGCTCTCGATTCCTGGCATGATCCTGGGCGAGACGGCGCTGAGCTTCCTCGGGCTCGGCCTGAGGGCGCCGATAACCAGCTGGGGAATCCTGCTCACCGAGGCGCGCAGCGTCAGCGTGATCGCGTTCTATCCATGGCTTCTCCTGCCGATGCTCCCCGTCATTCTCGTCATCATGGCGTTTAACTTCCTCGGTGACGGCTTGCGGGACGCCGCAGATCCCTACAAGTGAGGTCGTTATTTTGCCGCGCGCCGTGCCGCCTATTCCACCCGGTATGATCCTTGCCGGCTGCCTGTACGGTTGTTGCAGTGTTCATCGTCCGCCTCTATATGTTCCGACACGTGATCGAGTTTGGCACTACGCCTTCGGGATACACCCGTGAACAGTTCGTGTCGGAGGCATTGCCGATCTTGAGCTGGTTCAGGACACACAAAGCATATGAGTCGCCTTGAGAATTTCATCAGCAGGATGACCGCACAGCGCGACATTCTCGACCAAGTCTGCGTCGAGGTGGCGAAGATGGAGGGGCTTGTGCTCGAGCTCGGCCTCGGCAACGGACGGACGTTCCACCATCTGCGCGAGCGCCTGCCCGGGCGCCGGATCGTGGTGTTCGACCGCGAAGTCGGTGCACATGCCAGCTCAATTCCCGAAGCCGAAAACCTCGTGCTCGGCGAAATACGCGAGACGGCCCGCAAGTTCATTGGCATCGAAGCCGCCCTTGTTCATGCCGACATCGGCACCGGCTATGACGATCGCGATGCAGTGACTGCTACCTGGCTTCCCGATCTGATTGCGAGCCTGCTTCGCGTCGGCGGCTTCGCGGTCAGTGGCACGCCGCTCGATCACCCGCTGCTGCAACGCCTCCCGGCGCCGACTTCAGAGCCCGCCGATCGTTATTTCCTCTGCAAGCGCGTGTGAGCGGCCGAGAGCCCTCATCTTTTCACGCAAACGATGCTCTACCGCAATTCCAAGGGAAAGTGCTAGGCGCTTTTCCCGAAAACCGTTTACACTTCCTTGGAATTGCTCTGGACGGCCCAATTGCTCAGGGGATTGTATACACCGCTATCTCCCGCTCGATGCCGCGCAGCGAGACTTCGTGAAGCACGGGCGTCAGAGCGTTCCTGCGCAACAGATCGGCGGTGAGATTGTCGTCGACCACTGCACGGGTGGCGAAGATAGCCTGTGCGTTGGCCAGGTTCTGGACCCGTGAAGCAATGTTGACCGTCTGGCCGAAATAGTCCTGTCGCTCGTTCATGGACACGGCGATGCAGGGGCCGGCATGGACACCGATCTTGAGCAGCAGATCCTCGCGCCCGCTTCTGTCATTGAGCGCACGCATGGCATCACGCATCCTGAGGGCCGCAGCCATCGCGCGATCAGGCGTCGCGAATGTCGCCATCACCGCATCACCGATGGTCTTCACCACCGCGCCTGCCTCCGCCGCGACGATCTCGTGCAGAACCTGGAAATGCACGTGCACGAGATCGAAGGCTGAAAGGTCGCCCACCCGCTCGTAAAGCGCGGTCGATCCGCGCAGGTCGGTGAACAGGAAGGTGAGGCTGGTGATCTTCAGGCGCTGGTTGATGTCGAGCGTATCCGTACGATAGAGGTCGCGGAACGTCTGGTTGGTGAGCAGGCGCTTGGCGGTCAGAAAAGGCCGGCGTTTGCCCAGGAGATTATGCAATGCCTCGCCGGCGATGAAGACTGCCGGCAGCACGCGGGTGTCGGTCCTGTTTTCCAGCGAAATACGCAGCGGACCGGGTAGCATTTCCAGTGTCTGGTTCTGGACATGGTCGCGGTCGAAAGCCAAAGACAGGCTTCGCCGCTCTTTTGTTGGTTTGCCCTTCGCGTCGATGAACTGCGCTGAATGGGTGACCGGCTCGAAGACGATGATGAATTCGGGCGGAAGCTGTATAAGCAGGACGGCCTTTTCACCCGGCGCCAGCTCGATATCCTCCAGCGAGAACGCTCCTATGTTTTTCGCCAGATCCTCTTCCGGCAGATCGACGCCGGATCCCCAGTAAATCTGGCGAAAATATTCCACCAACGGCAGTTCGTGTGGATTGTGGGCGGCAATCCTGCGCACGCGAGGGCTGACGGTGAATGTCACCTCGACCATCTCATCAAGGGTCGGCGAATAGCCTTCGGAGCATAGCGCGCAGGTGTATTCGTCCTTCTGCAGGGTTTTCAGCGTAGCGTTGGTGTCGAGCACGCCGCCACAGCCGGGGCACAGAACATTCCATGAAATGTCGAAGATGCCCACCCGCGCCGCATGGAGGAAGGCGCTTATGGCGCGTTCCTCGTCGAGGCCATGCTTGCTGGCGAAAGCCGGCACATTGATGCGGCAAAGTTCATAATCCTTGCCTTCCGCGATGGTCCGCCGGATCGCGTCGATTGCCTGGAGATCGACATCGGTTGATTGCCGCAAAAGCGAGAACAGATCCTGAATTTCGGTCATCGTGCAGGCTCCGGAAAATGCGCCCCCTAGGTGGTTCACCGGAACCGGTCTTTGTTCCGAGCGCTCCATCTTACTTCGAAACGGATCGTACGGCCATTCGAATGGCAAAGCCCGCGCGACGGTTCAATTTCCGTCGGGATTTTCACCGATCGCAAGCGGCACTATGGTGAGTCCATGGGGTATTCATCTTTGGGACTTTCTCCCGCGCCGACACCCGGCAACCCGCCATTTCCCGCGGCCCTGCGGCTTTTCTCGGCGGGGGTCATCATCGTCCTGATCGTCGGCGCCGGCCTGTTTTTCGCGCCTGCGCTGGTCAAGCCGCGCTGGCCCTGGGCCGTCACGCCGTTCAATGCCCGCTTCCTCGGCGGCTTCTACACCGCCGAAATGGTCGTGATGGCGGCGCTGCTGGTCTGGAACCGCTGGTCGCCAGGCAGGCTCGTGCTTGTCATGGCCTTCATCTTCACCGTCATCGTGTCGGCGGCTTCGTTCTTCAGTCTCGGCTATTTCAACTTCGAGCGCAAAGCGCCCTGGCTCTGGTTCTTGGTCTATCTTGCTTCGGTCGCGGTATCCGGATCGTTCCTTTGGCGGGCCAGGGGCCGTCCTTCCGCAAAGGGCGTGACCTTAAACTCTGCATGGCGCGGCTACATGTCGATGGAAATGGTGATCCTCGGGCTCTATGGCGTCGGTCTGTTGCTGTTTCCCCTGACATTCGGCGGCTTCTGGCCGTGGCCGATCGACGCCTTCCACGCTCAGGTCTACAGCGCCATCTTCCTCGCCGGAGCGGGCGGCACATATCTCGTCAGGAAAAGCGCGCCGCGCGAAGAGCTGCTGGTGCTCGGTCTGGCGCAGTTTCTGGTCGGCTTGTTTGCCATCCTTGGCCTTGTCATCACCGAGGCCGCAGTGCACCGGATCGACTGGACGGCGACGGGAACATTGTGCTGGCTCGCCCTTTTCAGCTGGATCGGAATCAGCGGCATCTTCAAACTCTACGCCGTCTCCTGGTACTTCAGCGCGCAATCGGCATCATAGGATGATGAGATGGCTGGATTTTCAGATGATGTCCGGTGCATCGTGCCGGGCCCATTGCCTTTGCCGGGAAAGCCATGACCAGCACGACCTCGCCATTCGCAAAGAAAATCCAGCCGCAACTCCGGGCCATTCGGCCAAGCGATGCGGAGGCGCTTTGCGCCATCTTCAACATGCCGGGCTTCCGCTGGGGCACGCTCAGGATGCCATTCGAGATGGTGGAGCAGGTAGAACGGCGTATCGCCAAGTCCGGCCAGGAAACCACCTGGATCGTTGCCGAGCTGGACGGCAAGGTCGTCGGCCATGGCAGCCTGGTCGTGCAGGGTTCGCCGCGCCGTTCGCACATCGGCGAGATCAATATCGGCCTTGACGATGGCTTTGTCGGCAAGGGTATCGGCTCTGCCATACTTGGCGCGCTGCTTGACGTGGCCGACAACTGGCGCGCCCTGAAGCGAGTCGAATTGACCGTCTATGCCGACAATGAACCGGCCATCCGCCTCTACACAAGCCACGGCTTCGAGGTCGAAGGCCGGCATGTGAAGGCCGGCTTTACCGAAGGGCGGTATCACGACCTTCTGAGCATGGCCCGGCTGCGGTTCTGATGACCACGGACTTTGATCCGACCCTTAAGGCTCCGGTGGATGTTCTGGCAGTGCTATCACTGCTCTGCCCGGAAGTCGTGCGTGACATCGAGCAGAACTGGAATGCACCGGTTTCCGAATACGCCCGCCATCTGTGGCGGCCGGTGGCAAGGCCTGCATCGAGTCCGGCGATCGCTGCCCGTTCGATCCTGCTTGATATACTGCATCAGCGCCTTGATTTGATCATGCAGCCTGAAGAGGTCGGCAAGGCCCTTGAAGAATTCGACCACAGACCGGTGATTCAGTCCGGCCTCCACTGCCTGCTTCTGATGGACCGGATCACCTTCGATGCCCTCCTGTTTGCCTGGCTCGGCGCGGTCGAAAACGGGCTGTCGGCCTTCGTCGGCTTCATGGGAACGACGATGACCATGGAGACAATTGGCCGGGAGGGGCCGGGATGGCTCGATGTCGGCGACGACAAGGTCAACTTGTTTGGCATGGGGCGCCACAAACTATGCCGCAAAAGCGCCTGCGCGGCCGGCCCGGTCACCCTCAACAAGCGGGCGCTCGAAGCGGTGGGCGACGAAACGGATGCCAGCCGCTGGCTGGGCACACTGCTCGCCAGCCAGGACAAGGTGTTTGGAACCGCCGCCGATGCACTGACAGAACTCAACGAGGATCTGGTCGCCGATTGGGATCGTTCCGGCATGGCTCGGCCGGTGTTCATCGATGACCGGCTCGCGGCTTCCGTCGTGGCGCGGCATCTGGACCATGACAGCAGCCTTCTTTCCAAGCTGCTCCTTGAGCCCGCAAGGCGTCAGCGTCTCGAACGTACCCTGCAAGAGACCGAATCGAGCCCATTTGGCAGATTCCTGCCCAATGCCACGGCCTATTTCTGGGGCATTCGCGAGGAGCGCGTGCGCAAGCTCGTCCTCGATAACGGGCACCTGATCGAGCCTGAAAGGCCGAATGGTCTTTCCATCCCGTTCGAGCAGGCGCATCTCAAGCAGGCGCTGCTGGACGGCGTGCTGCTGCCGAACTTGTTCCTGACGTTCCTCGTTCTTGCCATATTGCCGCGCGTGCGGGTCGTGGGCGGCCTGAGGCAGATCGGTTATGTAGCGCTTTTCCATTCGATCCTGCTGGCCGCGCTGGATGAAACCGCGCCGGAAGAGCGCGGTCTGGCTGCCGAGTTGCAGGTTCGGGAAAATGCCTGGGGCACCCGGGTCATCGATGAAAAAATGTCGGTCCGCGAACAGGTTGCCGGCCTGCCGGCAGGGAGGCTGTTTCCTGACCTGCTCGGGCACTACCGTTCGCACACCTTTGCCGAGACGACCGACGACCTGAAACTGGTTCGTGAAAACGCCCGATGGCGCAAGATAGGCCGAGCCTTTGGCGTCTGATCCGGGCCGCATGCCCTCATTTGTCATTGCACTATTCCGGCCTTGCGGAGCCCGTCGACCGTGAGTTCGATATCGGCAGGGTTCTTGTAAGGCAAGACTTTGCGACGGTATTCCAGCGAATAGTCAGGATTGACGCGAGCAGTTCCTGCCATGCCGCCACGCGTGGGGAAAACGGCCCAGATGGCCGTAACTGTCGTTGCGAGCCAGCCCCAAGTCGCCCAATGAGGGTCACTAGTTGGGTCAAATCTTTGCGTTGATCATTTGCGGCTTGAGATGCAGTGCGCTCCAGGATCGTCAACCGGAAATCAGGCTGGGAGCCGCCACATTCGTACACGACCTGCACCACGCAATTCCGTTTCCTCAAGTGGGTCGCAAGCAAATTTTGGCCCAAGCAGTTGGCGCGTTGCATCGGAGATACGGATTTCACCGGGCTCCGCGGACGTTTGAATACGTGAGGCGAGATTAACGGTCTCGCCCCACAGGTCATAGGCGAACCGCCTTTTGCCTATGACGCCAGCGACGATCGGTCCCGAGTGAATTCCAATTCTCAGCCTTATCGGTTCTCCTGCGAAGAGTTCGCGCTTGACCGCCTTGCGCAGTTCAACTGCATAGTGCGTGAGGGCTCGTGCATGATCGGATCGCGCGGTGGGCAGGCCAGCGACCACCATGACACAATCGCCGATAGTCTTGATCTTTTCGCAGCCGTGTCGTTCCGAGAGCCTATCCGCCGCCTTGAAGAAGTAATTCAAGATAGCGAGCGTAGTCACCGCTCCGACGCTGCGCGCTCTTTCGGTAAAACCGACGATGTCGGCAAAAAGCACACTCACCTCCGCGTGGTTGTCGGCAATTTTCTTTTGCGCTTTCAACCGCTCCGCGATCGACGCCGGAAGAATGTTGAGGAGCAGGGATTCCGCGCGCTGGTATTCACGCGACAATCCCTCCTGACTCTTCCTCAACGCCTCATTGGCCGAATGTAACTTCTCGTTGAGTTGGCGCTCCCTCTCTTGCAGAAGAGTCATTTCATAAGCCTTCTGTTGAAGCCGCTGCTTGTTGTCGCGTTCGGCAGTGGCATCAAGAAAGAGCAGCCACACGCAGTCATCATCAGCAAAAAGATGAAGGTCCGCGACACGCCCGCTGGGCAGTTCGACCATAGGCATATGAAATGGAAGCTCCGGGCAAGGCAGCAAACCTTCCATGAATTCAAGCTGGTCGGCTACAGGCTTACCGATGCGAAGGCATGAGAGCCCGTAATGTTCAACGTTACCGCCCTTCGCCGCTGTCCGCAGCTGGGCGTCAATTTTCACATACGCAATAGCACGCTCGTTGTAGAAGAAATCGTAAATCCAGCTTCCGACCTCTCTTGGCAATCTTTGCATGGTCTATTTGGTGACCATCGAAGCGAGTTTAAGAAACGCATCATCGACATGCTCACCCGAGAGCGCACTTGTCAGATAGACTTGCCATCCGCGTTGCCTCAGTTCGTCAATTTCTCTATCTGGTATTACCCACCGATCGGCCAGATCTGATTTGTTGAAAAGCAGTACGAACGGCATAGCACCGAATTCAGCCTCGACCCGCTCGCGCAGCGTGAGTGCAGCGGTAAGGGTAGCGGCGCGGGTTCCATCGACGACAAGCACGAGGCCTGTCGCACCTCGCACATGGCTGACGCGGAATGAGCCGATATCATCTTCGCCGGCCAAATCCCATAAAATCAGATCCACTGTTTTGTCCGGGAGTGCGACACTCTTTTTGTCGATTTTCACTCCCACCGTGGTCAAGTAGGTCTCTGAAAAGATGCTTTTCACAAACCTGCGAACCAGGCTCGTCTTTCCAACAGAGAACCCGCCCAACATACAGATCTTTTTTTGCAACATCTTGGGCTCCGACCTAGTCCAAGTTTACCGTAACGGAAACCCGGCGATTGGTGGAGCTACCAGCCTGACTATTTTCAGGCACCGCCGGTTCAAAGGTGCCCGCGCCCCGAACCAGCAGCAGTTCCGGGGCGACGCCGCGCTTGTTGAGAAGCGCACGAACTGTCTCGGCACGGGCGGCGCTGATCGACGCGTTGGCCGTCTCACGGCCCGTGGTGTCCGAATGGCCGGTCAACATGAACCGCGCAGTTACGCCTGACTTGCGGGCATTTTGGGCGAATTCCTTTATTTGATCCGCCAATCTGTCGAGAACCGGCGTCTGCTCTGGTCCCGGCACAACTTTGCCGGAAGAGAAGAAAATGTCGGTCGTCTGGATAGACTCTCTCAAATGATTGAGCTCTGCAAGGTCCAGCTCACGCAGTTGCGAGACATCCAGAACCACTCCGTCCGCCGAAAGTTGTTCAGCGGCGGCCTGCGCCCGGTCGATCCAGGCGGCAGGAGCCTCGCCCACGACAACGATGCGACCCTGGATGATCGAAAGTCGGACCGATTTCGGCGGCGTCAGCGACGCCGTCAGCCGCTTCACCACAAACTTCGGATCAAGGCTCTGGTAGAATTGCCACTGTGAATGAACGCGGGCAGGATCGACCTCCGTTCCGGACAGCAGAGCTTGCGGGTCGGCGGCAAGCGGGTCTCGCAGGCCGGAAATATAGAAATGTCCACCCCTGGTCGATTGTTGGGCGACGACAATTCCCGGTTGGGCCTCAAGTCGCGACACATAATACTGCCAGTGCTCCGCCGCGCGTGCTTCGGGGCTCACATCACGAACCTTGGAAATGTCGAATTCCGGTCCACCTGCCGAAAGCTGTCGGGCCGCTGCGCGCGCCCGATCTATCCAGGTGTCGGGAGCCTCGCCCTCGGCAATGATGCGATTATTGACGATCGAAAGTCGTACTGTATCCGGTGGATACAGCGACGCCGTCAGCCGTTTCAACACGAACTCCGGCTCAAGGCTCTGATAAAATTGCCATTGTGAATGAACCCGGGCGGGATCGACCTGCGTTCCAGACAACAGCGACTGCGGGTCGTCGGCAAGCGGGTCTCTCAGGCCGGCAATATAGAATCGGCCATCGCGTATTTTTTGTTGTGCAACGATGATGCCCGGCTGGGCCTCCAGTCGCGACACGTAGGCCTGCCAGCGCTTCGCCTCGAGTACTTCGGGGCTTACGTCACGAACCTTGGAGATGTCGAATTCCGGTCCGCCTGCCGAAAGCTGTCGGGCCGCTGCACGCGCCCGATCTATCCAGGTGTCGGGAGCCTCACCCTCGGCAACGATGCGCTCATTGTCGATTGATAGTCGTACTGAATCCGGCGGAGCCAGCGACGCCTTCAGCCGCTTCAGCACGAACTCCGGTTGAAGGCTCTGATAGAATTGCCACTGCGAATGAACCCGGGCGGGATCGACCTGCGTTCCAGACAACAGCGACTGTGGGTCGGCGGCAAGCGGGTCTCTTAGGCCGGCAATATAGAATTGGCCGTCGCGCGCCTGTTGTTCGGCAACGATGATGCCCGGCTGGGCCTCCAGTCGCGACACGTAGGCCTGCCAGCGCGACACATAAGCCTGCCAGCGCTGCCCGGATTGCCAGGAAAGAAAGAACCAACCGCCTGCCAGAATCAAAAACAGCAGGGCCACGGCGGCCACCAGCCACGGAAATCCCTCGTTTGATTCCTCCTGCTTCTGCTCCACGCAGGTCCGCAATTGCGCCTCTACCCCGGCCAACTGCGAACTGTCGCCGTCAAACTCTACTAAAGCCTGTGAGCATTCCTCATGGATGCGAAGCAATACATCGCGAACTATTTCATGCAATTCCTCTGGCGGATTTCCCCGGATCACCGAAACCAGGGTCGCAAACGGTCCAACTTCCGACCAGAGACGAAGGTCGCCAAAACGGATAGTGTCCAGGCCGCTCTGCTCTCTCTCGTTGAATGAATCTTTCACAAAATCTTGAATTGCACTAAGCATCGACGAAATCAGCTGGGGATCTTCGCTCGTCGCATTGTCGGCAGCTACATGCGCTATCAAAAGCCCGGAATTACGATTAATGAGAAAGGCATGCTCTACACGATAGATAAGAGAATGCTTTAGGACAACTTCCGAGAAGCTCGCACCTGTCCTCCAAGCTTCAAATCTCCACTTGAGCCCATGCCAGGTAAATATATGTCTTAAAGTTTCATTCAGTGACTGAAATGTCTGGTCGATCTTTTCCCCGATCGACTTGCGGATTGCCGGCAGAAACACCGGGTATAATATATCCGTCAGCGTGCGCGGGCTCTTCTGGATTGACCGTTGCACAGCCCGTTCGACAGCTGGCGCAAGCGCCTCGCCGAGCTGCGCATGAGTCGCTCGCGCGACCGCAATGGGAAGAACATCGCCCACCGCTGCCGCAAGCTGCTCGGGTTCGTCCAGCAGATGCGTAACTCGTGAAAGCTCCGAAATTTCGCGGCTGACCAGCAACTGGCGCAGCGTTTCCATGCGAGGATCGGCGGTTGGAACTCCGTCGAAACGCGCACGATAGTCCGGATCAACGTTCCGGGCAATTTCGACCAAAAGACGAGCCAGAGCCTCGCGATCAATTTCTGTATCGTTCGAGGCTGTTCTTTGTGGAAGACTGATTGGGTCGACGGTTGACGTCAAGGTCCCATCAACTCACTTTCCAGCTACGATCCGAGTTGCCCTTGCTGCCGACGGGATCCTGATTCAGACATTTCGCAACCTCTACAAACAGGCCAGCCAAAAGATTTCGGTCGGTCTTAACGTTGCTGAGATCGGCAAACATTTTCTCTATCAGCATCTGAACGCCTTCATTCTTCTGCTTAATTTCCTCACGCAACAAATGATCGTTTCGATTTATCCGGTCCGAAACGTCCCGCTCAAGCGCGCTCAATTGATCCGACAACGCACGCACCTGCTTTTCAAGTGCCTGGTTTTGCTCGCGAAGATTCCGGTCAATCTCCTTGTCGGCATCGGCTCGTGAGTCTTTTTCGTTCCGCAATTGCGCCGCGAGCGAATCGATCTGCTTCTTTGCATTTGACTCGTACATCTCAAGATTGCGCTTGGCTTCGGATTCGACATCCTTGAAGCGCTGCAACACCCGTTCTTCAAGCTTGGAAAAACGGCGGTCATAGTCCTGCATCTGGTTGCCGAACAGCAGATCGCGTATCTTGTCGACACCTACGGCGTCGCCGGCGCCCCCGTTTTCGCGAACCTGGGCCGCCATGAAGTTCAGCCCGCTTCCGTCTGCATTACCGATCAAATTTGCGTCCGCCTTGTTTGCGGAGGAAACGGCACTCGAAGTACTCGAAGATTCCTTGGCCATCCTTATACCCCTCTATTTGAACCACCTGCCACAGTGCAGAGACCCATAAACAGGTGAAGATGCCAGCAAAATCCGCGACCTGCAAGCCGGAATCTTCTTGGCGAAAGCCAATTTGCGTGCTCTTTTTACACGTCTTGGACCGGCCGAAAAAGCACCAGTACCGCTAGGTGTTGCTCTCGCCCCTCTCTGTGATAGCAACCATAGCCGTTTAATCTAATTGGTTATCGAGCGAAATCTACTATGAAGCCGAGTGATACAATGGCATTATGTATATCTATTTAGACAGACGTAAGTAATGAGTTTTAATTAGAAATTGCTAAAATAGCTGTTCCAGTGAGCAGCATATTGGCTCTCGCTCCGCTATATACTGCCACCATCAGCTTCCGGCGCGATCTCAACAGTAGAAGGAGAATCTTCTTCTTACACGAGGAATCGCCGATCAAGAATGCAGCCCGGAATCGAGGTGTTTCGGTCGATAGGAGAGAGCAATAGGTCCCAATAGCTGGCAGTCATTCAACCAAAGCTTCAGTGGGCTTGCATTGCTGCGTCGTCGATTGCAAAGGACGGCAGTTTGCCATAGCCAGGTGCCAGGGACCGCAGCTTGTGGTCATGGTGCCGATTTCAGGGATCGACATGAGTATGCGGCATGCTTGGTTTTGACGTGCATCTGCGACAGCCGGCGTCCGATCTCGGCGGCACGGATGAAATGCTGCGCCAGGCTTCTAATGTCGCTAGCACGACAGGAGCAAGCTCGCACTGCAGCCAAATGGCGGCGCGACGGCTCGGAAGAGTTTACGGGAGACTGTTTGGACGCAGCATCCTCGGTGACCGTTTCCTTTGGCGGGAAACCGCCGGCTATGTCTCGGGGCTCTTGTACCTTCGAACCAGGCTTGGGTAAGACGGCATGGCGCATAATCCATTGGTTTCAATCGTGGTTCCTGCGCACAACGCAGAGGTGACGCTGGCGCGCGCACTCGATTGCCTTCTCGATCAGGAAATCGTGGATTGGGAGGCGATCATCGTCGACGACGCCTCCACGGACCGCACCCCCGCGATCATTGCCAGTTATGTGGAACAAGATTCCCGATTTCGGACGTTGAATTCTTGCGCCCGTGGCCCCGCCGGCGCGCGCAATAGCGGGATTTCGACGGCGCGCGGCCACTGGCTCATGTTTCTGGATGCGCACGATTGGGTAGACGCCAGCTTCCTCGCGAAAATGCTAGCCGCACTGGAGGCTGCGCCCGATTCAGTGGCCGCCTATTGCGGCTCCCAATGCGTGATGCCCGATGGCGAACTTATCTGGTTGAGCATCTCGTCAGAGGTTGCGATCCAGCCCTTTGAAACATTTGCCCGCCGGTGTGCCATCGCCACCCACGCGCTGCTGCTCGACCGGGAGACAATCGTCGAGTTGGGCGGTTTCGATGTGTCGCTGCGCACATGCGAGGACTGGGATCTGTGGCAGCGCCTCGCCCGTCTCGGCAGAAATTGGGTAATGGTCGACGAGCCGCTCGCCTTCTACCGGGCTAGCCCCAACTCGCTCACCCGCAATTCATCTCAGATGCTGGCCGACGCGGAAATCGTCATCGCCCGTGGCTTCTCTGCCGACTCCAGAGTCAAACACCCGGTGACTATCCACGCCAACGGAGCGAACTCGGCGGATGGCCGCACCGCTTCCGAAGCACTCGCGTGGTTCGCATTTTGGAACGCCGCGTCGGATTGCGGCGGCGGCTCGGGCTCGATCAACCCGCAGTCCCTGCGCGCGCTTCCGGCCGGACGCAAGTGGGCGAGTGAGATCGCCAAGGTAGCCATCAACGGCCTTGCGGTGGGAAGCCTGTCTGTGCCGGCGCAACTGGCTGCCAGGTGGGGAAGGTTCGGCCGCGCCATCACCGAGTTGATTACCGAACTCGGCAAGGTCTGGGACAATCCCGCAGCGGCTCGCCGCATCCAGTATCAGCTTGAGCAAATGCTTCTCGACGCCGACGATCTTGGCGCGCCGCGCAGGCTGGCGCGAACACTTGGAATCCGCGTCGACGCTCGAAATCCGACCTCGACCGAACTGCCGGAAGGAATCGACCAAATCTATGCCTACCTGATGATGGATGGCCACATCGAGGCCGTCGTACAATTCGGCGTGCTCGGGACAGTGACAAGGGATCATTGGATTGAACTGATCCGGAATTTCGCACCGCAAAAGGAGGCTGGCGCCAACACTCCGAACACGCTTCCAGCCCGGGCATTGTCAGGCACAGCCGAACGCGAGCCTGATCCGGACAGCCATTTCGGCAAACTCGCGAGATTGGCTGCGCAAGCGCGGGAGTTGGTCCGGTCGAGCGCCGAACCTGCGGAGCCTTCTGCCGCGCCGCGCCGTGCACGGCCCAGGCACGACGAGAATCGCACGTTGTTCTGGAATGGCTATTTCACGACCGAGGATCCCTGGAACTACAGTTCGTCCTATGAGCAGGAAAAATATGAGCGGCAACTCGAGATTCTGCCTGCGGGTCCCATCGGACGGGCACTTGAGCTCGCCTGCGCGGAGGGCCACTTCACGCGGCAGCTGGCGCCGCGAGTGGGCCATCTGACCGCAACCGACATCTCCGCCATAGCCGTGGGACGGGCCCGCGCGCGATGCAGCGATCAGCCGAACGTCGAATTCGGCGTACTGGATTTCTCCGCAGACACGCTGCCGGGTGAAATGGATCTGATCTTCTGTTCGGAAGTGCTCTACTATCTGGATGATCTCGCCGAGTTGCGGCGCATTGCCAAAAAATTCGCAGAGGCGTTGGCGCCTGGCGGCAGTTTCATCAGCGCCCACGCATTCGTGCTGCGTGACAATGTTGAAAGGACGGGGTTCGACTGGAACACATTCGGGGCACAAGCGATCTCAGAGGCGCTCGCAGCGACCGAAGGTCTCGTCCTCGAGCAGTCGATCCAGACCAAGCTCTATCGCATAGACCGCTTCCGCCGCCTGTCACCGCACGATGTAGTGACGGAACCGAGGATTGATCATGCGCCGATCCGCGCGCCCATCGGACTCGGGGTCGCCCGAAATATCGTCTGGGGCGGGGCGCGGGCCTTGCGCCGCGACGTCGCGCGCAGCGAGCGGCGGCCACGTATCCCTGTCCTCATGTACCACAGCGTCGCCGAAGAAGGTCCGGCTGCCCTCGCCCGTTTTCGGCTAACGCCCGCCGCATTCGCCAGCCAGATGGCATGGCTGCGCGCCAATGGCTTTCACGCGACCACGTCCGAGCAACTGGAACGGTCCATCGCCAACCGTCAGCCTTTCGCTGGCCGCCCAGTGCTCATCACCTTCGATGACGGTTTCCAGAATTTTGCCGACCAAGCCTGGCCAACCTTGCGCGCGAACGACCTGACCGCGGAAGTGTTCCTGGTGACTGACCTGGTGGGTGAAAGCGCGCAGTGGGATGCCGAAAACGGTCCGCCGACGCAGCTTATGGATGCCGGGACGGTGCGGCGGCTCGCCGCCGAAGGTGCGTTCTTCGGAAGCCATCTCGCGACGCATCGCGCGATCGATGGTCTGTCGAGCTCTGACTTGGCCGCCGAACTGCTGCGCTCTCGTATGTTCATCGAACGTTGGACCGGTCGGCCAACCTCGGCGTTCGCGGCACCCTTCTCTGTCACCGACCGACGGCTCGGCAGACTGGCCAAGGAGTCCGGCTATCGGATCGGCTTCGGCAGCAGACACGGGCCGGCGGACCTTAATTGCGATCCCATCGATCTTCCACGCATCGAGATTCGCGGGGATCGCTCGCTCGACGACTTTGTCGCCACCGTCGAGGCCATGCTCGATTAAACGGTGAACTTTGTCACGGTCATCGGTCCCGCTCACGTGCGCAAGATCGACGAAACGCTCCGCACTCGCCAGACTGCTGCGATCGCCCGATGTCACCCCGAGATCGGAATGACCTGCCCCGGCGGCTGAGTAAACACTGCCAAAATACCCGGCGCATCAGCATCTTCAAGCGCGGCATGCGTGGCACCTATCAGCCTTGCGCAAAAAAGCATCTGCACCGCGACCTCTCCGAATATGACTTCCGCCATAATTCACGCGTAGCCCCTGGCATGAACGACGATGCACGGGCCGGTCGCAGCCTCGATGGTATCGTCGGCAAGCGCCTCGCCTCGGGTTACTTCACACGGAAGCGAGCGACGGCGCTTAAGCCGAACCATAATAGGGCCTTTCGTAGGGTTCGGAGCTACCACCTGTGCAGGCTAACTGTATTCGATAGCCGCTTTTCCCGTGCAGATGGATTTCAGATTACGAGCAAATAAGTAAACGTCTCCGAAGTAATTCGGATACATTTCCACAAGCTTTTCTTTCTTATCTACCTCGACCAAGACAGCCTTCACCTCACTGCCCCTTAGCTCGATTTTTTGCTCGATCTCTTTCAGTTTTCGCGCACCTAATATAAGCGCCCAGAACGGCTCGATGGACAATTTATGATCTTTTCCATATTGAAGCAAATAGTATCGAGTTTTGGCTGCTTTATGTACGAAGTTTTCTGGGCAGTGAGTAGTATTATTGATTTTTTCTAGTATGCCGATCGCATCTATACGCTTGTTGAGATCCTGCAATTCTCGAACCCGGTCATTGTGATCCGGAACACTTACATGAACGGGGCACTGCTCAACGTGCGCGAATTCCGCCGACATAAGCTGGAAAAGGCGAAGCCAATCCTGGTCGCCCTCTCCGTGCTTCAAATCCTGGCCCCGGAATAGCCCGACAGCCTCAACCGCAGTTGCCCATGAGTGCTGAAGCTTGGTACGAACTTGCAACTCGATGCGTCGTCCGTCGAAAGCCTCGGTGTCGGCATCTCTGGGTCGGTATTTGAAAACAATATGGTGACTTCGATACCCGTCCGGCTTCGGCTCATCGATATAGTTAAACTCCCTAGAGTGGATCTCATGGGGGAACTTGTCTCGCATCGATGCGAGAAGCGAGCGAACACCTTTGATATCGGCCATGATCGCTCGGCAACCGCCGATGTCGTTCATGGTGTCCAAATTGGTGGTGGACTCTCGAAGCTTCCGACGAATGGATGCCATGCGCTTCGGCCGGGATGCCATGTCGCCCTCCAGTCGCAGGGCTCTTATGTGATGACCGACAGAGAACCGAACGCTGCGCATCGGCAGAAAGTGCGAGTCGCGCCAGCTATTGGCGATTGAGAAGATTTCGAGTGCGTCCACATACTGGCCGACAGTGATGTCTCGTCCGAACTGAATAGGTTTTGCCAGCCGGTCGCCTGCCTTGCGAACGGCTTTCATGCTGTAGGCAAGGCGCGGGTACTCAGTCATTGGAGCCAAGAAATCAAGATAGCCCGCCTCATTCTGGACTGGCCGGACTATCGCAGGGGAATCAGATCCCAAGAGTCATATCCGTTTGGGTAAGCGAAGTACCATAGCGCGCGACATCGGATCTCCGCGAGCGATCGTCTCGGCCGTATCTGCCTAGATCGCGCCCCTGGACATGACGCGGACGTAGATGCCGTCACGGTCAGCCAGCTTATAGTTCTTTTCAGTGCTTTAAGGGCGACGCCGACAACATAGCAATTGCCTCCTGAAAGATACCTCAGGACAATTGAAGGCTTCATGGCAGGAAATTGCCTTTTCTCCATCGCATTGGGCATTAAAAAGCACCACCGTGAGCCTTATTGCTCTGATGGTGGTACCTAGAAATCCGGGTGGGCGATATGCGAAGGTTCATCAAAGCCAATCGACGTTTGAGTGGGCCTGAATCATTCCCACTCGATTGTTCATGTCGGCGACGATCAGCGTCGGTGGCGGCAGTTCATCGAGGATTGGTCTTCGAACGATCTCCTCCCCATCGGCGGTGGCGCGACCGATAGGCCGCATGTTGAGGACGGCCATGCCGAAGCCGGATGCGACGGCCGAGCGCACCGTTTCGTAAGAGCGCGTGCGAAAGCGCACCTCCGGCCGTTTCGCCAGCTCCTCGATCGGCTCTCGAACGCGTGAGGACGATGCTGGGAAATCTTCCTGAATGATCCGTGCGGAACATTGGAAACCTTCGGACGGGTTCGTTCTGGAGCCCAATGCCCTAGAGGCAGCAACAGAGACCGAAGCCAACCTAGCGCTCACTGCCGGACCGGGAGCCGGCAAGACGGAGATGCTCGCAACGCGCCGACTTTCTCCTGCGGACGCGAAGCTGCAGATACCCAAAGCGTATCCTTGCGATCTCCTTCAAGGTCGATGCCAGCACGAACCTCAAGGCGCGCGTAAGGCGCCGGTGCGGCCACCAGCTTGGGGAACGCTTCGACAGCTTCACATTCCATCGCTTCGTGCTCCGCATAATCCAGCAGTTCCGCCTCGCGCTCACCGGGCAGGACGTACTGGCTGCGGACTTCTCCGTCGGGCCGGCTCGCATCCAGGGCCAGTCGATTACATTCAGGGACATGATCCCTCTTGCGAAGACGATCGTCGAGGGCAGCGTGATCGCGCGGAACGCGCTGAGGAAACATACAGCCAGGTATTCTTGGACGAGTTCCAGGACTGCACCGATCTCCAGTACGGCCTCATTAAGGCCTGTTTCCTTGGAACCGGCGCGCAACTCGTAGGGGATGTCATGGAAAGACAGTCTATCGCTATCGTGCAAAGGGAATGCCTGAAATCCGCCTCCCAGGTCAGCCCGGCGATCCGGAATTCGAGGCTGCCTACGAAAAGGCGACGCAAGGCCAGGGCCTCAAGGCAGCTATTATCGACCTACCCGGTCGGGCGTTGCCAAAGACATTCGGTCATGCTGCGCGGCGGCTTGAAGCGACGATGGAATGGCTGGACTTTGACGAAGCGACGCAGCGGAAGAATGCCCGTCTTATTGAACGCTTCCTTCGGATGCAGGTCGATCCTGCCTGTCCGCTAACTTGGCGCGATACGCCCGTCGAACATCTCGACGCCGACCATCTGCGTTCGATTATAGAAAGCGTCTTTGCCGCCAACAGGACGGTTGCCAAGCACCTGCTGGTCGCAATCAAGAAGCTCTTGTGGGTGGGGATCGAAATTGAGAAATGGATCAAACCGCAGAACGAATCCTCACTGTCGATCCACGTCCGGATTCCTAATCGACCGCCAATCCCGCGTGGCGGGTCCCCATTCGGGAAAAGTTCGAGGCGCGCCATCCGATTGGCTCCCCGCCCCGCACCTGCTACGCGCTCGCGTTCTGGCTCGGCAACCGTCGAGGCGATATCGCCTCGTTGGAATGGGACGATTTGGTTTTCGAGGAGATCGAACTGTTCGACGGGTCTCTAGAGGTGATCGAGGCCTTCGATTTCCGGCAGAAGAAAAACCGCAACCATCACGGCGGGCGCGAGATGTTTATTGGCGCCGCTTGATCGTTCGAAAGGCGGCACGGTGCTGAAGAATGCCTATGGGCACCCATTCGCGGAAAAGAGTCTCACCGGCATGATGGCACATTGGCACAAGCAGGCCGGCATTCCGGAGGGCTACACTCTGCACGGGCTACGCCGTACCTTCGGCACGTATCTCGCCGAATGCAACATCCAAGCGCGCGCTATCATGGAGGCGATGGGGCATTCTTCCATGACGGTGACGGACGAATATGTCCGAGAGGCCAACAAGAAGCGAATGGCTGTCGACATAGCCCGCGCCATCAATGAGCGCGAGGCCAAACGCGATGCGATGAAGCAGCGAGCGGCCCTGCGCGTCGTCAAGTAAGTGAAATCAACCGACCATGCGCAGCGTGGCCATATCAGCGGCCCTTTTTTTGGGGCCCACAATGGATCCAAAACGTTTTGGACCGAGGCATATTTTTATCAATGAAATCAATGGTTATGGTGGTGGTGGCAGTCAGGAGCGAACCAGTCTCTCCCATTTTCCCTGATAAGGGACAAAAAACAGCGACTTTCGGGCGTTTTTCGACTGCGAGAGGGAAACCGTATGGAACTCGCGCTGCAGATTCAATCGCTTATCGGAGAATTCCCTACACGTATTAACAGGGAAGTCATTGTCGGCAAGCAGGGAATTTGAGCGCGAAGGTGCAACCTGAAGATGGGTTTTGCGAGGTAAAGTGACAGAGCCCGCAGCGGGCCAGCCAATGGATAGCGGCAACTCGTACTCTAGTGAAGCTCGGGCATCTGGAAATGGCCTGGCTCCCGATCGCCCGCGAATTTTTCTATCTCGACGAGAGCAGACTGGGCTGAGGGGCCTTGACCAAGGAATGATGTCCCCTCATCCCGTGTCAGCATGTTCGGATTGCCATGAAGATCAAGGGCGCCCGGTCTTGCATAGGCCTCTGGATGATACCACGCGCCTGAGGCAAGTTGCACAACCCCGGCCATGATGTCTTGAGATAGCACCGCGCCGGCGAGGCAAGCACCCCGGTCATTGAACACGCGCACTGTGTCACCGTTCTGGATTCCACGTGCTGCGGCATCACTGATGTTGATAAGGATTGGCTCACGCCCGGCTATTTTTGAAGCCCGGCTCAGCTTTGCGTCGTCGAGCTGGCTGTGAAGTCGAGTCGAAGGCTGATTAGAAATCATATGAAGCGGGAAACGCTCGGCGGCCTTTGCCGAGTGCCATTCCTTCGGCGGCAACCAGACCGGATGGCCAGGGCAATTGTCATAGCCGTAGCCCGCAATCGTCTCACTGAAAATTTCTATGCGTCCTGATGGCGTTCGAAGCGGGTTGGCCATGGGGTCGGCACGGAAATCGCCGAACAGGATGAAGTCGTCCTCCGGCGACGGCACCTCGACAAAGCCTTCCCTCCAGAATTTTGAAAACTCAGGCAACTCTACATTGTGCACCCGAGCCTTCGAGCGACATCCGTCGTAAGCATGCTCGATCCACCCACGAATATCGCGACCCTCCGTGAACTGCTCCTGGAAGCCAAGCCGGCCGGCCAGGTCACTGAAGATGTCGTAGTCGTTGCGCGCTTGGCCAACGGGTTCAATCAGTTGCGGCATCGCGACGATGAAGCGATCGCGGGGTGATGCTCCGACATCATCCCGTTCAAAGGTGGTCGTCGCCGGCAATACGATGTCCGCTTGGCGCGCCGTCGCCGTCCACCAGACCTCATGCACGATGATTGTTTCTGGCCTGTTCCAGGCTTCGACCAGACGGTTAATGTCCTGATGGTGATGGAACGGATTGCCGCCCGCCCAATAAACGAGCTTGATATCAGGGAAGGTTATCTTCTTGCCGTTGAATGGGATTGTCCTGCCCGGCTGAAGCAGAAGATCCGCCATTCGGGCCACTGGAATTGCCAGACCCAGCGGGTTCTTGCCAGACTCCATCGCCGGAGAGCTGGTCGGCCGACGCGGCGTACCCATCCCGTTGATCGACCCATAGCCGAAGCCGAAGCCGCCGCCCGGCAGTCCGACCTGGCCAAGCATCGCGGCCAAAGCGATGAGTGCCCAGTAAGGTTGTTCGCCATGGTCGGCGCGCTGCAATGACCAGGTTGCTGAAAGCATCGTGCGGGCGTCGGCCATGCGCAGCGCTAGACCAGAAATCCTGTCCGCATCAATGCCGGTGAGGCCGGAGGCCCAGGCCGCGGATTTCGGCGTGCCATCCGTGAGACCGAGAACATAGTCGCGGAACCGCCCGTAACCGACCGTGTATCTGTCCAGGAAGGCGAGGTCGACACGTTCGTTGACAATCAGGGTGTGCGCAAACGCCAGCATGAGAGCGGTATCGGCGCCCGGCCTGATCGGCAGCCACTCGGCACCGAGCCAATCACTGAAATCGCGTTTGAGAGGACTGATCGAGACGAACTCGACACCTGCCTCCCGCGCCTGTTTGAGCCAGCCCGGACTTTCGTGGTTGCCGGCGCCTCCGGTGGTGATGAGCATGTTCTTTTCGGCCGCGCCGCCGAACAGAACCATGAGCTTCGTGTTCTTGATGATGCTCGGCCAGTCGGTGACAGGCCCTGCAACGGCTTCGATGCCGCCCACGATGTGCGGCAGCAGCACTGCCGCCGCACCCCAGCTGTAATTGGTCACCTGATCGACGCAACCGCCGAACCCGTACAGGAAACGATGGACAAGCGTGCGGGCGTGATTGATCCGCCCTGCGCTCGACCACCCATACGAGCCGCCGAAGATCGCTTTGTTGCCGTGCTTTTCCTTCACGCCGCGCAGTTGCCGCGAGACCAGCTGAAGCGCCTCCTCCCAGCTCACCGCAACAAACGGCTCGGCTCCGCGCCGCCGGGACAGGTCGCCTGGCCCTCTCAGCAGATAACCCTCGCGCACCATCGGCTGCGCTACGCGCGAGGCGGCATGCACGGCGCTCGGAACGGACTGGATCAGAGCCGATGGGTGGCTGTCGTGGCCGAAGGGCGAGACAGAATCGATCCGGCCGTCCTTCAGGTTCGCTTCGAATGTTCCCCAATGCGCGTGGCTCAGCCTACGGCTCATTGCGCCCGATCGCCTCCGGTGCCGAGCGTTACGACCTCGCTTCGGTAGAGTTCGTCACGGCGTGTATCCATGTGGCTCTGCACCATGGTGCGGGTCAGTGCCGAGTCAGGCCATTCCGCAAGGAGACAGTCGTCGCTGCTTGCCACAGCCGGACCTGCCAGAAGCCGGCCATTGGGCCCGACGATGAAGCTTTGCCCTAGGAAACGTACGCCGCCCTCTTCGCCGGTGCGGTCAGCGCAGGCGATGGTGATTTCATTGCTGCAGGCGGCGGCCATCGCCAAGTGCATCGCCATCGGAGCGACGTTTGGGGCATCCTGGGACTGACGTGGCGGGACGGACCAGTTGCTCGGTGAGGCGACAAGCGTTGCACCGCTTGCTGCCAAGGCGCGGGTCACCTCCGGAAACCAGAGATCGTAGCAGACTGCCAGTCCCACTCTCCCCCAGGGCGTGTCGATGCAAGCGAGTTGATCGCCGAGATCGAAAAGGCTCTTCTCGCGGCCAAAGACATGCGCCTTGCGATAGCGCGAAACAGCCCCGTCAGGGGTGGCGATGACGGCGGTGTTGTAAAGCTGTTCTCCATCCCGCTCCGCCATCCCGGCGATCAGATAGATGTTCAGGCGCAGGGCAATCTCGCACCACGCCTTTACGCTCGTGCCGTCGATGGTCTCGGCGATCGCGAGCAGCTGGGACCGGTCAGGAAACACCAGCCCCGTCGTGCAGCATTCCGGCAGGATCACGATCGAGGCGCCGCGCCGCGCCGCTTCATCGATCTTTACCAGGGACAAAGCGAGATTTGCGGCGACCGTGCCATGCACTGGCGCGTATTGGCTCACGGCAACGATCGGTCGCGTGCCGCTTCCTTCAGGCTGCGACATCTGTATCGCTCCATTCAGTAGCCAGGAAGGCGACGCGATCGCCCGAATGCACGACGGGGTCGCGCCTTACCGCGATCACCCAGCTGTCTGTCTCGACCGCGATGTCCTCGATGACATCACCAAACAGGTTGCGGATGCTACCGATGCTGCCGCCAGCTTTGACAGCTGTTCCAGGCAGTACCTTCGGTTCGAACAGGCCGCCGGCCTTCGCCAGCCGGTGGGCGCGCCTGGTCACCCGCCTTATCTGGCGGGCGACCGGGTCCGACGATGTGGCCAGGATGCCGATCTTGCCAGCCAGCCGCATGAGACCGGCGACGCCATGTTCGACGTGATCCTCCTGCAGCCGGCCGCCGCCGCCAAGCTCGACCATGAAAGCGATCGCTCCCAGCGAAAGCGACTGGTAATCCAACGCGCCGCCGATGTTTCCCGGCAACTCGCCTGACGCGTTGGCGACGGGCATGCGGCAGGCAACCGTGGGCTCAAAACACGCTATGTGCGCCAGCAATTCGGCTTCTGAGACCCGCGCTTCCGGATGGACCTTGTAGACGGCGTAGGGCGCGGCATCGAATGGCGTGCCAAGCGTGTGGATGTTGATCACCACATCGGCGGACTTGCCGAAACGATCGAAAAGGGCCGCCGCGGCGCGCTCGGTCGCAAAACCGTTCGCCCGGCCGGGAAAACTCTGATCCATGTCGATGCTGTCGATCAGGGCCGTCTTGCGCCGCTCGTCGAAGGCCAGCACGTTGGCAACCGGTGTCACCACGACGCTGCCGGTCATCACGAACGGGTCGAGCCGATCGAAAAACCGCTGTGCGGCAAACACACCATTGATTTCGTCACCGTGTACGGCGGCATTCACCCACAGACAGGGTCCGTCACCCTGGCCGCGCTTGACCAGATAGGGAATGCAGATCTCGCGCCCGCTTGCGGTGGTGCCCGCACTGATCGTGCCGCGTTCGGTAATGGGCGCAACAAATGGCTGCGACTGAGGGACACGCTCGTTCATGCTTTGATCCGTCTATCTCGCGGTTGTCAGACTGGCGCGGCCGACCTTGCCAGAGCAGGCTTGGGTGAAGCGCTGGCAGAGCCGAACGGGTAGTCGGCGGCGCCGCATTTGATCGACAGCGTTCGCGCTTCTTCGTGCAGCAACGCGATCAGTGAATCCGTCTCCTCCTCAGCAAAGAACCGGTCGGGAATGATGAGGCCGAGGGCAGCGACGGTGTCGTTCGAGCGCCCCAGCACCGGAACGGCAATCGCAGACAATCCAGGAGCGCTCTCCCCTCGGGTCAGCGACACGCCGCTGTCTCTTGTCTCCTCGACCTGGCGCCGAAACACCTCGGGATCCGTCACGGTGGAAGGCGTGATCGGATCAAGGCGACGATTGGCGACAAACGCCTCGAAGCCAGCCGGTGTGAGACCCGCCAGCAGGACCTTGCCGGCCGACGTCGCATGGAATGGCAGTCTGTTGCCGACGCGCCAGCGCCCGTCGATATAGTGCGGGCCTTCAACAGCGAGGATGTGCAAGATGAGATCGCCGCGCATCACGCTGAGCGTTGTCGAATGGCCGGTTCGCTCGACGATCTGTCGCAACACCGGCAAGGCGGCATGCGCCAGCGGCTGCGATTTGATGTAGTTGGAGCCGAGCTCAAACGCGGCAAGGCCAACGCGATAGCGGCGCGTCTGTTCGTCCTGCTCCAGAAATCCGTTGGCGCGAAAATCGGCGAGCAGCCGCGATACCTTGCTTTTCGGCAGGGCCGTCGCTTCGGCGATTTCCGTGACCGAAAGCGTCTGTTCCTCGGTTTCGAACAGCTTGAGCAGTTTGAGCGCTGTATCGAGCGTTTTCATCTTTGATGGCTGCCTCCGGTTTCGAACATGCTGACGCTTTCAGTTCAGGATCTGGAACGCGGCGTCAGTCGGCATCTTGCCCGCGCCATTGACCGTCTGGATGTCCTGCGGACAAGCCGAAATGACCATCAGCAGATCCGCCTTCACGTCGAAGAGAACATGGTCGCCCGGCCGTGAGACCGGAGGCTCGCGGGTGATGACGCCTGCGCCTGACACCGGAAAGTTCATGAACAGGTTGAGCGGTCCGGGTGTGAAGGCCAACTGCTTGCCAACGCTTGCCAACGCGGCGTGGAAGTTGTCGTTGCAATTGTCGTGGTAGCCTTCGTATTTCAGCCGCTCATAGGTCTTCCGGCTGCAGCAGCACATCAACGTGTCATGGATGCCAGGCGACGTGTCCTCGATCACCGTGAGCATCGGGGTGAACAGGTTGCTCACATAGGTGTCGCCGGTAGCCGGTATGATGCGGCTGGTCGATGATCGCGTATGCTCCATCGACATGTACTCCTTCATGTCATTGAGAGCGAAGGCCCAGGTGTCAAGCACCTGCGACCCGTGCGTGTTGATGATCTTCAGCCGGCTCCCGCGACGCACCTCGAAGGCAATGCCTTTGCGGGCCGGGATGACAGTTGTTTCGGCATGGCTCATGTCTCGCTCCATATGTCTGTCGTCTCAACCACCGGCTCGCCGCCGAGGAAGGCAGCCTTGATACGGGGATCATGCATGACGTCGCTGGCGGGGCCGTCTGCGAATTTGCGGCCGAGTTCCAGGACGATCGCGCGGTCCGAGATCATCAGCGATCCGAACACATTCTGTTCCGCCATGATGACAGTCACGCCTTTGCCCCGGATCGAATTCACCGTCTCGAACACCTCCGACTGCATCCTCGGTGAAAGGCCCAGTGACGGCTCATCGAGCAGAAGAAGCCTGGGGCTGTTTTCAAGCACCATCGCCGTTTCAAGGATCTGCTGTTCGCCGCCGCTCAGATTGCCGGCAAGCTGGCGCCATTTGCGGCGCAGCATCGGGAAGAGTTCGATCACGCTCTCGATCGCGGCCGACGCCCTTGTCCGCGGCAGAAGGTATGCGCCCATCTCCAGGTTTTCATGAACGGTCATCTGGGGAAAGTTGCACCGCCCCTGGGGCACGATGCCGATACCGGTCTTGAGCCTTGCAGCGGGCGACAGTCCCTCAACGGACTTGCCCTCGAAGGTCAGCTTTCCGGAGAAGTGTTTGTTGAGGCCGAAAATGGATTTGAGCAGCGTCGATTTCCCGGCGCCATTGCCGCCGATCAGGCTGGTCACCGAACCGGTGGGAAAGACCGCGGAGAAGTCGCGCACGATCGGATGATCGAGATAGCCGACCGACCAGTCTCTGATTTCGAGTGCGATGTCACTGGCCATGGAATGCTAGCTCCATCGCTACGGCGTCGGCCTTGCCAAGATAGGCGTGCAGCACACGCTCGTCCTCCTTGATGAGGGACGGCGGCCCCTCGGCGAGCTTTCGACCCTGCTCCATCACCACCACCCGGGAACAGTGTTCCATGATGAACTGAACGTTGTGCTCTACTATGATGAATGTCTGACCGTCGCCGTTGAGTGACTGGATGAGGCCGGCGATCCTCCTGATGACCGTCGGGTTAACGCCAGCCAGCGGCTCGTCGAGAATGACGATCTTCGGATTGGACATCAGGGCCATCGCCAGCGCGAGCAGCTTCTTTTGCCCGTAGGACAGGAACGCGGCCGGGAAGGCCGACATCGTCGCCAGCCCCACCAGATGGATCAGCTCGCGGCCGCGCTCGCTGGCCCGACGCTCGGCACCGCGGCAGGCCTGCGTGCCGGCCAGCGCCTGCCACCAAGCGACGCCGTCATAGGCCTGGCGCGCGATCAGCACATTTTCCATGAGTGTCAGCCGGTCATAGACGCGCACATTCTGGAACGTTCGGGAAAGGCCTGCCTGGGCGATCTGCTCGGCGCGCGCGCCAGTCAGCCGCTTCCCGTCAAGCAACACGGAGCCTTGGTCCGCCCTCGTGAAGCCGGTGATACAGTCGATGGAGGTGCTCTTGCCCGATCCGTTTGGTCCGATCAGGCCCAGGATCTCGCCCCGCTCGACCACGAATGTCAGGTCATCGACCGCCCTGATGCCGGAAAATGATTTGCTCAGGCCCTCAACCGAGAGAAGTGGCTGCTGTGACGGCATTATTCGGTCCTCCTCAGCATACGGTTTCGGCGATCGGCCAGATATCCGCCCAGCCCCTGGGGCATGAACTGGATGGTTATGACCAGCACAAGTCCAAACAGGATCATGCGCAGTTCCGGTGCCAGGCGCAGCAGTTCGGGCAGGGCGGTGAAGACAAAGCTCATCAACAGCACGAACCAGAAGTGACCGGCGCCACCGACAATGACGATGATCAACATCATCTGCGCATAGTAGATGTCGAAGATGCCGGGATCGACGATGCCGAGCTTGAACACGTAGAGCGCGCCGGCGAGGCCGCCGATGAGAGCCGAAAGAGCGAAGGCCGACAGCTGGTGAAGGAAGACGGAAATCCCTTGCGATCGCGCCAGATTCTCATCGAGGTTGACCGCGACGAACGCCCTGCCGACGCGCGATCGAAGAAGCCACCAGGTCGCCGCGACGACCAGGGCACCGCAGCCCAGCGCGATCCAGTAGAACCCAGACGCCGTGTTGCCATCCAGCAGGATCGCATCACCCAGGCGAACCTGCGGAGACGGCAAACCGGGAATGCCCATGGCGCCCCGGGTCAGAGATGTCCAACTGCGCGCGAGCAGTTGCAAAAGCAGGCTGAAGCTGAGCGTGATGACGACGAACGCATCGCGCGAAACGCGCAGCGCGGCAAGCCCGCCGACAAGCGAGGTGACGACGCAGACGGCACCCGCGCAGCCAATCGCCGTCCACGTCGAAAAGCCGTGATCGGTGACCAGCAGAGCCGATACATAGGCCCCAAGGCCCCAGAACCCGACCTGCGCGAACGACAGCAGGCCGGCATAGCCATAGACCACATTGAGGCCGGTGCTGGCGACGGCGAAGAAGATGGCAAGCGTCCCGATGCCGGTGATGTAGTCCGATGGCGACCAGAGTGGGAGCGTAAGCAGGATGACGGCACCTGCCGACAATCCAAGCCGCCGCAAGGGAGGCCAGGGCGAATTCATGCTGGCGGCGGCCATGCTCATATCCTGACCCCTTTGCCGAAAAGACCAATCGGCCGGAACTGCAGCATCGCGATCATCACCAGGAACACGGCCGCATCCTGCAGCGAGGCCGACCCGAGGCCACCGGCCAGGCTTTCGGACACGCCAATGATCAGGCTGGCGACGACGGCGCCCGGCAGATGCCCGAGACCGCCGATGATGACGATCGCGAAAGCCTTGAACAGGATTGGCGCGCCCATCAGCGGATGGACTGTAAAGACTGGCGCCAGCACCGCACCGGCAAGCCCTGCCAGAGCCGTCCCGATCACGACCGCATGACCGGCGATGACCGTGGGCCGCATGCCAACGACGAGAGCGGCCTCGCGATTTTGCGACAGCGCCCGGATCGCCATGCCGAACCGCGTCCGTGTCAGTACGAGATGCAGTGTGGTGATCGAAACAATAGCGAAACCGACAGCGATCGCCTTGATCATCTCCACCCGCAACCCCAGGAAAGTAATGTCCTTGAAGCTGAACTCGGTGTCGACGATTTGCGGCGTGGCGCCGTAGAAGTAGATCAGCGCATTCTGGACAACGATGCCGATGCCGAGCGTCAGGATGATGCCGCGCTCGAACTCACCCTTTCGGATATGCCGCAGGAAAAGAACGTAGAGGAGATAGCCGAACGCGGCGACGCCGAGCGCCGACACAAACGCCGCCGGCAGGAAGCCGAACCCGAAATGGCCAACCAGCAACGCCAGGGCCAGTGCGCCGAGCGTATAGATCTGCCCGTGCGCGAAGTTGACGATTTCCAGAACCCCGAAAATCAGCGACAGGCCGACCCCGATGAGCGCGTAGATCGCGCCCATCACCAGGCCGTTTAGAATGAGTGTCGAGACAAGCATGACAACCTCGTTCGCGAAAAGGACCGTCGGCCCGATCAGGTGTTGAACAGCCCTTTGACGACCACCTTGCTGTTCTCGATCTGCAGAATCACCGCCGAAGGATGGGCCTGGTGATGATCATCGAATTTCAGCACATCGCCCAGCGTCGCCTTGAAGGACGCACTCTCCAGCGCATCACGGATCTTGCCGGGCTCGGCCGACTTCGCCCGCTCGATCGCGTCGGCAACCAGCCTGATGGCCGTATAGCCCTCATAGCTTTGGGCATTCGGCACCTCGCCAAACTTCTTGCGGAACCGCTCGACAAAGGCTGTGTTGTCGCCGACCGTGATCTGCTCGGAATAAGGGAACACGCTCGTCGCGCCGTTGATCGCACCGCTTTCGACAACGCCTTCCTGCAGCTCCGAGAATTCGACACGCCCTGTCAGCGGGATGGTCAGACCGGAGGCGCGGTACTGCCGCAGGAAGTTCAGTTCGTCCGCTCCATTGAGGTAGACGGCGATAGCGTCCGGCTTGTCCGAGCCCATGCGGGCCAGAAAGGCCGAGAAGTCCTGTGTGTCGCGGCCAAAGAAGTCGCCACTGCCAACCTCGACGCCGTTCTTCTCGAGCACGGTCTTCAGGGCGGCATGACCACCACGGCCGTAATCAGTGTCCTCGCCGGCGAAGGCAACTTTCTTGATCTTGCCGTCGGCGATCAGATAGCGGGCGAGGCCGATTGCCAGTTCCTGGTCGGACGGGTTGATGCGGAACGTCCATTTGTTGCCGCCGACACCCGCCAGTTCGGTGATTTTCGGCGAGGTTGACGTCTCGACCACCAGCGGGATGCCTGCCTTTTCGATGATCGGCATGATGCTCAGCGTGGCCGAACTGCAGAGCGCGCCAACGATGGCGGAAACCTTGCCGACGCTGATCAACTGTTCGGCGCTGGCGGCGCCCTGTGTGGGGTTGCACTGGTTGTCCTGGACTGAGAGCTGGAGCTGCTGGCCAATAGCGCCGCCTGCCGCATTGATTTCCTCGATCGCGAGCTCCGCGCCCCAGCGTTGATGCTGGCCGAGATAGGCCGCGCCGCCGGTCTGCGGGCTGCTCAGCCCGATCATGATCGGATCGGCAGCGGCGAGCTGCGTTCCAAGGGCCATTGCCGCGAGCACGGCTACGATACGGATCGATTTCTGCATGGTCATGTCATCTTCCCCTATTTTAAAGTTGCATATAGTGCAACTGTTTTTCAGTTTATGCGCATGCTGTCGTACCCCTCAAGCCGAGGGTTTCTGTTGTCATCCCACGTTTGAAAGTCGTTTTTCGTTTTGTTGAGCAATTGCGAACGGTTTCGTTCGCGGCGACAGGCAACGGCTCAGTTCCAGGTGCTCTGCGGCGTCGAGGCGACTAACCAGGCCCGTTTCCCAAGACAAGTAGCGGCGGGCCGCCTCCAGGTTTCCGCTGTGCCGGTCATGGGTGAAGAAGACGAAATCCAACGCCTGGGCGTCTGAAGGCTGCTCCGGTGTGCAAACCACCTCCAAGCCCGCTTCGCGCCAGCTGGCAGCGGTGCCCGAGAGCTCGGCCAGATTGGAAAATCCGGCTGCCCTGAGATCCGAGGCGACAAGTGCGAGGACGTCGCTGTCGTCGGCGCATAACACGACCAGCGCCGCCTTCTCGACATGTTTCAGCCGCTCGCTGAGCTGATGCCTGAGCGCCCATTGAGCGCCTGAAATGTGAGCTGAGCGATATGCCATGCTTGGCCTGACGTCGAGGACGATGGCATCGCGCGGAAGCGGAACCGGCGCGGGCGGCAGGTCCGGCATCGCGGGGCGCAGCGGCCGTGGCGATACAATGTCGCCCCACGCGTCTTCAGCGGCCGCCAGCACGTGGCAATCGAGCCCCATCATCTTCAGATAACGGGCAACGACCACGGCCCGCAGGCCGGTATCGTCGGCCAGCACTATCCGCGCCCGGCGCACCGCAACCCAATGGTCGGTCGACTGGATGAGCTGGCCGCCTGGTGAGTGCGTGGCGCCTTCGACGTGATTGCTGTGAAATTCGGCATCGCCGCGCACGTCAAAGACATAGGTCGTCCGGAGCCCATCGCCGAGCCAGGCATTCACGGTCGCGACATCGATAGACGGCACTTGCCACGCCTCGCCGAGCGTCCTCGCCCTGGCCCGCATCGTCGTCCGGCTTTCCTCATCTGGTACCGCCTCGACAGCTCGGTCCGATCCACGTTCCAGGTCGAGACCGGCAAGCGTCCAGCCCTGGGTTCCGTTTTCCAGCGCGAAGACGGGATTGGGAAAGCCGAGGTCACGAAGTATCTGGGCACCGATGATGGATCTGGTGCGACCCGCGCAATGAACGACCACCGGAATTTCCGGATCCGGGATAATGGCGCTTGCCCGATACGCAAGGTCGCCGTTGGGCAGACAGATGCTGCCCGGAATGTTCATCCGGTGATGTTCCTCAGGCGGTCGCCCGTCGAGCAGGACGAGCTTCCTGCCCTCCCGCTGCCAACGATTAAGCTCTTCAGGAGATACATGCGGCACAGAGAAGGCTTGCTCGACCAGTTCGCCGAAGGCTTTGCTCGGAACGAATACACCCTCGAAAAGTGACAGGCCCGATCGTTGCCATCCAGTCGCTCCGCCATCGAGAAAGAACACTTCTTGATAACCGAGCCGCCGGGCGATTTCGACGGCTCGTTCGGCTCGCTGCGAATAGCCGTCATCCATGAAAACGATCCGGCAAGCCGTCGAAGGCACCAGGACAGGCAATTTGGCCTCCAGCACACCAAACGGCAGCGAGGTTGCAAACAGCGGATGGCCTGAGGCGAACTCTCCCGCCTCGCGAACGTCGAGGAGGGCAAGCTCTTGCCCGTCGGATAGCCACGCCTTCGCAGTGGAAGCACTGATAGGTGAGGGAAATCGCATCCTGCCTGCCCTATTTCTTCGTCGCGACAGCCATCTTCATTGGCTTCGCCTCACCCGCATCGAGATCAAACATCAGACGCTCGCTGAGCGTCTCGAGCGCCTTCCCGTAGAAATGTAAATGCCTGATCGGCTGTTCGCCGCGGATCTCCACCGAGTGAATGTCGTCCGCCAGGAGCGCGATGCCCCTGCCCGGCCGCACGTCGACCTCACCGGTTGAGCGCAGCGTCGCGGGCCCGGCGCCGGTGCGTCCGTCGGTGCGCTCGTAAAGTGTGTTGTGCTCGGCACCCTCGACGGCGGCGATGCAGGCCCAGGTCGTGTGATTGTGGGGCGGTATCCGGTTTCCTGGCCGCATCACATTGAGATAGAGCGTGAAGCTGTCATCGGGATCGGTCGCGATCAGATAGCGGGCCTGCCGTTCTCCGGCATCGGGATCGGGATAGCGATCGGGACCCCAGCGCCCGGGCAGGCTCGCGGCCCGCTCGATGACCGCGAGGACATCGGCGAGACTGCTGCGGTTCGCACCATCCCGCTCGATACGCGTCTTTGCCTCGGCAACGAGTGCCTGGACCTCACCGTCAGCGATGCTGGACATTGCGTTTCCTTTCGTCACGGCAGTTGGCTTCATGCAGCACATCAAGACCGCGCTGAAGGTCGTCGAGAAGATCATCGGGATCCTCAAGGCCGATGTGAAGCCGCAGCAGCGGACCTTTGCAGTGTGGTTCGCTGGCTGTGCGCACCGGTTTCGAGGGAAGGATCAGGCTCTCGAAACCGCCCCAGCTGGAGCCGATGCCAAACAGTTCCAGGGAGTCGATGAAGGCGCGGACCGTATCAGGGCTGGTGTTCACCAGTTCAACGCCAAACAGCCCAGTCGCTCCCGAGAAATCCCGGCTCCAGATCGTGTAGGAGCTGTCGGTATCAAGTGCTGGATAGAGCACTCTCTCGACGGCGGGATGCCCCTTCAGCGACCCGGCTATCGTCTTCGCGCTCTCCTGGTGCTGGCGCAACCTGGCGCCCAGCGAGCGTAGCCCGCGCAGAGCAAGCCAGCATTCATCCGGCCCGGCAAGCACGCCGTGTCCGGCGGCCCAGTCCCGGATCCGCGCCAAGTGGCGTTCGTTCGCCACCGCCACACCCAGCATCGCATCCGAGTGCCCGACGATGTACTTCGTCGCCGCGTGGATCGCGACATGGGCGCCAAGGTCCAGCGGCCGGTGGAAGAAAGGCGTCGCCCAGGTGTTGTCGACAACGATGGCGACATCGGGTGAACGGCAAGCGGCCACAATCGCCGGAATGTCCTGGACCTCGAAGGTCAGGCTGCCTGGCGACTCGCAATAGACCACCCGGGTTTGCGGTCGCACCAGATCGCCAATGGACGCACCGATGCCGGGAGCGAAGAACGTGACGTCAATCCCGTTGCGGCGAAGCTCAGTATCGCAGAAATTTCGCGCCGGGCCGTACACCGCGTCGGTGACCAGCAGATGGTCTCCCGGGCTAAGCAGGGATTTCAGCACGCCGGCAATTGCCGCCAGGCCTGACGGATAGAGAACGGCTCCATCCGCACCTTCAATTTCGGCCATCGCCTCGGCGAGCGCGAAGGACGTCTGCGTGCCATAACGGCCATAGCGCAACGCGCCAAATTTGCTGGCCCGGGAGCGTTCGTAAGCGCCGATATCGGGATAGAGCACCGTCGAGGCGCGGACTACTGGCGTGTTCACGACACCACCGAAATCGGCCGGGTGGCGGCCGGCATGCACCAGCTGCGTATCCCGTTTCAGGTTCGGCGACCGCATCGTCTAGCCCGCCATCTTTGCATGTGGCGGCAGCACCCTGCCCGGAACAACCCATGCCGGATGCCCACCTGCAGCGCACACAATTACGACCGGTACAAACCCGTTGAGCCTGGCGACCACCGCTCGCAACTTTTTCAGCAATGTCTTCTCCCATTTGTTGCACTATTTGCAACTTGATTGCATTATAAACAATACGCGTTTTGCGTGTCAAGACCGGGCGGGTTGCCTTCATGCAGGATGGCGTTGTCCTGGCCTGCGCGCACTGAAGGCGGCGCTGATCGGCGCCGAACGGAGCAACTCCGTGAGATGCCAAAAGGCGGCGATATCGGGCGCGGGCGAAATGCGGTCGGCCCTCGTGGTTAGCCGGCCCGCATGGATCGAGCCGCTGTCCGTGCCCTAACGGGCTTCCCGATCGAACACAGTGCCTGTCGCCGCCGGTTGCCGAGTGCCCTTGTTGAACCACTCAAGCGCAACCAGTGACGCGGCAAAGGGCAGGATCAGAAAGATCTGATAGGGCACAAGCGGATTGGAGAACTGCAATTGCAATTGCAACGCGTCGCACAATCCGAAGAAGAGAGCCGCGACGACCGCGCCGACCGGATGCCAGCGGCCGAGGATGATCGCGGCCAGCGCGATAAAGCCTTTTCCCGCACTCATGCCCTCGGAAAATATATAGACCTGGCACAACACAAGATGGCAGCCGCCGGCCGCGGCGAACGCGCCGCTCAGTGCCAGCGAAACGTAGCGGACCGCCGTTACGTTGACCCCGGCTGAATCAGCCGCCCTCGGGCTCTCGCCGGCGGCCCTTAGTCTTAGACCCGCCTGCGTTCGATAAAGGCAGATCGTCACGGCCGCCACGAGCACAGGCAGCATGTAAGCCAGCGGATCCTGATTAAAGAGGGCCGGACCGATCAGCGGCAATCCCGAGAGGTAAGGGACAGGCAGCGAAGCAAATCCGCTCACCGCGGTTCCGCCGCCCGCAAGCACGAACAGGGCGCGGGCCAGGAAGGCCGTGAGGCCAGCGCACAGCAAGTTGATGGCAATCCCGGCTACGAGCTGGTTGACCGCGAGGCTGACGCACAGCAGGGCAAGCAGCAGTCCCGCCAACGCGCCCAGCAGGACCCCGGCGACCAGCCCCGCGACCGGTGAGCCTGTGAGATAGGTGCCGGCCGCCGCCCCAAACGCACCCCACAACATTATCCCTTCCAGGCCGACATTGTAGACGCCGCTGCGCTCGGCAAGCACGCCGCCCAGGGCCGCGAAGCCGATCGGCGTTGCCAGCCTGACCCCGGAAGCCAGCAGGACGGCGATCAGACCAATGTCGGGGAGGAAACTCATGATTGTCGCTCCGTCGGGTTAACCTGGTCGGCCGGCGTCGGCTTTAGCCTGAACCCCTCGATCAGGCCGCCCAGAAGATCGCCTTTCCAGGCCAGGCTGGCGGCGACCAGGATGACGACCAGGCCAACAATGGCGTCGACGACGGTTCCCTCCACGCCGGCGGCCCGCTGCATCACACTGGCGCCGGATTTGAGCGCGCCAAGGAACAGGGCTGACAGCGGGGCAAAGGCCGGATTGGCGTTGGCGATGAAGGCGGCGACGACGCCATCGAAACCATAGCCGGGACTGAAAAGATGGAAGAGGCGATATTTCAGGCCAAGCACTTCGATGCCGCCGGCCAGGCCAGCCAGCATTCCCCCCGAGGCCATTGAGGCGACGATATGGGTTTTCACGTTCAGCCCGGCGTACCTGGCAGCCCTCGGGCTTTTGCCGACAATGTCGAGTGACAGGCCAGTCGCTGTGCGAGCGAAGATGAAGGCGATCACACCTGCCGCGACAAGACCGAAAATGATTCCGATATGAGCGTCCGTCTGCGGCATCAGCAGCGGCAACCGGTATTGCTCGGGGATCTCGTCCGAGTAGGGGTAAGGTGCCCCGCTGGCGATCATCGGGCCACTGACGGCGAAACTCACGACGTGGATGGCGATGTAGTTCATCAGCAGGGTCACGATGACCTCGTTGATGCCCCGCCATGCTTTCAACAAGCCTGCGATGCCCGCCCAAAGCGCCCCGCCCAGCATGGCGCACAGGAGCGCCGAGGGAATTGCAATCATGGAAGGAAGCGCGGGCAGATGCAGCGCCGCCAGCGTGCCGAACAGGCCGCCCATGTAGATCTGGCCCTCGCCGCCGATATTGTAGACGCCAGCCCGCAGCGGCACCATGACCGCAAGCGAGGCAAGCAGGATGGGAGACGTTTTCACGATTGTGTTGGACAGGCCCCAATAGTCGAAAAGCGCCTCGTGAACGAGAGCGGCATAGGCTTTCACCGGATCGGCTCCCGTCACCAGGATCAGGATTGAGCCAAGCCCGAGCGCCACGGCGACGGCCATGACAACCCGCAAGCCGACAAGTGCGTCCCGCAGTCGCGTCATTGTTGTTCTCCCACCGACAAGCCCGACATCAGCAGGCCGATGTGCTCGGCCGTCGCCTCCCCTGGAAGGACCTCTCCCGTGAAGCGGCCGCGATGCATGACGGCGATGCGATCGGCAACCTCGGCGACATGTTCAAGCTCCGTCGAAATGTAGAGGACCGCGACGCCGCGATCCCGCGCCTCAAGTATTTTCCGCTGGACGAATTCGATCGCGCCGACGTCAAGGCCCTTGGTCGCCTGCATGACGACCAGGATCTCGGGTCCTGCTTCAATTTCGCGCGCCAGGATGATTTTCTGCTGGTTGCCGCCGGAAAGCTCCCGTGCCGGCTGAGCGGGCGAGTGGGACCGCACGTCGTAGCGTTTCATCATCCGCCGCGCCTGTTCAGCGATAAAGCGTGCATTGATCAGGCCCAAGCGTGAAACAGGCCTGCGACGAAAGGATCGCAGCACGAAGTTGGTGGCAATCGAATGGTCAAGCACAAGGCCGTTGCCGTGCCTGTCCTCGGGCACGAACCCAATCCGAGAGCCGCGCATCCGCGCTGAAACACCGAGCCCGGTAATCTCCGTGGCGCCAGCGCGAATGGTGCCGGACTCTGGCTTGCGCAGACCGCAGATAATTTCGGCCAGTTCGCTTTGTCCGTTACCGTCGATACCGGCCACGCCCAGTATCTCGCCCTGGCGTATCGTCAGCGAAACCCGGTCAAGCGCCGTCAGTCCGCGTTCGCCGCGCGCGACAAGATCCACGCATTCCAGAACCGGACCTCCCGGCGCGGTCAGACGCGGAACCCGCACCGGCTCGACATCCCTGCCGACCATCAGTCGGGAAAGCTGCCGCACATCCGTCTGCCCAATGTTGCGTTCGGCCACCAACTGGCCGTGGCGCATGACCGAAACCGTGTCAGCGATCCGCATGACCTCATCGAGTTTATGCGTGACGAAAAGGATGGTCGTACCGTCGTCGCGCAATGCCTTCACGCGCTCAAGGAACGAGTCGATCTCGTTCGGCGCCAGCACGCTTGTCGGTTCATCCAGCACCAGTATCTTGGCGCCCCTGTAGAGCATCTTCAGGATTTCCACCCGCTGGCGCATGCCGATCGGCAGTTTCCAGACCGGCTGGTCTGGCTCGACAGCGAGGCCATAACGCTCGCTCAGCGCCGCGATTTTCGCGGAGTGCCGGCGCAGGTTGAGCGGACTGTGCAAACCGCCGAGACCGAGCACGATGTTTTCGGTAACGGTCAGCGCCTCGGCCAGATGCATGTGCTGGTGGATCATGCCCACGCCATTGGCGATGGCATCGGCTGGCGACCTGAAAGAGACGGCCTTGCCATCGATCTGGATGCTTCCCTCGGTTGGCCGGTAGAGGCCGAAAAGCACGTTCATCAACGTGGTCTTGCCTGCTCCGTTCTCGCCGAGTACCGCACGAGCCGTCCCCCGCTCGACTGAAAGGCTGATATTGGTCAGTGCACTGAAGCCGCCAAACCGCTTGCTGATCCGATCAAGAACTAGGTACGACAATCACCTCTCCCACCTTGTTTCCCGGATTACCCACCGGTGCCGGCGCGACATTCGCGCAAAGCCAGGCACGGCCCGAAAGGGCCGGCGTGGCCGCGATGGCGGCGCTCAGGCCGGTCGGATGACAAGTTGCCCGGACTTGATCCTCGACATCAGGGTTGCAACCTCGGCGGCGGTGTCGGCGGGAATCTCGGATGCGAACGTTCCCAGCCGCACCACATCGGGACTGTTGAAATCGTACCTGTAATTCTTGCCCGTCAGCCCTTCATCCCTGGCTGTCGTCAGCAACGCCACGATCAGTGACTTCACATCAAGGATTGACGACTGCAGCATGATATCGGGCCATTTCGTGATGGCGTCGTAGTAGAGGCCGAACGCCTTCACGCCCTTCTCGCGGACGGCCTGGAGGGCGCCCTGCGTGGCGCTGTCCATTGTCGGCCATATGATATCCGCGCCCTGCGCGATCTGGTTCAGTGCCGCCTCCTTGCCTTTGGCGACATCGTCCCAGTCGCCGGTCCAGGTGACGAACACCGCGCCATCAGGCCGCGCCACCTTGAATCCTGCCTCGAAGCCAGCCAGCGTGTCGTTGGTGAACTTGAACTTCTGCGCCTGGATCAGGCCGACCTTGCCGGACTTCGACAGGCGCCCGGCAAGAAAGCCCAGCACATAGGCTGGTTGGCTGAAATAGAAATCGGCCGTGCTGACGTTATCGGCGGCATGAAGGCCATTGGTGACAATGAAGCGGGTGTCGGTGAACCGGGCGGCCACGCGGTCGATCGCATCCTGGAACTCTCCGCCGTGCCCGATCACGTGGGTGAAGCCGCGCCGCGCGTAGTCCGAGAGAATCTCGACGTGGTCCGGTTGCGTTACCTTCTCGCTGTATGCCGTCTCGACACCGAGTTTTTCGGTGACGACCCCCATCGCCTCGTAACCCGACTGGCTCCAGCCGTGGTCGGTAATGGCGCCCGGCATGACAATCGCCGCCTTCAAGGTGCCGCTTGCTGCGAAGCTGGTGCGTGCCAGCAAAAGCGCCGGCGCCGCCAGGGCCACTGTCGCAAGCAATCCGCGTCTCGTGATTTTCATCGGGTTCTCCCTCCCAGGAATTGCGCGGTCCAACGATTGACGCTTCCGCACGCCGGCTACTAATCGTGCGGCGTGCCGATCGCTCAAGTGAGCAGTTCTCAAGAGGGGTTGAATGGAGGGGCGGGTGATTGCGCTCAAGCCCCCTTGAGGTCTTCTCACTGGCATCGGCTGCAAGCCCCGCCAGAAGTCACCATCTGGAGGTGAAGAGATGGATAGTGGGACGTTGGCCGGGCAGGCACGCCTGCTGATCGAACATATCGAGACACCGGACATGCTCGTGAGCACGGCACTGGACAAGGCCAGGGCGTCGGCCGGCGTATTCATAAGCTTGATGGAGGAAGCCGCACTGGCCGAAGCCGCGGCCGCTACGCGCCGAAGGTCGGCAGGCGCGGCGCTCAGCGATTTCGACGGCATCCCCTTCGCCGCCAAGGATCTGTTCGACGTCGCGGGCTCGGTTACCTCCGCCGGCTCACGGACAAGACTGGCCGTGCCCACCGCGCCGCGCGACAGCGCCATAGTGGCCAACCTGCGCAAACTCGGCATGATCCCGATCGGCAAGACCAATCTCAGCGAGTTCGCGTTTTCCGGCCTCGGCCTCAATCCTCACTTTGGCACCCCCACCGCGTCGGGGCGGGAAGACCGCGTCCCCGGCGGCTCCTCTTCGGGATCAGCCATCGCGGTCCAGCGTGGAATCGTGCCCGTCGCGCTCGGGACGGACACGGCCGGCTCGGTCCGGGTGCCGGCCGCTTTCAACGGCATCGCCGGCTTTCGCCCCTCGCTGGGACGATATGACATGCGTGGGGTTTATCCGCTGGCGGCGAGTTTCGACACCGCCGGCTTGTTGGCGAAAAACGCCGAGGACTGCGTTGTGATGGACGCCCTGATGCGCGGCGTGGCACTTGCGAACACCGCCGCGCCGCGCCGCTTTATCATTGAGCGGAGCCTGCTCGATGATCCCGAGCTCGAGCCTACGGTTGGCCAAAATCTGCTGGCGTTCGCCGGCCTGCTGCGATCCGGCGGCGGGCTTGTCGAACCGCGCCTGATGCCGTCGATCGGCCGCGCCAGGGCCGCCATCGGCAAATTCGGATGGCCCGGCGGCGTCGAGGCGGCGACGCTTCATCGGGGTCTGCTGGCATCGAAGGAACGCGCGCTTATCGACCCGCGTGTCGTAGCCCGCCTTGATATCGCGGCGGCGACCCCGGTGGAGAACATGATTGCCTTGCGGCGAATCCGGACCGGATTGATCCGCGCACTGCGCCACGAACTTGAGGGCGCCATCCTGATCCTGCCGACCGTCCCACATGTTGCCCCGCTACTGGCTCCGCTGGCCAGCAATGACGAACTCTTCGCCAGACTCAACCTGCGTACCTTGTCGATGACGATGATTGGCAGTTTTCTCGACATGCCATGACTGGCCATGGCCTCTGGAACCGACCCGCAAGGGCTGCCGACATCGGTGCTGCTGACCGGGGCAACCGGCTTTGACGATGCGGTCCTGGCGGCCGGGCGGCTGGTGTTACGTGTCCATGGCGCCGACAGTTTTTCGTAACTGCGGTTGAGAATATCCCATTCGTGCGAGGGTCTCCGCAATGGCAAGGATGATTGCCATCGAAGGAGAACAATCATGGCGACATCCCGGGCAATGAGCGAACCCAGCATTCCTGACGGCCGAAATGGCAGTTCATCCGCCAGGGTATCCGAAAACGGCATCCCGATCCTCAGACACCTTTATGAAATTCCCGCCCGCGAGGGCCGCGCCGTCGTGGTCGGTGCTGGCCAGCTACTCACCATTATCAACACCCATGGCTCGCAGGTGTGCGATTTTTGGGCCTTCAACGCGGCTGACCTCAACGAATTCTCGTCGATGCCGCACCAGCATGCGGTCGCGAGCGGAATCGGGTTGCGCAAGAAAAGCGCACTGGTGAGCAATGCCCGCCGGCCATTGATGACCGTGATCGAGGACACCTCGCCAGGCGTCCACGACACGGTCGTCGCAGCTTGCGACGTCCATCGCTATCGCCAATTGGGCGCGCAAGGCTACCACGACAACTGCACGGACAATTTCAAGCAGGCACTGCAGGCTGTTGGCCGCCAGCCGGCCACCGTGCCGGCGCCCCTCAACATCTGGATGAACACGCCCGTCGCGCCCGATGGCTCGATCTCCTGGCTGGCGCCGGTCACATCCAGCGGCGACCGGTTCGTGCTCCGAGCAGAGATCGACGTCGTCGCGGTCATGTCGGCGTGCCCGCAGGACATGGTCCCGATCAACGGCGCCGACCAGATGCCGCAAAGCCTAGCGTTCATTGTCGGCGAAGGGGAATGATCTGATGATCCTCAACCCTATCGCCTGGCCAAACGGGGCCCGATGCGCGTGTTCGATATCGTTCGACATGGACGCCGACAGCCTGATCCACATCGCCAAGCCGCGCGACGGTTTCAACCGGCTCTATCCCATCACGATGGGCCGCTACGGCCCGACGGTGGCGGTGCCGCGCATCCTGGAAACCTATCGGCGCCTCGGGCTGAAACAGTCGTTCTTCATACCCGCCTGGACGATGCAACAGTACCCGGACGCGGTGGAGGCAATCCTGCGCGACGGTCACGAGATCGGCCATCACGGGTTCCTGCATGAAGACCCAACGACCATCGCGCAACCCGAACAGCGCCACTGGTTCGAACGGGCGCTGCAGGTGCATCAGCGCATGACAGGCAGGAAACCCACCGGCTATCGGGCACCTGTCTACAATGTGACCCAGGGAACCGTGGACCTGCTTGTCGAACATGGTTTCAGCTACGATTCCTCACTGATGGCCGACGACATTCCCTACCTAATGAAAACCCCCGCCGGAGAACTGTTTGAAGTACCGCCGCACTGGGGCAACGATGACTGGCCGGCCTTCGCGCATTTCGAGGAGATCGGCTATATGATGCCCGTGCGCTCCCCTTCGATTGGCTTATCGGCCTTCTTCGAGGAGTTCGAGGCGCACTATCAGGCCGGGGGCTTGTGGATGCCGGTCTGGCATCCTTTCCTGACAGGCCGGCTTGCGCGATGGCGGCTGGTGGAAAAATTTCTCGAAAGGATTCTTGCCAGCCACAATGTCTGGTTCGCACCGCTCGCCGAAATCGTCGCGCATGTGGATGCCTTCCGGCGTGGTGGTGGCCATGTGCGCGTGGAGAACCTGCCTTATTATCACGGGCCGGTCGCGTTGATGACCGATCGCGGTCAGGCGGCAAGTCCCCTGTAGGTGTTGCCGAAGTCGGATGCTTCGCTGCGCAGCCAATCGGTGAACCGTCCAATGGTGCGCTTGGTCCTGCGTGACGGAACGAAGGCGACGCGGTAACTGAAACCGTTCAGGTCGGGACCATCGATCCGCGCGAGCCGACCGCTTTCGATGCCTTCCGCAATCATCACGCTGGAGCACAGAAGTGGCCCGAAGCCGCGTTCCATGGCGTGCAGCGCCAGACTTTCGTCGTTGATCCAGGACAGCCGGTAGTCCTCCGCGCCAGCCTTGCCGGCGGCGCTCAGCCACTTCGCCCAATTGGGACAGTCGATCGACCTGTTGTGCCATCGATAGGCGAGCAAGGGGCGCGACATGTAATCCTCGATCCTGGTCGAGGCACGACCATCCGCCGGGATGGCGACCGCGGGGTGATAGACGTCGGTCAGGAGTGGCAGCGAGGAAAGCTCGTCGCCTGCCGGCATGCCGTATCGGATCGCGACGTCGGTACTGGCTGTGCGCAGGTCGACCAGCGCATCCGATCCCTCGACATTCACGCTCAGCCCCGGAAACGATTTTGTGAAGCGGGAGAGCCTGGGCATCAGCCAGCGCTCGGCGAAGGCGCGCGTCGTGGTCACGGTCAGCGTGTCGCCCTGGCTCCTGTCTTCCAGTTCCTCGAAGGCTTCAGCGAACCGGTCGAAACCTTCGCGCAAGACCGGATAAAGCCTCTCGCCAAGCAGGGTCAGGGTGACGGCCCTCGGGGTGCGCTCAAACAGCTTCTGCCCGATCTGCTCCTCGAGGTGGCGGATCTGGTGCGAGATCGCGGTCACCGTCACGCAAAGTTCCGACGCCGCAGCCGTGAAGCTGCGGTTGCGGGCGGCGGCTTCGAATGCGCGAATAGCGTTCAAAGGCGGAATCTTGCGCATGACTATCTCCTGTTCAGACAATTCGTTGCAGGTATGGCGCCACCTCGGGCTCCGGCAGGACCGAAAGAACTTTGAGCCGGTCCAGCGTACGGCGGCCTTCGTTGTGCAGATGCGCCGCATGGGAAGCCGCCGCGTCTTCGAACGCCCCCGCCAGCAGCCTGTCAATGATTTCCAGGTGCTCGGCGAAGGTCGATTCGTCGCGATAGATTCCTATGAATTGCGCGAACAGCGCGTCCACGATCATCGGCAGGCGGCACCCGTGCAGTATCTGGCTCATGCGCTTGTTGTCGAAGTGCCGCAGACATGAGACGTGGAGATCCCGCTCGATGCCTTCGATGACATCCCTGGGTATCTTTCCCTCCATCGCCATGGCGCCTGAAACGGCTTCGCGCATCGCCGCCAGTTCTTCATGCCGCAGGTGTGGCGCCGACTGTTTGAGCACGTGTGGCTCAAGCAGCATGCGCACTTCGCGATCATGCGCGATTGCCTGTGCCGTGACCGGCCCCACCAGCCAAGACGAGTGAAGGTTTTTCTCGACCAGACCGGATTCGCGCAGGCGCCACAGCACTTCGCGGGCAACCGGGCGGCTGACGCTGAAACTGTCGGCAAGCCCCTGCTCGTCAACCCGATAATGGCCGAAGGCGATGGCGACCATTATGGCGGCCTCGACGCTGGCGATCATCTGGTCCGCCGCCGGCTTGCCGTCCAGCCTGACTGCTTCATCGAGCATGAAATCCTGCCCGGACAGCCGTCGTTTTGTCAGCGGCGAGCCGTCAGGCCGGCCTGCGACGGCAAATCCGCGCCCGTCAAAACGTTCGATGAGGCCGTCATCGGCAAGTGTCCCCATTGCTTTGCGCACAGTGGCCCGGCTCGTCTCGAAGACGGATGAAATCGGACCTTCCAGCAAGATGAGGCCGGGTTCGAGCGCGCCGGTTCTGATCGCGGACGCGATCTGCAGGGCGCAACGCCGGTACAGCGCGATGCCCGCCTTTTTCTGCTCTGGACTTTCTGAACCCCGGCTCTGCATCGAACCTGTCGCAACGGGAGCGATCAGTCTGCTCCGTTTCAGCTGGAGCTACGTTCCCATAAAAAATGATGCTTGTAAACAATAGTCGTATTTTGCAGTATGGGGAACGCTCCCAAGGATACCCGATCATGCCCCGCGCCCACGAACCACTCTCCCGTCCCGCTGTCCTCACCACGCCACGTATCCTGCGGGTGCTCGGGACCGCATCCACGGTGCTGGAGCCCATTCTGCGGCAGGCGAAGGCCGATCTGGGTTTCACCGTCGAGGGCAAGGTGCTTGATGGCAACATCGCCCATCAGGTCGGTGTCGTCGCGCCCGAGAGCTTCGACGTCTACGATCAGTGGTTCCACAATCTCGAATTCGTCTGGACAGCTCATTCCATCCGCCCAATCGAGCTCAGCCGGATCAAGAGGTGGAGTGATGTCGGCGAGCTTGCGCTCACCGGCAAGGCGGACGCAGCCCTGCCGCCGGTCCCGGGCGGCGGACCGAACAGGCTGCTTTACGTGCAGGACGACGGGCGCCTCTCAGAAACGCCAGCCGACCGGATCAGCATGCTGCCGCTAAGCCATTGCGCCGACAGTTTCGGCTATCGTCGCGAACTGCTGCCGGAGGGCGCTGATATCGACGCGGAGAGCTGGTCATGGCTGCTCGACCCGGCCTGGAAGCGCGCGACATTGCAGAGCAATGCCTCCATCGGCGCCATCGATGCCATACTTGCCGTCCAGGCCGCCGGCATGGTCCGGTTCCTTGACCCTGGGAATCTCTCTATCGCGGAAATCGACAGCCTGATGGGCGTTCTCATGTCGTTGCGCCGGCGCGGTCATTTCCCGCAGTTCTGGGAGACCCAGGCACAATCAGCGGAGCTGTTCGCAAGAGGCCGCGCCCGCATCGGCAGCATCTGGTCCTCGGCGCTGGTGTTGCCGGCACTGCGCGGCGTCGACATCAGGACGGCGGTGCCAAGGGAAGGATATCGCGGCTGGTTTGGCGGCATGTCGATATCGCGGCATGCCGCCGGGCCGGCGCTCGACATGGCGTATGAATACCTGAACTGGTGGCTGGACGGCTGGCCAGGCGCGGTCGTCGCCCGTCATGGCTATTACTTCTCGGCACCTGATTTGGTTCGCAGGCACCTGACGGCAGCAGAATGGGACTACTGGTATGGCGGCCTGCCGGCCGTTGACGATCTTGCAGGTCCTCTCGGTGACCCCGTCGTTGGCCGGGGGCACATCAGGGAGGGTGGCGCCTACCATGAGCGCGTATCAAGGATAGCGATCTGGAATGCGGTGATGGACGAGCACAATTACCTGGTCAGGCGCTGGCACGATTTCCTCAACTTTCGCCACTGACTTGGCAATGGCGAAGGTCGACCTTGCCCGCAGTCACCTGGGATTACCTCCGCAACACGTTTGGACGGCGGCTCGTTGCCAAGCCTCAGGCGGCCGCCTTGAGGCCGAAAGAGATCGAACTGGCCAGCGCCCTTGCCTTCGCTTCGGCCTGTTCGACGGATTTCGCACGCCGATCGCCGCCAAACTCCTCATACTCCGCCGATATGGTGTGGATGTCGGAAGCGCCGAGATAGTGCGCACATGCAGCAATGCCGGGATCGAGTGCGTTCATGTGCTGACGGATGCCGTCCTGGAACCCGAATTCGCCGCGCGAAGACACGACCACCAATGTCTTGCCGCGCAGGATTGGCTCGATCGGGAAGTCACCGCGCGCGAGATCAAAAGAGAACGTACGTCCGATCCGCGCGATCTGGTCGAACCAGGCCTTGAGGGCCGCTGGCATGTTGTAGTTGTACATCGGCGCCCCAAGCACAATCAAATCGGCTTTCTCGACTTCATCGATAAGTTCATCGGAGCAGGCGAGCGTCGCATTCATGGCATCGGTGCGCGCCTCGGGCCTGGTGAAGGCGGCCGCGATCCAGTCCTGGGTCATGAACGGTGGCGGATTTTTGCCGACGTCGCGGTAGATTACTTCATCTTGACTGCGCTCTGCGAGCCAGGCATCCACAAATATCCTGCCAAGCCGGCGGGAGTGCGACCGTGCGACGCGGGCGCTCGAGTCTATGTGCAGTATCGTACGCTTTTTCATCGGGCCACCTGTGTAAGCTGAAGATGGCCGGGGTTACCGTGGTGTCCCCTCAAGCGCAAAATCGAACTGCTCAAGCGCCTATGAATTGCGCTCAACTGTGTCGAGACCGACAGGCTCTCCATCGGGATCTCAGCATGGCCGGCTGAGCCTTCCAGAAAGGAAGATCGAGCCCGAGGCTCTCCCGTCGGAAGCCGCAAGTTCCAATAGTTGATCGAATTTTCTTGATGTCAAACAGCTATTAGAGCCCTTCCGGATCAAATGCACCCGAGCATCACGGCGTCTCTGCAAATTCCAAATCACCTATTATGCGACGTAGGGCACATGTGCTTCGCCCGCGTCCAATTCGCTCGCCGAGAGAAAATGGCCTCGGCAATTCGAGTTGACTGCCGCTTCAAATCGAGCGCAAGTCCGTGTCACGAATGGTTGTGAACACCTGAATATAACCGAAATATCTTCGACGGTGGTTTCCCATTTTGACGACAAAATATTGGAGATAGCGACCCTAAAATGAGCGCTTTATTACTTTCTGCCTTTATTTCAACAGATGCGGAGCCACTGGCTCGTCGTTCTCTAACGCGAAATCCAACGCCTGCCCCAGGGCAAATGCCAATTTCGAATGCTCTGTCGCAGCATGCTTATGACGAGCGTTGGCTACAAGATTTGCTGTTTCGGCATCCCGAGTTGATCGTGGCCGACCGCCTTGAAGGCGGCTTCGGCGATGTCGTCCCCTTATGCCGGGAACTCGCCATTCCTCGTGCGGGCGGGACAGTGTTCGCGGATATCCTGGGCGTGGCCAGGAGCGGCCGGCTGATCGTTATTGAGTGCAAGCTTTGGCGCAACCCGCAGGCGCGTCGCGAAGTGTTGGCGCAAATCTTGGAATATGCCGCGCTGCTGCGACGCTGGAGCTTTGGCGATCTGACCGCAGGAATAAAGCGCAGGCTCGCAACCCGTGAGCCGAACCCGATCTTTGCCGCGGCGAAGCTTCGGTGGCCAGAGCTTGAAGAGGCTCCATTTGTCGATGCCGTGACGCGGTCGCTAAGACTGGGTGACTTTCAGCTCGTTGTCGCCGGAGATGGCATCCGCTCAGATACGCACGCGATTGCCGAGCATCTAAATTCGCAAGGCGCCGGTCTGGCCCAACTGACATTGCTTGAAATCCAGATTTGGCAAGCGACTTCTGGAAATATTATCGTTGTGCCTACGGTGCCGCTGCGGACCGAAGTCCTACAGCAGAGAGTTTTGGTCGATCTCGGCGGTATGCCGCTCTATTTGGAAACGCCAGAACCTATCAGCGCCCTGCCCGCTGACACCATGGAGAATGTTGTCGATCCCGACCGAGTAAACCGGCGGGGCATCAACCGCGCATTCTGGCAGCGGTTCATTGATGAGGTACAGTTCGACCACGCAGACCAACTGGCACCACGCCACGGCGGCGACAACTGGGTGAGAGTTCCCCTGCCCGACCCGCTAGGATGGCTGACTGCCTTTCGGTCGACTGGCAGCAGAGCCGAAGTCGGCCTGTTCCTGACCTTCCGCGAAGAGGATGGTCAGGCTCTCTTTGATGAATTCCACAACGACATTGCAGAATTGCGCGGAGAAACCGGCCTTGATTTGGTCGCGCGGCTGAAATCGGACAGGCCATTTCATGCGGAGTTGGGCGTGTTTAGGCCAAGGTCAGACTTCGCAGACGAAGGCCAGCAGCTCGACTGGCTCTGCCATACGGCTAATCGCTTTGTTTCGTTGATCCGCCCAAGGCTCAGCCTGATGGCGGAGGCTGCCGAATGACAAGGCTGCTCAAATGGGAACGGCTGGCCCTGGAGGGCGACTTCTCAACCATGCCCGCGCCCCTTAAGTGGGATCAATCCGGCCGCTTCGCCCATTTCCTCAACGGGTACGAGGTCGCCGGAGGAATGGACGCTCTAGCCGGCCTTGCCATCGCAATGTCGGGGCAAGCTCGCAAGACGGGCAAATGGCAAGGCAGCGCGCTCGACCTTTGGCTCAGTTTGTTCTTCCAGCAACGCGCCCATCGCCATACCGGATCAGAAGACAATGACCCAATTCTCGACGAACTGTGTGAAGCGCTTCGTGTGGCTCTCAATCAACTGACGCCGGAAGAGGCCAAGGCATTGGCTCTGCGGCTCAAACAGGAGGCCCTTTAGCTCAGCATTTTGCGAATCAGCTTGCGACGCTGAGGTCGCTGAAAAAGCATGTATTGGTTCGGCCTAGATGTAGGCCAACAAAACATTTTGTCGGCCTTCAGCATCACTTTTGCCGAGCGACAAAATATTTTGTTGCAATCTCAAGTCGTGATAACACAAAGAAAAATGCATTTAGTTCAAGTTTCGTTCGATGGATCCGAAGATTTGGTATTTTGCGCCAAGTCAATAGTCGCTATTCTCTGGGTAATTCTCAGGAAGATACCGATGTCGGTCGTTCCTGCGCTGGCATTCAGAGGATCTCATGGCCACCAACATCACCACAGTTTCGATCGACGCACTCACCCCTTACCGCAACAACGCTCGCACCCATTCCAAGAAACAAATCCGACAAATTGCCGACAGCATCGAAAAATTCGGCTTCACCAATCCGGTCCTGGTCGACGAGAAGAACAACGTCCTTGCCGGCCATGGCCGACTCTCAGCAGCGCGCCTGCTGGGATGGAAGGACGTTCCAACCCTCTCGATCAACCATCTCAGTGAGGCGCAGAAGCGCGCTTACATCCTCGCCGATAATCGGATCGCCGAGAAGGCCGGCTGGGACAAGCAGATCCTGGCCATCGAGTTGCAGGCGCTGGTCGATCTCGACTTCGATGTGAGCCTCACCGGCTTCGACATCCCAGAGGTCGACCTGATCATCAGCGAGTTCTCGCCGGACAATCAGGATGATGAAGCCGAAGGGGACGAAGCGGAACATCTGGAGCAATCGGCGGGACCAGCAGTAACACGGCCTGGCGATCTGTTCCTGCTTGGCGATCATCGACTGCTTTGCGGCAACGCGCTTTCGGCAGAGCATTTCGATATGCTGATGCAGGGCGAGAAGGCATCCGTCTGTTTTACAGACCCGCCCTACAATGTTCCGATCGGCGGACACGTCAGTGGTCTTGGCAAGACGAGCCATCGGGAATTTGCAATGGCATCCGGCGAGATGTCCGACGCCGAGTTCGCAGGGTTTCTGGAGCAGTCGTTCTCACTGATTGCTGGGTCGAGCAAGGCGGGCGCGATCGCCTTCGTGTGCATGGATTGGCGCCATATCGCAGAGACCACGTTGGCGGGTAAACAGACGTTCGGCGATCTGCTCAATCTGTGCGTCTGGAATAAGACTAATGCCGGCATGGGCAGCCTCTACCGCTCTCAGCACGAACTGGTGCTGGTGTTCAGGAATGGCAAGGAGCCGCATCGCAATAACGTCGAACTCGGCAAACATGGACGTCACCGCAGCAATGTCTGGACCTACCGCGGCGCCAACAGCTTTGGCACGACGCGGATGGAGGAGCTCGAAGCGCATCCGACCGTCAAACCTGTCGCTCTGGTTGCCGACGCACTGCTGGACGTCAGCCGCCGCGGCGACGTCGTGCTGGACCCATTTGGCGGCTCGGGGACCACGCTACTCGCGTCGCACAAGACGGGGCGCCATGCACGCCTCATCGAGATCGATCCTCACTATTGCGATCTGATCATCCGCCGCTTCGAAAGACATACGGGCAAGCAGGCAACGCTCGCCACCACGGGCGAGACTTTCGAGGAAATGTTCGAGCAGCGTGGAAGCGTCAAAGCTTCCGGCGTACTCGCCAAAACAGCGTCCGCGACCCCAGCGCCTGAAACTGTGGGAGGCCTGCTGTGACACGGAGAAAGAAACCTGCCGACTACCCGATAGGCTACGGCAAGCCTCCAACTGAAGCCCGGTTCCAGAAAGGAATGTCAGGCAATCCGAAAGGGCGACCGAAAGGCAAAAAAAACATGAACACTATTGTCCGCGAGACGCTCTTTGGGCCGATCCAAATCCAGCAGAATGGAAGGACGACGACGGTGACGGCACTCGAGGCCATCCTCCTCAAAATGCGCAACAACGCGCTGTCAGGCGATTTCCGGTCGGCGGCCCATGCTCTTCAGCTCGCATCGCGTTGTGCCGAACTTGAGGAAAGCCGGCAACCCGATGCGGAGGTCGACGTGTTCGATCCGCAAACAATGGTCGAGATGATGCGGGATTATCTCGACCACAAGAACTCGCCAGAGAACGATACTGAGGCCCCTTCCAAGACCGGCGACCAGGGAGATGAGGAATGAACGCCCCACTCCCCCTACCGGGCCGACCATCCTCCTCGCCCGTTGCACCGACTGCCCTTCAGCTGCTGTTGGGCGCGGCCCGCGATGACCTGGCGACCTTCGTGGCGCTGGCTTTCTCCGCTGTCGATCCAGGTGCCAAGTATTTGCCCAACTGGCACATCCGAGCGATTGCGCATCAACTCGAGCGCGTTTCAGCGGGCAAGTGCAAGCGCCTGATCATTACGATGCCACCGCGATCGTTGAAGTCGGTCACCAGCTCGGTCGCGTTCCCGGCATGGATTCTTGGCCGCGATCCGTCGAAGAAAATGATTTGCGTCTCTTATGCTCAACCTCTTGCGGTCAAGCACGCCAACGATTTTCGAACCGTCATTAACACCGCCTGGTACCGGTCGATGTTTCCGACGTTCAAAGTTAGCCCGCGCAAGAATACTGAAAATGAACTGCAGACCACGCTCGGCGGTGGGCGCCTGGCGACCTCGACCGGTGGTCAGCTAACCGGCCGCGGTGGCGACATCATCATTATCGATGACCCCTTGAAGGCAGATGAAGCGCATTCGGAATCGGCTCGCAATAGGTGCGCCGACTGGGTTCGCACGACATTGATGTCGCGCTTCGACAATCCCGCTGCCGGTGCCGTCGTCCTTGTCATGCAAAGATTGCATGTCGACGACCTGGCAGGCGTGCTTCTGGAGACTGGCGGCTGGGAGCATTTGAACCTGTCGGCGATTGCCGAGCAGAACGAACGCGTCCAGACAAGTGTAAATCGCTGGCACGATCGCAAGTTTGGCGACTTGCTCCACCCCGCGCGTCTGGGACACGCCGAACTGGACGGTCTAAAGCGCCTATTAGGATCACTCAACTTTTCCGCGCAGTACCAACAATCCCCTGCCCCACCGGACGGCAACATGGTCAAGAGGGTGTGGTTTCGCGACTACGATCCGCATCAGTTCGACCGTCGGTCGATGACCATCGTTCAAAGCTGGGACACCGCCCTTAAGGGCGACCCCTCCAGCGATTACTCCGTCGGAACGACATGGGCCAAGGACGACAACAACTATTATCTCCTTGATCTCGTGCGCGTCAGGGCAGCTTATCCAGACCTCATCAAGTCCGTCAAAAACTCCCTTTTGGAGCACGACCCTGACATCATCCTCATTGAAGATGCCGGCTCTGGCTCAAGCCTCATCGCCGACTTGGAAAGCCAAGACATCAGCACGACGGCGGTAAAAGCCAGAACCGACAAGGAAAGTCGGCTGTCACGCGTTGCCGCGATGATCGAAAACGGCAACGTCAATCTTCCGAAAGACGCACATTGGAGAGATGACTTCCTGCTTGAGGTGCTCGCATTTCCGCATGGCAGGCACGACGACCAAGTCGATTCCATGACGCAGGCGCTGATCTGGATGAAAGACGACAAGCCTACGGGGAGGTTCTATATCGGCAAATTTTGAAGTCCTGCTCCAAAATTTGGGCGCTTTCGCGAAATGTCAGCTTTGCGCCCACATAACGACGTTGAGCAGAACCCTGGCCCCATCCGAGGAGCGGACATTAAAGCGAACGGACGATGTAGCACGCCGACGCCGCTAGACGATCCGAGATACTGAGGTTGTCGGCTCAATGATCGCAGCTTGTAGCAGAGCGCGAAAGGCTACGGTCAGGACAGCCGCCGCGATCTGCACCCGGAGGGTTCGTTGCCATTGTTTTCGGGCGCCCACACCATGAGGTACGACCTTCGAAGCGTTCGGGGCTTTGAGACGCCCGCAACGCCGCCGTCGATTTTCTGCATTTCAAACCGAGACAAAACCCGAAATGTACGTCCTTAACGATTCATTGACTCGCGCCCCTTGCGATCTCTAAATCGGTTCTGAGGGAACGTTCTTGTACGTTGCGTTTTGAGGCGCTTGATGTTGAACCGCCTCGATCACCCAAACCTTTCCCCCGCTGATTTGCAGACCTGCAAACGGGTCTTCGAGCGGCTTTGTTCCGAGCGAAATTTCGACCATGCGAGCGAAGAAATAGAGCACATCGCTCCGGCGGTGATCCGTCACTTTCAAGAAGGCCACATGGATGAAGGCGATCTTTGGCTTGCCGTCCGAATGTGCTGCACATTTCGGGAGACCTTGGCAATGCATCGCAGTGTCGGTGGGCTGGCCTACTATCAGGGCGCCCGACCTGGCTCGGAATTGCTGAACAGCCGGGCATAGACTTCGAGTTGGCCAGATTTATCGAGAGTGGGTCACCAACGTCGGGAGACGCGACGCCTATGCTCGTATGGCTCACCTTCTTTGCGAACTGATAGTCCGCCTGCGCTCCGTAGGCCGCATTGAAGATCTTGTGGCCCACCTTCCGATAACGCAGGCTGCACTTGGCGACGCACTTGGCCTTTCCACCGTGCACGTGAACCGAGTGCTTCAGGAACTTAGACGCGACGGTCTGATATCCACCGTTGGCTCGCGTTTTTCGTGCGAGCGACTGGGCAGGGCTCGTCCGCGCCGCAGATTTTGACTCTACCTATCTGCACCAAAGGGCTGCGCAAACAGGTGCCGGTTTCTGAGCCTGCTGGCTCGCTCATAATCCGTTCAGCCAAGCCCTCCGCCGATCACAGCTTGACGAACCCGACCGCAGACATAAAATAGCGACGGCATGACTTCTCAAAGATACGACCCCAGGAAGGAGCCCGACGAAACCTGGACGGTGTTTGACGTGTTCACTGGGCAGCCAGCAGACGCGTGGGGCGCTCCGGCGGAGTATCTTGACGAGGAGTATTCCGCGATCTCGTCAGGGTTCTGAATCTTGTCGACCTGAAGCGAAGGGCCGCCCCAGGTGACCTCTAAGTACGACTGCCTAGGAGCGCCTGATAGCGTCGAAATTCCGCAAATTCACCGTTCTGCGGGCGCCGCCTGACATGGTGGAGAGGCTGAGCGGGCCGTGCTTTAAGCGCGACCCGAAGCCTTAAAGGCGCTGGTCAATTCGCCGCCGCCATAGCTACCAGACCCACATGGCCCCGTGCGTATAACGTTGTTAGTCCGGCAGCAGCATCTCCTCTTCGTCGGCCGCAGCCTCGAACAGCAGCCGGAAGTCACCAGTCGGCATTTTGCCATCCATCGCAGACAGACATGCCTCCGCCGCCGACCGCCATTTTGGGCCACGGTTGGACCACTTCAGTAGTTTCTCGGCGGCAGTGTCGATACGGCTGATCCCAAGGAATCCGGTCGGTCGGTTTTGACGTAGACAGGCGGGTTGAACCAACGAAGGGGCATCAGGGTTCGCGCACGTCGAACGCGACGAAAAGCTGCCAAATGGAGGCTGTATTAACGATCATTTCGACTAGTTGGCAGTCGGTTTCACGGAGGTCACGGCCGCGCTCGCGCACCAATGCAATGGTCGCCTTCACGGAAATTATATCGCCCGGTTGAGAGCCCAACAGGTTCAATAGTTCCTCGGCGGCAGTGTCGATACGGCTGATCCCAGGGCGGAATCCCGGTCGGTCGGTTTTGACATAGACAGGCGGGTTGAACCAACGAAGGGGCATCAGGGTTCGCGCACGTCGAACGCGACGAAGAGCTGCCAAATGGAGGCTGTATTAACGATCATTTCGACTAGTTGGCAGTCGGTTTCACGAAGGTCACGGCCGCGCTCGCGCACCAACGCAATGGTCGCCTTCACGGAAATTATGTCGCCCGGTTGATAGCCCAACAGGGCCTCGCGAACCAACTCCTTGGCCGCTAGCTGCGCAGGCCAAACAGGTGCTTGAATGTCCATCCCATCCTCCCAGAGAGACAGAACCTCAATGACCCATTCTGTGGTGCACTTCCCCAAAAAGGCAAGGGCCGGAAACGTACAAAGCAGGTTCTGAAGGGCGCAATCCCTTAGATCTGCGCCTTGCGCTTGAGGGCATTGCTGGGCGCTCTTGATCGTGCCAGCACACGTGCGGAGGGTCGGCCATTTCGTATCTCCTAGCGGTTTGTTCGGCCCTGTGAGAGCCTGGGCCACTGGTCGGACCGACGGTCGTGCCGGTGATCTGCCAAACATTTACCCGACGGAGAATGCTCCCCTTCGAGATGTGTAATCCGAAAGATCGTCGGGTTACGGTCGCAAAAGTGCGCCGCCAAACTGCGCCCACAAGCGTTCGCACTCTCTTGCCCTTAGACGCGGGGTGCCCGGTTCACCATAGAAGATCATGGCTCTGCGAACATCGTATCCAAGCACCGAAGCGTTGGCCACGAACGGAATAGCCATACCCAAGGTGACGGGACCGATTTTTGCCTCAGCTTTAGTGGTGAGGTCGACCACACCAAACACTTCCGCATTGGCGCCACTGCCAGCCAAAACAGCCGTCGAGATCGCATTATTCGCGGCAAGAAGCATTCGATTAGTCGCCCGTTGAAACGGCTCTACCAACTCTCAAAGGCAAGGTTTGCTCCCGATCACCCGACCTATCGCAGGTGGGGCGCCTTCGGCTGCAACAATCAACTGAATCAGGCGGCATCTCTCATTTCTGCGTCGTTGACGGGAAACTCCTGGAAAGACAGGCCACTCCGTCGAGCCCAATTCCGCTCAACATCGAGGAGTTCATTCTCACCAGTCAAGCCGTTCATAAACAGTCTGAGTACGTGTGCAGCTATGCGCTCACCGTCCTGCGAAGCAACACGTACACCGCGCTCTTTGCAGACCGTCCGACAAACATGGGCAAGCACCATAATATCGCTCGGCTCCAAAAACCGACCTGGATATAACATACCGTCCTCCGTGGGAAAGCTACTTTGAGCTTCTGATTACATAGGGTCACCGGCAGCCACAATTAACTATGATAGTCGTTTACTCGACTCTGCAGAAATTTGAGCTGCCCACCAAAACGCATCGGGCATAGCGCCACTACGGCACCGAGGTACGGGCTATTCAGGACACGCGAGGTGCCTCCGAGCTTAGAATTTTAGGCAAGCTTCGCTTCTTCGCGTGAGAGATCCACCATGATCCGCAGGCAGTGCACTGTGAACTCTCCCCCGAAAGACCGATAGCAGCGGCGCAATTGTGTGGATCCCCGCTGTTTAGCCCATTCACTCGACGATGTTCAGGACGCTCGTTCTATGACAGCGACGCGCTTGGCCTCCCCTCATCGCTCCGCAAGCGGGGCGGGCGCCTTGATTAGTCATTTTTCTGGGAACCGTCGTTTCGCAGCGAAGTTCGGTACCGAAGGGACGTTCCGAGATGGAGTTGATCATGAAACAGGTTCTTTTCGCTTCAGCCATTATGGCACTTTCAACTGGCCTCGCCTTTGCGCAATCGACCACCACGACCACAGGCGGATCGTCGAGCTCGACAACCAAGACTATGCCGAGCACTACGACCGATCAGGGGACGGATTCGACCACCACGAGTGGAACGAACTCGAACTCCGCCAAGGACTGCGCTCCGGGTCAACAAACTGGTAGCGCCAAGCAGGCCGCGCCAGGTCAACAGGATACCGATGCTAACTCGGCTGCTCCTGGCCAGGTGAAGAAGACCACGGAAGGCTGCTGACCTGACCTGTCCCAGGTTGATGCATAGCGGTCGATTCTCAGGATGTCGCCGCATTGGAAAAACCCGTCGTGCTAGGCCGGCGCGGCGGGTTGATAGCAGGACTATAGTCTTGCATTTCGCAGCGAACGTCCAAGCTGTGCCAGTTGGTTCTCTGCTTGTCCAACGGCCGTTCCTTCATATTAGCTAATCGATATATACGTGTCGTCGCTCCGCAAGCTGTGTCAGTTGGGCCACCCTAGTGGCACCTGTTTTGCATCGCCCGCGACAGCAGGGGAGAACCAACACCCCAGCGAGTCCCGTTATCCCTGGGACGGCCCGCCGCTGCCGTGAATGGGGCGGCGGGCTTTTTTCTTATTCGGTGAAACGAACGGTCATGCCGTGAGTTGGCTTCCCAAAGGAGGAGCCGATGAAAAAGGAAGGCGATGGGCGTGTAGACAAAGGCAATCAGCAACTGCTTGCCCGTCGTTTGTCTGAAGAAGTCGGCATTTCAGAACCTGAGGCGCGCGCCCTGATCAAGCTTATCGGCACGGACTGGAATTCGCTGCTTCGTGAAGCCCGATTTTTGAAGGAGCGTCATTAGAAGTCCGCCGCCTATTGGGGCGCCTGCGGCGGACCTGTTAAGCGGCTACATCCGCTCGTAGTTTAATGTGCCACTTGGAGGCCAGTTCCATGTAATTGCACAGCGGCAAGAGCATGCGACTTCCGCTTTATCCGGCATAGGCCATCAGGCGTAATTGGTAGCAACGCCATTGTCCGGTATCATATGGGGCCTGGTCATTAGGCCCACCCTCGTGCCCAGCATGGTCGGCACGGTCACTCACTCGATCCTTCGGCTGCTTGATCGTGCCGACTACTGCCGACGTCTGCTACTACCGGTGGAAAGAGCCGGTTCCAAGGGCTGGTGCCCTGGCAATTCATGCCAAGCGACTTGGCGTAGGTCGCGCATGTCGACCTGCTGGCCGCACGTGGGGCAGGTGTAGAAATTCTCCCGCTCGTCGGCTGGCTCGCCGCCGTGCTGCCTGCCGGGGATGGGTGGTCCAAGGTCGGATAGCTTGGTCATCTACTGCCCAGCGCTTTTGCTTCTCGTTCTAGCGTCTCACGGTCGTTGCCGTGCTTTTCGATAAGGTCACGCACTTCTGGGATCGTAAGCTGAAACTTGCTGGCGAGATAACCGACCTCATACTCTTCGTCGCCTGATACCCGGTCGCGGTCGCGGAAATCACGCTTGCTCTTGTCGTCTCCCATTGGTGTTGCTCCTAGAGGTTGTTGATCCGCAACGCGCACCGGGCCGCATTGTTCATCCTTCTTGGAACTATTTTAGCTAAAGCTGATTGAATCGCGGGTGTGGGTCCGTTCATGCGTTTGAAGTTCATCAAGCCGATGGAGCCGGAGCTTGTCGATAGTCCGCCAGAGGGTGACGACTGGATTCACGAAATAAAGTTCGACGGCTACCGCACGCAGATCATCAAGGACGAAGACGGCATCCGAGTGCTGACCAGGAGAGGATACGACTGGACCGAACGGTATCAGGTTCTTGCCGACCAGGCCGCCGCGATTGAAGCCGACGACTTCATCATTGAGGGTGAAGCCATCGTGGTTGATGAGGTTGGACGTTCCGATTTTCATGCATTGCAGTCGGCTGTCAGCAGCAGCGAGCCATCGCAGGATTATTATCTCGTTGCGTTCGATCTACTGCACTTGAACGGCCACGACCTCCGCAACATGCCGCTCGAGGACCGTCGTGAGATCCTGGAGGGAATGATTGAAGCCGGCAGCCGCATCCAATTCAGCGAGGCGATGCCCGGCACGGGTGACGCCGTTTACTACGTCGCGGACCAGACTGGACAAGAAGGCATCGTCTCGAAGCGCCGGGACAGTCTCTATCGCAGCGGCGCGACGATGAACTGGCGAAAGATTAAGTGCTATGATGAAAAGGAGATGGACATCATCGGCGTTCAGCGTGATCCGGGCCAGGCGGCAAGGGTTCTTATGGCTGACAACGGCCGCTATCTCGGCACCGCCAACGTCAATTTCAAATTCGACAAACGCAAGCGCCTCTGGGACCGCGTGCAGGGAAAGGTGGGCGGCCCTGTGCCGAAAGGCCTGAAGAGAGACAAGGCGGAATGGCTGAAGCCGGGTCTTGTCGGCCGCGTGAAGTTCCTGAAAGGTGAGGAGCAACTACGCCACGCGAAGCTGCTCGATTACCGGGAGGAGAAATAATGGCGGTCGCCAAGAAAGATCAGGAGCGCATCACCTATGCCTGGATATGGCGCCCAAGCGCGCAAGGACGGCAAGGAGCGCTCAGTGCCGGAGTACTGGGTAGAGCAGGCCGACGCTTGGCTGCAGGGTTTTGATGACCATCCTTTGGCCGACGCCGGCAAGGTCAAGCCTGTCAGTGAGCAGATGGAAGCGGAAGTCGAGGAGGCCGGCGTCAGCGAGCATTAGAGCGGCTTGCCGGCGCGCATCATGGCCCGCGCAATCGCGAGCTGCGTTTCCGTCCTGGCGTTCTCTTTCTGCGTCATGTTGTCGGCGGCGATGAGCCGTTTCAACGCCCGCAATATCTCGCCCCGCGTCCATCCCGCCTCAATCATGCAATCGACGATTGCCTGAAATCCGGGCTCCATTGCCTCCTGGCAGTCGATGGCCCGGTCCTGATATTCGTCCTGTCTCTTTGGTGGATTGATCATGCGCTGCGTTCTCAGTTGGCGGGGCCTTTGGGCTTCGTCTCGGATGTAGATCCGTCGAGAAGATCGAGAAACGAGTGCATCGCCTTCACCATCATCCGCGCCCCGTTTTCGCTCAAAGTGAAGGAATGCTTCCCCTCATCAGTCAACAGCCCGACCAGGCAGACCTTGGGGTTGTCGCGGTCGTCGATATCGATTGTGACGCCCGATAGCCCTGGCAGCATCACGTCCTTTGGCTTCTTAGGCATCACTACGACAGCCTTGACTCGTTCTCACTCCGTTCCCATTTTGGGCGCGACTCGATCCTTGTCAATGAGACGACCCTAAAATGTGTGGACGCGTTTTCGTAAAATCGACAATCCCGGACATGGTGCGGCGCTTCGAGTTCGCGCACCCCGGCCACATCGAGCGCTTGGGCAACGGCTTCCCGATCTGGAACGGTGCGCCCAGCCTGACCTATCCAATCATAATCCGCGAAGAGCTTTCCACGAGCATGGCCGGTTTCGTTTCTGCGAAGTGGGGACTTGTTCCCGGCTGGGCGCGCGATGGCGGCGGCCGTCCTCCGCCTGTCAATGCGCGCTGCGAGACCATTGCCAGCAATGGCCTGTTCCGAAAGGCATATGCCGCGCGCCGCTGCCTGGTGCCTGTCGACGGCTATTTCGAATGGCAAAAGCTCGACCCTTCGGGCAAGAAAAAACAGCCTTATGCTATAGCCATGAAGGATGACGATCCTTTTGCCATGGCTGGAATCTGGGAAGAATATGCCGACAAGGCGACCGGCGAGTTGATCCGGACCTTCGCTGTCGTCACCTGCGAGCCAAATACGTTGATGGCGACGATCCATGATCGCATGCCGGTTATTCTGGCGCCGGCCGACTACATGCGCTGGCTCGGGCCGGAGACGGATCCTCGCGACCTCATGAAGCCCTATCCATCCGACCTCATGAAGATGTGGCCGATCGCCAGCGGGGTCGGGAAACCAAGCAACAACACGCCCGACATCATCGACGAGATCGGTTTGGGGCCGACCGATTTGTTCGACGTCTAGAGATACTGATCGCCGTCGCCGCGGTGCGGATAGCAGAACCAATGTGATTCCCTGCGCGGCCGAGCAAATCCCCAGCCGGCGACCTTACCACAGCCGTCACGCTCACATGTGTGGCCAAGCACCTTCACGCCGTCGCGCAGTGCCGGCGTCATGCCTTCGGCTAGTCTCGCTGGTTCGTCGCTCATGGCAGAAAGATTCCACAGTCAGACTTGACGGGCAAGGAAAATGTTCCTTTTCTGTTCTCATGGCACACGAACCGATCGACACGCTGGGCAAAGCGACCCGGCACAACATGCTAGTGAAAGCGGAATGCAGCTGCGGCAATGTCCGCTACTGCCGATCTGCCGATTTGATGATGGTCTACGGCGGCGGCGTCGATCCGCAGACGCTGAAGTTCGATTGCAGCCGGTGCAAACCTCAGATCAAGATCACGCTGCTGGAGGTGCATCCGGAGCACTTGCCGAAGCGTCTGCTGATCCACAAGCCAATGAAGGTCGACGGCAAAATCACTTGGTATACCGAGCGCTTCAGAGGATGACCAACACCCTCGCTGACACCTTGGCCGCGGGCGAAATCGTCTACGTGAATTGCGGGCATACTATGTCCTGCAAGTCGACCAAGCTCGACATTCAGGCGCTGATCGATGGGCTCGGGCCGGATCACGGATCGATGCATTGGGACTTGGTCGGGCTCTTTGGCTGCTCGGATCATAAGGTTGGCGGCCGCGACCGACGACCGGTGTTCTTCACACGCATCCCGATTTACGAGGGTCCCAGGCGAAGCGCAATCAGGCTAGAAGACGAACTTCCAGAGAGGCTTAGGGGACTTCAGTCTTAGTTGAGCTATCGCTAATGTACCTGTAGCTTGGGCAGTGCGGAAGCCCGAATACCAAGTCTCATCGAGCCTGTTCGCCGCATCGTCAGAAGGCTATCCTAAGTGCTCTCAACTGTATTGCGGGAAAAGCTGGTTTGCGAATGCGGTCGCACCGGATATTTGAAACTACGAGAAGACGACAAGGCCCTAAGCGGCACCTGGGAATCCTACAGCCTGGAGGGTTTCGAGGGCGGCAGTCTGACGATCACGAGTTCGGGAAATATTCCGGGCGACAAGTTGGCCTATCTCCGTCCTTTGTGTCCTCAATGCAGTCAATGGGGCAAGGTGAAGTATGCCAGCCGTGCCTGAGCCCGCAAGAACCACCTACATTGTCAGCGTGTTCGAAAAGCCGTTCTGGCGCACCGTGCTGACGTAAGTGCCTTTGCGACCTTTTCCGCGTGGTCGTGAGCCACGATGTTCGGAGGGGCTTCAACGCATGACGGGATTTTACCGTTTACGCCTAAGTCCAGTGAGCCCGGCAAGCGATGTGCCGGTATCACCTGCCCCCGACCACTGCCGGATTTCGTCAGCCAATTGCTCGAGAACGCCTGTCGTTCCGGCGGGGAGCGGGTCCGGAAACCGTTCCTCGGGATACGCGAGCGTTCACCCAAGATGGACCGGCTGGACGCAGGGCATATTGAGCTGCCCACCAAAACGCATCGGTCATAGCGCCCTACGGCACGGAAGTACGGGGCTACTTAGGTCACGGACGGGCCGTGGCGCGTGGGGAGCGTTTCTGACGACCGATTCCACCAACACCCTTTTATGGAAGACTCTGGTTCGCGAGTTGGTGATCTTTTTTCTGTCCGATTGGATATCGCACTTGAGGGTCGCCTGCTTCAGAGATCTTCTCTTTAGCTAGATGCCAAACTTGGCCCGCCTCGTAGCTCGCACTTTAGGGTATGCCCTGAGGTGACGTAACGCGAGTCTCGCCGGTCGATGTAACATCTGGGTTGACATAGACTATTTGTGACAAGGTAGCGTGGAGCCTAAACCTCGATGTGGCGCGCGATCGAACGGCTGATGAGGTGTGTACGTTAAGCTTAAGCGGGTGTCCGCTTCGCGCCTAAATCCCGACATTCAGCGACATTTTGGGCGTGCCCAAAAGCGGTCGTCTGTTCATACTGTGCTGCGCGGGTTATCTTGCACCGGCTGAGCCGTAATGATGGCAAGCAAATCACTGTTGTAATCTTTGGCATGGGTCGCCGGCGGTCCATGTTCAGGGCCCGCACGAAGAGGCGTGGCGGCTTCTTCGTCGACCGTTGGAATTTTGCCTGTGGCAACCTATCTCCTGTCTGGCGATCATTTGCGTCGAGACGTGGAGAACATAGTTGGCTTGTCCCCGGGGCGCCGCATCGCCAGATACACATACTCAGAGGCGACTGTTCGCAGCATCCGGCGGCTATTGCCAGAACCCGGCCTGCGAGCGTGAACTTTTCGTCGATGCGGCGGGCAAGTCTATCCATGTCGCCGAAATGGCGCACGTCTTCGCGGCCAATGACGATGGCCCGCGCGCCAAACCGCAGATGAGCAAGGCCCAGCGTGGCGCGTTCGAGAATCTGATTTTGCTGTGCGCGGTCTGCCACACCATGATCGACAAGGCGCCGAACGCCTATCCGGACGACATGATCCTGGGCTGGAAGCGGGACCATGCAAAAAAGCTCCAGGGCCTGTTCGGCGTGACCGAGTTCCCTGATCGCGGTGCGGCTCGCGCAGTGGTCGCTCCGCTGCTCGACGAGAACCGCGCCATCTTCGAACGCTACGGTCCGCATATCGAGGCGGCGCGAGACCCGGAGAGCGGCGCGGCGGAAATTTGGCAACGAAAAATGCTGACCAGAATTCTCCCGAACAGCAATCGTATCATTGCCCAGCTTGACGCCAACCGTGCGCTCCTTACCAGCGACGAGTCGGTCGTGGTTGAGGCCTTCCGTCAGCACATCGACGATCTTGAGGCCGTCCATATCGAGGGCCGACGCGAGGATGGAAGCCGCTTCCCGGCAGGCATGCAGAACATCTTGGAGGGTTGAGATGGCGGGGAACGTTACAGATTGGGTCGAAGCTCATATCGACGAAAACGCAGGCTTCAAGGCCGTCGGTCGCTCGGTTGAGAACTTCCTCTTGATCGAAGACGATAAAAAGTGCGTCCACCCGGTCGCAGTGATCGGCGCTAAGCCGATAGTACAGGTGGCCGATGTCGAGCCCGTGCTGGCGCATGCGATCAAGCCCGAATTCGTCATCAACATCCCGTCTAAGTCGATCTGGACCGGCTCTGCAATCGACCTGGTCCATGCCGCGCCCGCCGGTTTCGGCTCACTCGGCGATCTAGGGAAAGCGTTTAGGCGTGGCGATCTTGCGGGCTACCGAAACAAAGAATTCGGCTTTTTCGAGCGTGCGATCGGGCAGCATTCAAACGTCCAGCAGCTCACCCGTCTGTACGATCTCGTCTTCATCGCCCGCCGGAACAAGGGATCCGCTCTCACCATCGCACTGATCGACGCCTACAATCTGAGCGCTGAAGATGTCCGCCACGCGCGGGCCCAATATGGCGCGTTCGACATCGCCCTGAAGATGTCGAGCTACGGCTCGGTCACTTCGGCCGCGCAGGAAGCGGCGCGCTCTATGGGCGCGGAGGCGATGATGTTTCGCGACATCATGGGCCGGTTGGGCCGGTGAGACGCCTAACGGCGACGGCCGCACTTTGCACCCTTGCAGATGGTCTCGGCGTGATTGCCGGCGGCAGCACTTGGTATCTATTCGGTTCGGTCGATCGCGAAGAATCAGGGGTCGCCGATATTGATTTGCTCATTTTGTGTCGCGATGCTGATCAGGCGGACAGGCTGCGTAGCTCAATTGATCTCGATATGCTCGGATTGCCGCTCGACCTGTCATTGATGACATATGATGAAGCGAAAGAAGCTGGGGCGATAGCGCGTCAGCGTGCCCGCAAGATCTATCCCAACTGAAGGGATCCACGCACGAGGGGCAATTGCTGCCACATTGGGTAGGCATCGATGCCTTATCCCAGGTAAAGGTAGGCATGATGTTGATGCCTTTGTGAGGGGCAGGCATAGGTGACACCCGCAAACAGGAGGGGAATATGTTCCTGTTTTGTTCTGGTGAGTCAAATCCCTAAAATTCTCCGTCCTTCACGGAGAGCCGTTCCGTCATTTTGTCGAGGCGATCCTGCCGACCATCGATCAAGTCGGCGATGATCAGCTCAACCAGCTCGAAACAGTCGATCAGTGTTTCAAACTTCGCCTTGCCGGAATGGCTTGCATAGTTCCCGACGTTGCGCAGAGCGCGTTGAAAGTCTTTTTGTGGCCCGGCTTCTTGGCCTCCAGGCGCTCGATGCGGTGGTAGAGCTTTAAGTCATACTCTTCACCCTTGGCATTGATGTCGCTGCGCGGAATCTCAAAGTAGTCCATCAGGAATTCGAGGAACACCCGGATGCGGTTGGCGCATGAAGCCGGGTCAACCCACAGCAGCTCAAACGCCTTCCGCACATGTGCGGCCAGGTCCTTTTTGAGTCTGGTGGATAAGGCAAACACCGGCGGGGCAGGATACATCTGAGTTGGCACATAGTAGGTGGAGTCGAAACTCACCATTCTTCCAACGTCTTCCTCGTACTGCTCGTGATGTTCGTGGGTAACTCGGCCGCAGACAGCCACGACCTCTCCGCAGACCTTGTTCCCGCACACAAGAAAGCAGACAAAGCGTTCAGTCACCGACTCCCCCAGGAAGCAGGCAGGATTTAATAGCACCTGCGCTTCGCGCCCCACAGCCACCCGCCCACAGTGGGTACGGCAGTGGAGAACCTGAGAGCGTCGAGCTTTTCCGGCCAAGATTCTGCGCTAGGCCGAGGTTGCGAAATATCCCCCGCGGTTTAGTCTTCGCCAAAAAATTGGGAGGGATAAAATGGCGGCGACGCGCGACCTATGGGGGAAGAACTTTCCCGACGACGATATTCCACCTTATCCCTGTCCGGAGTGCGACCGAGGCACACTGCGTTGTGTGCCGAAATCACTTCGGCAGATGACGAGTAGCAACTGGAACAGGGCGCTGCAGGAGGGGTTTATCTCGCCGCCGGATGTTGTTGCGAACTTCAATCTCTTCCTTCAATGCGGCATCACCAAATGCGGTACCATCGTTTCTGTTCATGGCGACAGCCAACTTATGGAGAGGAACGCGTGGGACCGCGAGGAAGATCGTTTCTTCGACCTTTTAACTCCGCACGGCATGGACCCAGCTCCTCCTCTTGCCACTGTGCCGGAGAGCACTCCTGAGCACCTGAAAATCGAATTCTCAACAGCCTTCGCGCTCTTTTGGATCGACCTCGGCGCTTGCGCTAATCGGCTTCGCATCATTGTGGAGAAGATTCTCGATCATCAAGGCGTCAAGGCGGGGGTACTGGCCAAACGCATCGAAGCATACAAAACCGCACAACCGGGTCATGCCGACACATTCGACGCACTCAGGTTTGTCGGCAACATTGGCAGCCACGAGGGAGAAGCGTCCCGGGAAGCGGTGCTCGACTGCTTTGAGCTTCTTCAAGATGCCATTGCCGAACTCTTTGGTGAGAGGACGACCAAACTCACCGGGATGAAGAAGCGGATTATCGCTGCCAAGGGCAGGGTGTGAAACCGGCGCTTTTTCGGCCTGCGCGACAGTTAGGCGTCAGTGGCCATTTAGGAGCTAAGCCTCCAACGCGAATTGAATAGTGATTTCAGCAAGGTAGATGGTGGGTGATGCAGGGATTGAACCTGCGACCCCACCACCCCACCCGAGAGAAGGGCGAGTAGCTTTCGCGTAGGGTTAGTAGCCTTTAAGAAACATATCTGCGGTGTTCACGAGTGTGGAATACCCACTTCACACCATTAGGCGTTTCCAAGAATTTTGTAGGCCGGACCGCTGACCCTAGGATGACGCACCTGCCAGGGCGTGAACGGCAGCTTTGCGCCCCCTCCAGTCGTTTAGGGCCGCGGCATCCTCTCCCGAAGCTGCCATTGGCCAGCGTCCTCGATGCTGCTGGGCATATGTCGATCAGGCTTTCGAGAACCCCAGTCCCTCCAAGGCGCATCCGCCGGAAGATTAGTCGCGCATGCGGACCGGCTCCAAGTGCAGCTGGAGGGTTGCAATCCTCGATAGTCACATTATCTAGTGCACTAGATACTAGTTCGCCAGCGAACTCGGTTTGCTCTTTGGGCTGTGGACGGCACCGGTATGACCCCTCAAAAAAGCGCGTCACATTTGGTTCGAATGCAAATCTCGTTCGCCCTGTACGGGGCGGCGGGCCGGATGGCACGCATGCACAAGCCGTTCCTCGATCCGCTGGGCCTGACCTTTCCCCAGTACCTTGTGATGCTGGAGCTCTATGCGTCCGCACCCCGGTCCGTAGGTGATCTTGGAAACTATTTGGGCATGGACACCGGCACGATCACCCCATTGCTCAAGCGGCTCGATACCTGCGGGATGGTGACGCGAATGCGCGATCCCGAGGACGAACGCCGGGTCCTTGTCGATCTCACACCTGCCGCTCACAGCATCAAGGACGAGGTCTGGACCATCTCCGGCAAGATCAAGAGTGCCTGTCAAATGTCCGAGGACGAGATCATTGCGCTGCGAGACACTCTTCATGACTTCGCTCACCCTGCTAAAATTTGAAAACCAAAGGATGTAAAATGAAAATCGGAATCATTGGGGCCGGCAACATCGGATCGCTGGTTGCAAAGAAGCTGGACGCCGCTGGCCATCAGGTGAAACTGGCGAACTCGCGTGGCCCCGAAAGTCTTGCGGACACAGTTGCCGGCACCGGCATCCAAGCCGTTGGGAGAGAGGCGGCAGTACTGGATGCCGATGTGGTCATCCTGTCAGTGCCCTTTGCCAAGAACCCAGACCTGGCAACGATTCTTGTCGGCGCCCCTGCTGGCGCAATCGTGGTGGACACCTCCAATTACTATCCAACCCGTGACAGCAAAATCTTCGAGGTTGATAGCGGCAAGCCGGAGACCGTTTGGGTCAGCGAGCAGGTGGGGCGCCCCCTTGTTAAGGCTTGGAATGCGCTGCTAGCGCAAACATTGGCAGAGGCCGGTTTGGAGGCCGGTGCTCCAGGTCGCATTGCCATCCCGATTTCGGGTGACGACGCCGCGGCCAAAGCACTTGTATCCGATCTCATCAGCGTCACTGGCTTCGATACGGTTGATGCGGGTACTCTTGAGGAGTCCTGGCGACTGCAGCCGGGCACTCCCGCCTATTGCACTGAGTTGACCGCCCACGAACTCAAGGCTGCGCTCACCGCCGCTGACAGGAAACGCGCTCCTTCGAACCGCGACGCCATCATGGCATCGTTCTCCAAGCCGGATGCAGAGTTCACCCGAGCTGGCGCAGTCGCAACCAATCGGTCTCTCTCTGCCTGATTTAGATTGCGGCCGCCCGCGATGAACGGGCGGCACGCGGCCTTTGGCCGAATGGGCTCCATTCGCCGCCAAATTCTCGCGCTCGGCCTGTGGCCACGTTTTTTTTCGTCTGAGCTGACCATCAGGAGCGCCGCAAACGCCGAAATTTCCTTCGATCAGCCGCGTTCAACCGCAGCCTCGAGCAGCATCTTGGCCGCATCGCGCGTTGCAAGAGGTTCAATGCCCCCCCTCATGGCTTGTGCGTTCACGAGCGAGCCCTGGATGAGCGCTAGGATCTGAACGACCACGCTCTCTTGATTTTTTAACTTCAAGGGCTGGATGAGCGACACGACAAACTCATGTAAGTCATGGAAATATGCTGCGAGCGTTGCCTGCACCTCTGGGGTTTCCGCGTCCGGTCCGAACTCGGCCAGCCCTCGAACGAAAGGACAGCCGCGGAAAGTAGGCGCCTGGAAGGACTCGTTCAGTGCGTCGAATATGGCCAGCACGCGATTCAGCGGCACCGGTCCGGCCTGCTCGGTCGCAGTCGCCAGCATGTCGAACCAAAGCGCGCTTTTATGCCGCAGATAGGTAGCTGCAAGATTGGCCTTTGAGGGGAAGTGCTTATAGAACGTCATCTTTGCGACGCCGCTCTCGGTGATGATGCGATCTATTCCCACCGTATGGATGCTGTACCGGTAAAATAGTTCGGACGCCGTTTTGAGGATTCGCTCTCGCGGAGCCAAGGCGTCCAGCGGCAGCGGTTCCAGGTCGACGTACTCACTGACATCCAAAGTTTTCATTTCAGCTGCCATTGCGCGTTCGCTGCAGAGACAGAATAGTCTGTCCATTTTCCGTTTGCAAGAACAGACAGGTCTGTATATACCCGCTTTCGTCCATCGGAGCGACAAGCGAAAGGATCGAGAAATGAGCAGTAAGGTTGTAGTTGTTACCGGCGCGAGCAGCGGTTTCGGAAAGCTCACCGCCTTGGAGCTCGCCAGGCGCGGGCACGTGGTGGTCGCGACCATGCGCGACATCGAAGGCAAAAACAGCCAGATAGGCAGTGAGCTAATCAACGCCGCAAAAGCCGAAGGGCATAAGCTGCAGGTCATTGAGATGGATGTGACGGACGAAGCGTCGGTCAACGCTGCGATCGATCGGGTCGTCGAGCAACACGGCAGGATTGATGCGCTAATCAACAACGCAGGCACGATGTTCGTCGGCGTGACCGAAGCCTACACGGCGGCAGACATCGAGCAGCAATTTGCGGTGAACTTTTTTGGGGCCGTAAGGACCGACCGCGCCGTGCTGCCCCATATGCGTGCTGCGGGTAGTGGCGTGCTGATCCATGTCACCTCGTTGATGGGGCGCGTCATCTTTCCGTTCTTTGGGGTCTATTCCGCGAGCAAGTTCGCGCTTGAAGCGCTTGCCGAGGCATATCGATATGAACTGTCCAGCTTCGGCGTAGACTCGGTGATCGTGGAACCCGGGCCATTTCCGAGCAATCTGCTTCCATCTAGCCCAGCGCCCTCGGACGAGCAGGTCTTGGCGACATATGGCGAAGTTGCGCTGGTCCCAGGCCAAATCAAAAACAACTCCGATCAGGGATTTGATCCTGCGAATCCACCCCGCCCTCAGCTGGTGGCTGACGCCATCGCACGGCTAGTCGACACTACGGAAAGGCGCCCATTGCGCACCGTCGTCATGCCAGAGGGCATGGACTTCGGGGTGGAGGGACTGAATCAGGCCGTCGCTCCTATTCAAAACAACCTGCTCACTGCGCTCGGCATGTCGAACATGATCTGATAGCGGAACCGCCATCGCGTGGCCTATGACCTTAACGTCAGCTTTCCGCGCTCGGGCGCCGAAAGCCGTCGGTCTGATTGCGGCCCCAATGCTGCCCGAGGAGCAATGCGCCTCTGAGGTGACCAGAGTGAAGAAGCTAGGCCAAACCCGCACGACGGGCGCCTTCTCTGATTGCAGCAATGGCGACAGGATTGGTAACCGGATAGGTACTGATGAACACCTCAGCCGTGAAATTAGGGAACTCGTCCTTCAGTCGCGAATTGATCCTGGCGACCTGAGGAGTTTCATTGAGCATCGCGTGAGCCATTGCCAGAAACAGAAGGGTGGCGGGCGAATCTGGCGCAGATTGACGTAGCGCGACCAGGGATTCACGGTAAAAGCCTAGAACGTAGCTGCATCGCGCAAGCATTCCATAATACCAAGGAACATAAGGATTTAGCCGGACCGCTCGCTTGGCCAGTTCGTAGCCACGCTTCGGGTCGCTACCAACAAGAGCAAGGCTACCCGCAAGAAAGGCAAGTGAGTCCGCGTCATTTGGAGCAGCCACCGACACTCGGTCATGTTCTTCGACAGCAGCTTCGACATCGCCCTGCAATGCCCGAAGATCGGCAAGCAGTATGCGGGCGTAAATGTCGGCCGGATCGAGCGCCAGCGCTTGCTTGACACATTTGCTCCAGCTCTCGATCGAGCCGGAAAGGTTGTCGGTAAACCCGTTGATGGCTTCCACAGCATGCGCAAGTGCCAGCGCGGTCCAAGCTCTTGCTAGACCCGGGTCGAGTTCGATCGCACGCGCCAGTAGCCGTATCGCCTCCTTGTTCGACTCACGGGTGAAAAGGTGCTTCTGCTCAAGCCCAAGCAGATAGCAGTCATAGGCCTGCAAACTTGCTGGAGCCTTCCGACGAGCAGCATCGCGTCGCAGATTGGCGAGCTGACCGTGGCAAGTTGCAAGGACATTGATGACGTTTTCGGTCACGCTGTCCAGCATCGCAAACAGGTTGTTCGCGGAACGATCGTAACGCATCGTCCAGACATCGACCCCTGTGTGGGCGTCGACGAGTTGGACGCGGATGCGCACCCGCTGCCCGTCCACTTGAAAACTTCCCTCAATCACATAGTCGGCATTCAACTCTCGTCCGAGAGCTCGCACGTCAACACGCCGTCCCTTGTAGGAAAGCATTGTTTGGCGGGCGATCACCGCAAGGTCCCGGTAGCGAGAGAGATCAACTATGAGGTCCGCCGACAAACCATCAGCGATACGAGTCCAGCGTTCTTCTCCGCTTAGATTGTCGAACGGGAGAACTGCGAGGACCGGCGGACCCGGCTCGTCGGTCGAAAGACTTCCGGGTGGTGCATGGCTGCGGTCCTGCTGGCGGTGATCGGCAAGTAACCCAGCAAGCGCCACTTTACTGCGAACATCGAGCTTCCGATAAATGGCCGAAAGATGGGTCCGAACGGTGGTAGGCGCTATGAAGAGTGTTTCGCCAATTTCGCGATAAGTCATTCCCTCCGCAAACTTTGCCGCGACCATCAACTCCCGATCCGATAAGCCGGCGAGAGGATTGCCTACGGCGCGAAGCATCGTTCCATTTTCCTTGCTGCCGACCTGTGGCCAGAACCCGATGGCCTTACATCAGGATGAAAATACTACAGATGCGATATCGAAAACACTGCATTTGCACGATTCCATGCGACGGGTCAGCATCCTAGTCTCTGCAGGTGGGCAGGTTAGGTTGCTTGGCAGGCCTGGTCGATTTAGAACACGGAGGGCTCCATGACAAAGTTGCCTGTCTTGACCGTACTACTGGTGCTTTTGGTGTCGGCGGACCCATGCTTGTCCGAAGGTACCCAAACCGACAGCAAACTGACTTCGGAAGAAACGGTGAAAGCTGCCAGCGCTGAACAGTATTCCGACATTCTCGTGCGAGCATGCAGGAACGGATGGCGGTATCCGCGCAGCTACATTGAAAACGGATTCAGGCGCCACCTGGCGGAGCTGAAACTGCAGCTTGTCGATCAGGGTTACACTGTCGTACCCGACATGACCGCGAATGATCCGCAGGTCCAAAGAACGATATCGAGGACCAAACGCCGTCTGGTTGGCTCGCGCCAATTCAGCTGTTCCCACCCATACTGGCGCGATGAATGACTCCAACGCGACGGTGTGCAATCTGATAGCCTGATTTCCGGCGGTTCTCCCCAGGTTGGAAGGATGGCGTTGACGAATGGCAGGTTGTTATTCCGGGAGGAGTGACACTCCTCCTGGGGCTGTATTCATGGAATGACCGCTCTTCGGCTGCGTGGCTCCGCAAGCTGCCGATCCGCTCCCGGCCCCAAAAGCCGAGCTAGCCTCAGTTGGCCCTTAGTAGGCGAGTGATAGCCCAATTTTCCTGCAACGAAGACCCGCTATAGGCCCGCTGACCGACGAAGAAAGTGCGATTTCTCCTGTCGTTGATCTCCCTTGCAGCCGGCTGGCCCAAGATTGCCGGTGCAAGCAGTCGAACATGCTATTTCGCTAAAACCTGGAACCTATTGGTGCACTGAGCCTTGAGTCGCGGTTCGGAGGGTGCATGAGTAAGGCAGCAAACGGGCTCTCTTTCGTCGAGTTTCAGTCGCCGACTCTGGTCGCAACGGCGCCCGAGGGCAGCGAATGGATTCACGAGATCAAGTACGATGGCTACCGCACCGAGCTGATCATTCAGCGCGGCAAAGCACGGGCCTTCACGCGCTGTGGCTACGACTGGTCGCATCGATACCGCCGGATAGTTGAAGCAGCCGCGAGCTTGCCCGTGAAGACCGCGATCATCGATGGCGAGGCTGTCGTTCTCGGCGACACCGGCCTTCCGGATTACCAAGCCCTGGAAAGGGAGTTGGGCAATCCAGATTCGGCGAGGCTCATCTTCTATGCCTTCGACCTGCTGCACCTTAATGGGCGCGATCTTCGGCAACAGCCATTGGTGAAGCGCAAGGCAGCCCTGGAGAGGCTACTGGAGAACACCGCGCCGACACTAACCTATGCCGAACATCTGGAGGTAAGCGGCAAGGATGTGTTTCAACATGCCTGCCGGATGGGGTTGGAGGGGACCGTATCCAAGCGCGTCGATGCGACCTACGGCTCGGGGGTTCAGACCAGTTGGTTGAAGGTAAAGTGCATCAAGAGCGACACCTTCCCTATCGTGGCTTTCGTAGAGAAACTCGGTGCTCACCCGCGCCGCATTGCATCGCTTTATATCGGGCGCCGCGAAGGCAACCGACTGCTCTATGCCGGGAAAGCTCGCAGCGGGTACACCTTGAGCGCTGCGAAACTTGTGCGAGAGCGGCTTGACCCGCTGATCATCAGCAAGTCGCCTTTGTCAGAGCCGATTGTGAAGCCGAAAGCGACTTGGGTGAGACCACACGTGCTGGCCGAGGTCCAGTTCAGCGGCGTCACCGATCGCGGGGTGCTGCGCGAGGCAGTGTTCAAGGGTTTCCGCGAAGACCTCGTGCCAATCCCGGCCAAGCCTCAAGCGCCATCAAAGCGACGCGGGCCAACCCGGAAACATGGCGTTCCCAGTGAAAACATCCTGCAACTGCTGCCAGACGCTGTCTCGCCCTCCAAGGACGAGCTTGCGCGTTACTGGGAGAGGGTTGCGGATCATGCCCTGGTTCATCTTGGCCACAGACCACTGAAGCTGGTCCGCCATGCTCATGGCGCGACCTTCTATCACAAAGGCACACTGCCGCAGATCCCGGCGGCAGTGCATCAATTGCGGCTGCAGAAGCGCGAGGGTGGCGAAGGTGTGCGCGTGTGGGTGGACGACCTTGCGGGTTTGCTGGGACTGGTCGAGATGGATGCGGTAGAGCTGCATCCCTGGAATGCCACCGTGGACGATATCGAGCATGCCGATCGTATTGTTCTGGACCTTGACCCCGGCGAGGGCGTCGAGTGGGAGCAAGTCATCGAGGCCGCACTGGCGCTCCGCGACATCCTGGAAGCGGAAGGTCTGGAGAGCTGGCCGAAGGTTACTGGCGGCAAAGGCATTCACCTGATGATCCCGCTGGAGAGCAAGATCACGCACGACAGCGGCCGCCTCTTGGCCAGGTCCTTCGCCAATCAGCTCGCTGAAGCGCATCCGGACCGCTATCTACTTTCGGCCTCGCCGTCGGCTCGAACAGGCCGCATCTTCATAGATTACCTCCGCAATGGTCGGGGCAACACTGCGGTGGGCGCCTTCTCGCCACGGGGCGCGCCCCGGCTTTCCAATCGCCCATCCGGTGACCTGGAGCCAGGTTGAGGCAGCCATCCGTACAGATGCCTTCACGATCGACCGTCCGTTCAGGGCGGCCGTCAGAAAAGCTGCGTGAGCGCAAACGCCGGAAATGAAGATTCTCGCCGGAGACATCCCGAACGAGATCACGTCGCGTCTTTGCCGCACCGGCCGAGTTCTATCCAGGCTGGCGCGTGATCACTCGGCTTTTCCCAACCTCGCACGTCAGCGTCGACTCCGGCGTCACACAACCTGTCCGAAAGTGATGGGCTGACCAGAATATGATCCATCCGCAGGCCGGAGCTTCGATCGTAGCCGCCCCGGTAGGAGAAGTTCCAATAGGTGTAGACGCCTTTCTCCGGGTGGATGCGGCGGACGCCATCGATCCAGCCGCCATCAAGCATCTGGGCATACGCTCGCCGGCTATCCGGCAAATAGACTGCATCGCCTAGCCAACGTCCCGGCACCACGGCATCGATCGGGGTGGGCACGACGTTGTAGTCGCCGCAGAGAATGCTTGGGATGCCTTCTCTCAGCAGCAGCTGGCCGTAGCTGATCAGCCGGTCGAACCAGCGCAGCTTATAACCGAATTTCGGGCCAGGAGCGGGATTGCCGTTGGGCAGGTAGAGGCAGCCGACGACGATCCCATCCACCTCGGCCTCGAGATATCGGCTGTGCGTATCGTCAGGATCGCCCGGGAGCCCACGACGGCGCTCCAACGGCTCTTTTCCACGAGCGAGTATGGCTACGCCGTTGTAGGACTTTTGCCCGTGCCAGATTGCGCCGTAACCGGCGTCCCTGATCGCTTCCGCGGGGAACTTCTCATCCGATGTCTTCAATTCCTGCAGGCACACGATGTCATAGTCGGTCTGACCCAGCCACTTGATGAGCACGGGCAGGCGACCGTTCACACCGTTGACATTGAAGGTTGCGATGCGGGTCATCAGGAGCTCTCTCCAAAACTCTTCACGGTATCAACGTGAATGGCTCAGCAGTTGGTCCCGCTACGCTGCATAGGAAGACCGCATGCCGTCGCACCCTCTCTCATCAGATTTCGACATCGTTGATCCTCTCGGCTCCTCTTAACCGCCGAACGTGGGGAAAGTTCAAGATGACAGCGATAGGATGAGTCCGGCCGAACTCGAGCGAACTCTCAGGCAGGTGCGATGCGGCCCTCGACTGACTGAATGTCAGAATCCAAGAGAAGACGGAGCCGGCTGTCACGCGCTGTTATTTCTTCACCGAAGCCCCAATCGCGATCCGTCGCATCCAAAGTGTCCGACACAGGGTCATGGGGCCAATCCACCAATGGACCCTTCTACGTCGGCAATTCGCCTTTGACAGCCTTATTTGGCGCCTAGTTGAATTAGGTTAGGATTGCCAACCAGCGGCGCCGCCCACTTGTCTTGAAACTAGGAAGCAATCTCGACAGAGACTAATTGTTCGAACCTTCGGAAACGCGCTTCCGACAAGCCATCCACTTGACCAGATTCAGGAATAACACTACGCTAATCAGCGTATTAGCGTTACGAAAGGAAGTATGATGGCGTTGGACGACAAGACCTTTGGCGGAGCAATAGCCGAAGCCCGAAAAGCAAAGGGGTGGAGCTTGAAGGATCTTGCGTCGCGGGTTTTGCGCGAGGATGGCGATGCCATCTCGCCTCAATATCTTAACGACATTGAGCACGATCGGCGCAGCCCTTCGTCAGACAGGATGGTGCAACAATTCGCCGAAGCGCTCGGGATCAACCAAGACTGGCTATACTATCTCGCGGGGCGGTTTCCGAGCGACGTTCGCGACAAGGGACTTTCCCAAAAACAAGTGGCCGATCTCATGGTGGCGTTTCGCGGCGGACCCGGAAGGGGAAAGGGCGGTTAGCTTCAATGGTCAAATATGTCGCCGACAAGACCGGACGCTTCTCGCAGCGGCCGCACTACAAGCCGGACGAGTTGGACCGGGAGTGCGAGTCCATTATCGCGATGTTTCTCAAGGGTCGTCATGGCAAGGCGGAGTTTCCGGTTTCGACGGAAGACCTGACTATCTTGATAGAACGCGACACGGAATCGCTCGATGCCTATGCCGATCTTTCCGGGTACGGGGCTAATGTCGAAGGCGCCACGATCTTTCAGCCGGGTCGTAAGCCGCGCGTGTTGATTTCCGACAAATTGCAACTGGACGAGCATCGGGAGAACCGGCTCCGGACGACGCTTGCTCATGAATACGGTCATGTTCGGTTCCATGCCTATCTTTGGGAGGCGGAACCGCCTGGGCCGGACCTACTCCGGCGCAATCCAAATGCCAACATGCAGGTATGTTATCGCGACGGTATGCTTGACGCAGCGCAGACGGATTGGATGGAATGGCAGGCGGGCTATGTCTGCGGCGCGCTGCTCATGCCGCTCAGCCGCGTCCGTGCGATCGTCCGCGCCTACTGCGAATCGCACGGGCTTTTTGGCGTCATCGGCCAGAATGATGAGCACGGTCGCGCTCTGATAGAAATCCTCAAGAGTGACTTTCAAGTATCGGGCCATGCTGCCCGCATCCGGCTCCTAAAGCTTGGAATCCTTGGGCCCGCAAGCGCCGGCCCCTCGCTGTTCGACAAAGCCCGCTAGACGTCCGTGGACAGTTCAGACATGCCACTTGACTCAGCGGCATGTCTGAGACTACGCTGTTCAGCAGATCGGCGGATAAGCGTCGCTCACCGGAATGGAGATTGATGATGACCAAGAACCGCAACCAGCATGTTGTGCCTCACCCTCGCGGCTGGGCTGTGAAGCCGGCCGGGTCGGACCGTGCCTCGTCGCTTCATGACACGCAGCGCGAGGCGATCGATCGCGCCCGTGATGTCGCGCGCAACCAGAAGAGCGAGTTGCTCGTGCATGGCCGCGATGGCCGTATCCGGGAGCGCGACAGCCACGGCAACGACCCCTATCCCCCCAAGAACTGAACGAATCAACCCGCCCTTAGAAGGAGCTACGTCATGTCCGAGGAAAAAAAGAAGGAGACCTACAAGATCATCGTCGATCGGCGGCCACATGATTGGCACGAGCCATTCATCACGGGATCCGAGATCAAGCGGCTCGCCGGCGTCGATCAGGCCACGTTCGACGCGTGGCAGGACGTTCCCGGCCCCGAGGATGTTCTCGTGGCAGACGAGCGCAAGGTCGATCTGCGCGAGAAGGCCACGGAAAAGTTCTTCACCGGTAAGAAAACGACGACGGAGGGCTGACCCATGAGCTTTCTGCCCGCGCCCGATCGCGAATATCTAGAATCGAAGAGCGTCATCTTCGAGGAAGTGCAAGATGGCGGGCAGAAAGCCATCATCCTAAAATCCGTTCCGTTGCCCTCGGGACGCTTCGACGCGCTCGCGGCTGACATTCTCATCATACTGCCACCGGCCTATCCGGACGTGGCCCCTGATATGTTCCATCTCATGCCCTGGGTCCGGCTCATTCCAGCCGGAAAATATCCGAACGCGGCAGATCAGCCGGTGATTTTCAAGGGGCAGAACTGGCAGCGCTGGTCGCGTCACAACAGCGAATGGCGCCCCGGCATCGACGGCATCTGGACGATGCTCAAGCGCGTCGAGGACGCGTTGGCGAGGGCGGCATGACGACATTCAGCCTCACTATGACGGAGACGCATTCGCGCGAATTGCACGATCACCTGCTGCGGCCAAACGGGCACGAACATGCCGCCTACGTGGTGTGCCGGCCTTCGCGGGTCCGGCGCGATCCAGCGCCAGGCACTCGCGTTCGGCAACGCGCTGAACGCCGACTTGCGTTCCATGCGGGTCGGCATCGTCGGCTGCGGCGGAACCGGAAGCGCCACCGCCATGCTCCTCGCGCGCCTTGGCGTCGGTCAAATCGTACTGATAGACAACGACATCATTGATCGCACGAACCTGAATAGGTTACACGGCTCGACACAAGCCGACGCGGATGCGATGACGCCGAAGGTCGAGGTTGTCGCGCGCGAAATCGCGCGGATGGCGCTTGGCGTTCGGGTGATCCCCATGGAAGCCTGGGTCGGTGATCCTGGATGCCGCGACGCTCTCCGATCGTGCGATGTCATTTTCGGCGCCACTGACGATCACGATGGCAGGCTGTTTCTGAACCGCCTCGCCTACTATTATCTTATACCCGTCATCGACATGGGCCTGTCCATCGATGTCGGCGACGAGGACATACCGACGATCCACGCGTTCGATGGCCGCGTGAGCGTTCTCTTTCCAGGCTATACCTGCCTGATCTGCCGGGATGTAATCCGGCCAGTGATCGCCAGCGCGGAGGCGCTTCGCCGTACCAATCCCGAGGAGTACGAGCGTCGCAAGATCGAGGCGTATGTCGCCGGCGGAGGAAATCCCGCACCGGCGGTCGTCACCTTCACGACGGAACTTGCCTGCATGGCGGTGAACGAGATGATCCACCGGCTGCAAGGATTCCGGGGCGCGCGAGGATCAGCCGCCAATCGCGTCCGTAAATTTCATCTCGGAGAAGACCGGCATCCCGGTCATCGCCCGCGCGAAGGCTGCCCGGTTTGCTCTTCATCAGCAATTTGGGGACGAGGCGACGAAGATCCGTTCCTTGGCCGGGCGGGTTAACATGGCAATGCTTCGCTCGATCCTGCTCTGGCTCCTTGTCTCGCTCGGCCTCGCGCGACAACCCGATTTCACGGTCACGATAGTGAGAGATCATCCCGACGACGGCGCGATGAAACCTGGGCGCGTTTATATCGTGACGAGCGGGGCACATATGAAATGGGCGTATTTTCTTTGTCCGGCCGATCCGACGGAGGTCATCCAGCTTTCACTGATGACCAGTCGCCGACCGCACTGGCGGCTCACGCGTGATTGGGCCGACCGGCCGACTATCCACCCGTCCGTCTGGCAGACGGCGGGATCGCACGCCCATTTCTGGATACGCGGCGGGGTTGTCGAATGGTGCGAAGACTCAGGCAAATCAGCCGCGCAACCCCGATAGCTAAATCCTTGATGGGTCGCCAGGTAAACGGCTTTTGCAAAGGGCCGGCCCGCTGTTGGCCGGTACATCGATCAGCACCGCACCGGTTGCTTACCCCAAGGGTGTGCACAAAGCCGCAATTGGAGAATCGCGGTAGCCGAATTAGCAAAAGGTGCCGAGCGTTAGCTTAACATCCGAACTTTTTTAGCTCGGCAATTAGCTTTTCACGCACCGCCTTTGCCTCTTCGTTGGAAACTAACGAACGTCGGCCCGTCACGGAGCGATCAGTTTCCTTATTTTCGGCGCTTGACTGCGCGCGCGAAGCTTTCGAGTCGAAAACATACAGGAATTCGCGTTGTGGACCCTTACCCGTGCGCGTCATCCTGCTCCCCCGCCGACAGATTGGCTTTCAACGTTCTCAAGACGTTCGATAACGCGTTTTTCGTGCGTTGTGAATCCGTCCATAGGAGGGGGTAGCACAGGAATCGCAGTTTTTTTATCCTGGACTCGCGCTCTACCATCAATTTTTCTTTCGACTCCATGATGGAACAGTTTGAGCACGCTGTCTGGGCCGACACCTTCATACTGAAGGAATGCCACCTTCTTGGTGTCGCCCTCGACCATGCTTATGGCATCGCTATGAAGCTCTAAAGCAAGGCTTTTCGCGTAAGGCTCCACGTAAAACACTTTCGATATGCCAGCGGCAACGATGTGCCTCGCACAGTTGTGACAAGGGAACGTTGTCGTATAAAGAGTACCTCCGACCATGCCAGTCTTCCCCGTTCGGCCCGCCGAAACTATCGCTTCCATTTCCGCATGAATGGACCGGCTGTACTCAATGAGGTCCTTCACTGGTGTCGCCACGAGCGCGGATCGCAGCTTAATTTTGTCGACACCACTGGCAAGCAAGCCCTCAGCAGCGAGCTTTTTGAATATCTTGTCATAGAGCTCTTCTTTTTTGCGATCGTTGTGGCAGAGCTTGCCGCCCCAGAGATAGCAACGATGGTCATCGTCCCCGTCGTCTGCAGAGTACAGACCGCCTAGCGCTTTTGGCACGTCGTTCCAGCCTACGCTTATCAGCTCCCCGCCGGCTGAGTAGATAGCCGCGCCAACTTGTCGTGACAGGCACGCAGACTTGCTAGCTGCTGACACGGCCGCATACATTCCAGCTTCATCGGTATTTGGCGTGTGTACAGAAATATTGAATACAACCTCTACGTATCTTTTCAATACTGAAATTAGGCGAACATCGTTCTCTCCATCATTCCGAACAAAAAAATCTGACAGGTACGCGGTCTTGCTCACTTTTTGACCGTGATCTCCCTCTTTATCGTTCTCATCTCTTGTAAAAATACCAGGGAGCTCATCCTTAGCAATACCGATATTGCTTAGTCGCGCTTCTCGAATCGCCTCAGGGGCAAAAACGGTGAACTGCCAATAAATTCCGCCATAGACATCTCTGAGGAGCGTCGTCTCTTTAGGGTGCTTAAGAGAATCTATGATGGTTGCTTGCCTGAGACGTTTTGGCTGCGGAACCTGTGTGCTTTCGTCATATCCATCGCTGGTTTTTCTCTGAATGGCAATCTTTTCAATTGCCTTTGCAGCAATGTAGGCTTCGCCGTATTTTTCTCTGAGTTCCGTTCCAATTGCTTGGAGTTGCTTAATCCGCTCCGATCCCTCTGTAGCCGGAGAAGTCGTGGCCGTTTTTCCAGCGTTCTCGCGAATAATATCGCTCGCTTTTACGATGTCGACGACATACCCATATTCTCTTTCCAATGTAAGCTTAAGCTCCGCTGCTGTCTTTGAGACTCCTGCACCGACAGCTCCTACTAGACCGATGACCAATTCGTCAGTCGACCTAGAGACATTCTCAATAGGCGTTGTCCATTCTAACTGATCTATTGCGGAGACAAATTTGAGCGCAGAGGATTTTTGTGCCATCGCCTGAATACCCCGAATGAGCCGAAAGCCGGAAACATAGAATATACAGAGCAAAACTACAAAGAATCTATAAAGTAGCGGCGCCTGCTTTTTAATTGGCCAGCGCCGGCCACCGGCTATCTCTCTAGAGCGGCTAGCGCGCTGCGGCGGCGCACATCAGAAGCGGTAGGTAGCATTTATTGGAAAACCGTAGCCTCCAACATTGGACTGGACTTCATTGTCGCAGCAAGCATTGGTTGGTTCAGCACCGCAGAGAAGTGGCCAACTAAGAAAAGCCGAGCAGAATCTCCAGCCCGCCGGACAGCGGGCTTCGGCCAGTACAAGCGCCGGAATGGTCCGAGCTTATAACTGATGGAGATCTGAAATGGCTATCCTCAATACCACGACCGCCAAGGCCGACAACACCGAAGCAGGCGAGACGGCGGCCAGCCTCGACAACAGCACCCCAACCCGGAAGCTGCGCGAGAAGTCCGGTGTGACCGTCTCGGTGATCGTCAAGAAGGCAAAGGACGAAGCTCCCGTAACACCTACCAAAACCGACATCGTCCTCAAGAAGCTGAAGTCGGCCAAGGGTGTCACCATCCAAGTCTTGAGGGATGCGACGGGATGGCAGGCGCACTCGGTGCGGGGCTTCCTTTCCGGTACCATCAAGAAGAAACTTGGCCACGAACTGCTCAGCGAAACCGGCAAGGACGGACAACGGCGATATCGCATTGTCGAGGCAAAGACCGCCGGTTGACCTTGATGCGCAAGCGAGCCGATTTGGAGAATGAGATCGCCGAGGTCGGCGATCTCACGCGCGATGAACTCACAGCAGCCTGGACAAAGGCCTATGGCTGCTCGCCGCCCAAAGGGATCAAACGTGGGCTGCTTGAGCGGTCGGCAGCCTGGCATCTCCAAGCCAAGCGCTTGGGCGGTTTGCCTTCAACCGTCAAGAAAATACTCGGGACAGGCAACGCGCGTCGGATCAACGTGAATGCTATCCAACCGGGCAATACTGGGTCGGATTGGGACGGAGTTCCATCAGTCCGGCCAGGGTCATCGGACAAGGTAGAGGCGTCGCCGCCGCGATCTATTCCACCCAAAGCCGGCTCCCGCCTGATGCGGGAGTGGAATGGCCGGATGCATATCGTCGAAGTCGTTGACGACGGCTTTGTGCTTGACGGAAAGACGTACGGATCGCTTTCGGCTGTCGCCCGCCGGATTACCGGCGCCCATTGGTCCGGCCCAAGGTTCTTTAGCCTATGACGATGACCCGCCTCAACTGTGCCATCTACACTCGCAAGTCGACTGAAGAGGGATTGGAACAGGAGTTCAATTCGCTCGATGCTCAGCGCGAAGCTTGTGCGGCCTTCATTGCATCACAGGCCGGTCTAGGCTGGAAGCTCGTGCCAAACCACTATGACGACGGCGGTATCTCGGGCGGCACCATGGAGCGCCCTGCCCTGAAGCGTCTCCTGCAGGACATCCGGGACAAGAAAGTCGATGTGGTGGTCGTCTACAAGATCGATCGCCTCACCCGGTCGCTGATGGATTTTTCCAAGATCGTTGAAATCTTCGACGCCAGTTCCGTCTCCTTCGTGTCAGTCACGCAGCAGTTCAACACCACGACCTCAATGGGCAGGCTCACGCTCAACGTACTTTTGTCCTTCGCTCAGTTCGAGCGAGAGGTTACAGCCGAACGTATACGCGACAAGATTGCCGCGTCGAAGAAGAAAGGTATGTGGATGGGCGGCGTCGTGCCGCTTGGCTATCGCGTCGATAACCGCAAACTGGTGATTGACGAAACCGAGGCGCAAACAGTCAGACACCTATTCGCTCGCTATCTCATCCTGAAGTCGGTCCGGGATCTCGTTGATGAGGCTGCGAGCGAGGGACCCTCGACACGATCGCGACAGCGCAAAGACGGATCAGTTGCCGTCACCATGCCGTTTGGTCGCGGCAATCTCTATCACCTTCTTTCGAACCCGATCTACGTCGGCAAGATCAGGCACAAGGATCAGGTCTACGATGGAGAGCACGAGCCGATTGTCACGTCAGCCATGTTCGAAGAGGCCCAGGCACTTCTCGCCTCGCAGGCGCCGCGGCGGCGAAGCGATTCCAATGTCACGCAACCGCATCTACTCTCCGGTCTGCTCTTTGATGAAGCCGGCGAGAAACTGCGATCGGTTCATGCCAACAAGCAAGGTGTTCGCTACCGCTACTATGTCTCAAAGCAGTTCGTCGATGAACGCAGGAAAGGTTCCGAGGGCTGGCGTCTTCCGGCACCCGCACTTGAATCAGTTGTTGAGCATCGCCTGAATCGGTTTCTCAGCGATCAAGCCCAAATGTCTGATTGGATTCGGCAATGTGCAGACGCTGGCGAAATCCAGTCTGCGATGCGGCGAGCTGACAAGATGCGGTCGTGTTGGGCTTCAGGCACTACGGATGCGCAGCGATCTCTGCTCCAAAAGATCGTTCGCAGGATCACCCTCAAGCTTGGGTTATTGACCATCGAGCTGGATCGCCGCTCGCTATCAGAATTGCTTCTCGACCGGGCGCTGCCACCAAACGAGGGCGCCCAGATAACTTCCATCGAATGCCCAATCGGAATGAGGCGTCGCGGCGTCGAAACACGTATCGTGCTTACCGACGGCCCTAACATCAGCCGGGCACCCGATGCCGCCTTAATCGATCTTCTGCGCCGCGCCCACCTGTATCTCGGCCAACTTACAGATGGAGCCGGCCGCAGCCTCACCGACGTTGCCATGCTCAACGGCACCGATACATCCGAGGTCAGCCGCCTCCTGCCCTTCGCTTTCCTCTCTCCGAAAATTGCGGCCAACATCGTTGCAGGTGATCAACCTATTGAACTAACGGCGCACCGGCTGTCCCGATTGTCGGACCTCCCCCTTGCCTGGGCTGACCAGGCCTCACTCCTCGGCCTCTAACCATCCGGCATGCATCTGGCCGTTCAGCCAACCATCCCTTCGCGAAACACTTGGCTACGGAATTAACCCGACAGAGACGGATGGCCAAAAGTCAGGTGTTTTGGGCGCTCACTGCGTCGTCTCAGCCAAGTGTTGCCCGCTACCGGGCGCTAACGCAAGGAAATGTCGGAGCTATTCTGAGACGGATGGAAACCCCGGAAATGGGGTGGACTGGATGGTGGGCCCGGAGGGACTCGAACCCCCAACCAAGCGGTTATGAGCCGCCGGCTCTAACCATTGAGCTACAGGCCCCACGCCGGCTGGATTAATGTTTTTCCCGTCGCGGCACAAGGCTTTCCCGACGGGCTTACGGAGATCGCCCAAATCAACCCATAATCGCGCTCTACGCGACCTCTGCGACTTGATCGCAGACCAAGGAGATTTTCATGACCAGACACCTTTTGCCTTTCGCGCTCGCCGCTGCAATCGCTTTTCCGGCGATGGCTGGAGCCACCGATTTGCCGACGCCACCCCGCATCATCGTGTCAGGCGAAGGCGAAGCAACCGTCGCGCCTGATCTGGCGGTCCTGACGCTGAGCGTCATGCGCGAGGCCAAGACCGCGCGCGCGGCGCTCGATGCCAACAATGACGCCATGGCCGCCGTGATCGCGGCGATGAAGTCGGCCGGCATCCAGGACCGCGACCTGCAGACCGCCGGCATCCAGATCAACCCGCGCTACAACTACACCAACAAGCCGGACGGCAGCCAGGAAGCCGAACTCGTCGCCTATCAGGTGACCAACACGCTTTCGGTGCGGGTGCGCGATGTCGACAAGACCGGCGAGATCCTCGACAAGGCAGTGTCGCTCGGCGTCAACCAGGGCGGCGGCATCGCCTTCACCAATGACAACCCGGCGGCCACGGTCACCGAGGCGCGCAAGAAGGCGGTCGCCAACGCCATGGCCAAGGCCAAGACGCTGGCCCAGGCCGCCGGCGTCAGCCTCGGTCGCGTGCTCGAGATCACCGATCAGAACATGGCGCCGACGCCAATGCCGATCAACGCCAAGGCCTTCGACGCCGCGGCCGGTGTTGCGGCTCCGGTGCAAGCCGGTGAGAACGCCTACAATGTGCAGGTCACCGTCACCTTCGAACTGAAGTAGGCGGCTCTGACGATCCGTGGCTGAGCCTGACCACGGCAATCATCAGCCAATAGCGTGCATGAAAAACCCCGCGGGATTGCTCCCGCGGGGTTTTTTCGAGCCACACCCTTCAAACGGAAAGGGGCTCGGCTAGTCCCGGCTGATCTTGGTAGGAGATCATGCTGCCAGACCGACCTTCACTGAAGGTCGTGTCTCCCGGCTGATCCTCGCAGACGATCATGCCTCTATGATCCGCCAAAGCCGGCCTTAGCGATAGATGACGGGGCAGCCGCGCTCATTGGCGAACACGACGACGACGCGGTCGCCGTCCTGGCGGCCCATCACCTTCACCGTACGACGGCTGACGTCGACGATGCGGGCACGGCGCAGACCCATGCGTTCGGCCTTGTCGAGGGCGCGGTCCGGCGAGCAGCCACGGCGCCAGTCGCCACGGCGCTCGTCACGGCGATGGCGATAACCGTCGTCACCGGTATAGACGCCGAAACGCGGGTCGTTGTTGTTGCCGAAGCCGAGGTAAAGGCTGTCGGCGTGAGCGGGAACAGCCGCCAGCGTGCCGAGACCGACCAGGGCCGAAAGGGCTGCCGTCTTGATCGTGTTGAACATCGTCTTCTCTCCTTTTGCGGGCCTTCGCCCCTTGTGAACCGATGAGGGGGAGAATGCGCTTGCCTGTCTGAACTCTTTACGAACCTGCCGTTCATCTCCGGTTCATATGGCGGGAAGAAGGAAAGTTCCGGCCATTTGCCGTCGTCCCCAGCCCTTGGTGAAGGCCAGAACGTCTGACTCGACGCCCCGGTTCCGACCCCGCTGATTGGCCGAATGCATTCGAACGGGAGGCTCCTGCTCACCGTCGCTGGTCCTACGGCTCCTCGTCCAGCACATAGTCAAAATAGTCTTCCGGCTCGGCAAGATCGGTTTCGCTCGCCTTGACCCGGCCGCGCATCGAGATGCCGGCTTCATGCACGGTCTCGGCGCTGCCCGACACCAGCCGGTGCCACCAGTAGAGGTCGCGGCCCTCGGCCACCAGCCGATAGGCGCAGGTGCTGGGCAGCCAACTGATGGTTCGCACATTCTGTGGCGTTAGCCCGACGCAGTCGGGAACGCGCGCCAGCCGGTTGACGTAGTCCGAACAGCGGCAGGTGTCGGCGTCGAACAGCCGACAGCCGACGCTGGTCCAGTAGATCTCGCCGGTGTCCTCGTCCTCGAGCTTTGACAGGCAGCATTTACCGCAGCCGTCGCACAGCGATTCCCACTCGGCCGGGCTCATCGCCTCCAGCGCCTTGGTTTTCCAGAATGGCGTTTCCATTTCCGGCATGTGGCCCCAGCCGCGGGCAAGGTCAAGCGCGGCAATGGTCGCAATTGCGGCTATCGCCAGGTGAATGACATGAAGTTGCCTTCAAAAGGTCGGTCAATCGCCCCGTACGGCCTCTATCCGTGCCAGACTGGAACCAATCGGCACAAGATCGGTTTCGGCAAGGATGGGACCCCACAAGGAGAATTTCGATGAAACGCCAACCACGGATTCTGGCAGGCACGGCACTTGGCCTGTTGATGGCATCCGCGCCGTTGGGCGCGTTCCCGCTTCAGGGAAGTGTCGCGTCCGGCCTTGCCCAGCGCACGGCAGCCCCATTCATCCTGGCGCAAGCAGCATGCGCCGAAGGCGAAGCGGCCGAAGGCTGCGCACAAAAGCAGCAGGCGGAACCCGAACAGAAGCGCGAGCGCAAGAAGGCCGAGCCTGAACAGCAGGCCGCGCCTGCCCAGAGCGAGCAGCCCGCCGAGGAACAGCAGCCACGCCGGAAGAAGCGCGACCAGCAGCAGCAGACCGAGCAGGCGCCGGCCGAACAGGCCGCTCCAGCCGAGGAACAGCAGCCGCGCAGGAAGAAGCGCGACCAGCAGCAGCAGACCGAGCAGGCGCCGGCCGAACAGGCCGCTCCAGCCGAGGAACAGCAGCCGCGCAGGAAGAAGCGCGACCAGC